>CAZBOF010000027.1:29266-33603 GCA_964493285.1 uncultured Rhizobacter sp. | reverse complement strand
GCCCGGTGCGGCGATGTGGATGCCGAACACCACCGTGCCGCTGCCGAGGCCGGTGACGGACAGCGCGTCGTCGATTTCCGTGGTGGCCGAGTCGTCGATGGAGAACGCGGTGCAGGCCGCCAGGGGCAGCTCTTCCTTGATGGCAGGGGCATCCAGCGCGGGGAAGCCCGTGCCCTTGGGAAAGTTCTCGAACAGGAAACGCCGCCAGTGGAACTGGTAGGGCGAGTCGATGGCGCCCGCCGCGGTCAGCAGATCGAGCGGGGCCTTCTGCGCGCGCTTGGAGGCCTCGACCACCGCCTTGTATTCAGGAGCGTTCTTGTCAGGCTTGAACAGAATCTTGTAGAGCTGCTCGCGCAGCGGTGCCGGGCATTGGCCGGACACCAACGCCGTGGCCCAGGTGTCGATCTGGGCGGCAATCTGCTTCTTGCGCTCGATGCCCAGCAAGGCCGCCTTGACGGTTTCCTCCGGGGCTTTCTTGAACTGGCCTTTGCCCAGCCGTCGGAAGTAGTGCGGCGCCTCGAACAGGCGAAACAGCGCGCCGGCCTGGTGCGCCGGGCTGGCGGTGCTGCTGAAATAGTCGCGGGCGAGGTCCGCGAAGCTGAACTCGGTTTCCGGCGCGAATTCCCAGGCGAGATCAAGCTCGATCTCCTGGGACAGGCGCTGCGCCTCGGCCATCAGCGCGGCGGGCGCGGGCTGGTCGAACTTCAGCAGCACGTTGGCGGCCTTGACCTTCACGCGCTTGCCCGAATCCAACTCGATCTGCATCGAGTTGTCGGTCTCGCTCATTACTCGCCCGGCCGAAAACTTGCCGGCATCGTCAAACAATGCATACATGGGCCGGATTGTCGCTTGAACCCGATGCCGCTCAAGGTGACGGCGCGAGCCCGAGAAAGTGGAGCAGGTGCGCAAGGTGGCCGTCGAAGTCGGACAGCGCGTGATCGCTGCCTTCGACGACGCGCAGGTGCGCGCCCCGGTAGCGCGCGCTCATCTCGCGCCAGTCCAGCACTTCGTCGCCCGTGGCGATGACGGCGAAGTAGCGGGCCGGGTCGGCCAGTTCGCCGGGTGCCATCTGAGCCAGCTCGGCCACGTACTCCGGTCGGAAATAGAAGTGATCATCGCCGTGCCATTGGCGGATCTCGCCGATGTAGCGGGCGAGGTCGCGCGAGGGGTTCACGGCGGGGTTCAGCAGCCCGGCGCGGCATCCCCAGCGCTCGGCGAGGACGGTGGCATAGAACCCGCCAAGCGAGCTGCCGATGATGGCGCGGCTCTCGTGGGGCCAATCCACGGTGCCTTGTTCGAGCAGCGCGAGCGCCTCGTCCGGCGAAGGCGGCAGTTGCGGGCACCACCATGTGACGTCCGGGGCGTGTGCCGACATCCAGGCCGCCACCTGGCGCGCCTTGGCCGATTGTGGCGACGATCGGAAGCCGTGCAGATAGATCAGATGGGTCAACGGCATGGAACTGCGCATGCGGGTTGGGCTCGAAGCGGGTGGCCGCGGCCGGTGGTGAGGGGCCGTGAAGTTTGCCCTATTCCCCCGTGCGCCCCAGGTCCGTACGCCGCGATCGACCCTAAACTGGGTCGCTGATTCGATGCCTCTCAAGGATGCGCCTGTGTATCAATTGACTGCCGCCCGCCCCGCCCATTGGGTGCCGCTTCTGCTTGCGGTGGCCGCGCTGGGGTTGCAAGCCTGCGCGATCGCGCCGCTCGGCCAGCCCCCGGGCGACGCACCGGCCTCTGCGGCGGCCGACGCCGCCGCGCCACCCGCATCGGCTGCGTCCGCGGCGGCAGCGCGGGCCGAGCCGGGGCAACCCAAGCCGTTCGAGGAGGTGATCAAGGGCGCCACGCGCCAGGACGGGTTCGTTCCCATCTGGCGCAAGGACGACAAGACCTGGCTGGAGATTCCCGCCGAGCGGCTGGACCAGCCATTCCTTTTCTCCGCGAACGTGTCGTCGTCCGTGGGCGAGCGGGGTCTCTATGCGAGCCAGATGGGACCGTCATGGCTTGCCAGTTTTCGCCGCGTGGGCACGCAGCAGGTGCAGCTGATTGCGCTCAACACCCGCTTCGTCAGCAGCACTGCCGCGATGAAGGCCGCCGTCGAGCAAGGGTTTTCCCACAGCCTGCTGGGCGCCGCCGCCGTGGCGAGTGCCGCGCATCCTGAGCGCAAGTCGGTGCTGATCGATGCAGCTTTCATGTTGAGCGATATCCCCGGCTACTCCACGTCGATCGAGCGCGCCTTCCGCATGCCGTTTTCTCTGGACCGCGGCAATTCGTTCTTCGAGACCACGCGTGTGACCGAGGACCTCACCACACTCAACGCGCGCGTGCATTTCGCCACGCCGCGCTTGCCGGCAGCCCCCTTGGTGCCGAGCGCCGTGCCGGCCACGCCGCCGCCGTCGGCCACGCCCGACCCGCGCAGCATGTTCGTGGGGTACACCTACAGCTTCACGCGCTTGCCTGAACAGCCCATGCGCCCTCGCAAGGCCGATCCGCGCCTGGGTCACTTCTTCGATGTGGTCACCGACCTGGGTACCGATCTGAAGGTCAATCCGCGCGCGCACTACATCAACCGCTGGCGCCTGGAGAAAGCCGATCCGGCTGCATCCCTCTCGGAGCCGCGCGAGCCGATCGTGTTCTGGCTCGACAAGAACATCCCTGCGCAATACCGTGCGCCGGTCGAGGCGGGGGTCCTGGAGTGGAACAAGGCGTTCGAGCGCATCGGGTACCGCAATGCGATCGTCGTGCTTCAGCAGCCCGACGACGCCGGCTGGGATTCCATGGACGCACGGCATGCATCGATCCGGTGGTTTGTCGGTTCGGACGTGGGCTTTGCGCGGGGCCCGCATCATTCTGACCCGCGAACGGGTGAAATCATCGATGCCGACATCGCCATGAGCGATGTGTTCGGCCGCGGTGCGCGCCGCTTCCTGGTTGAGGACGTCGGGGCCGCCCCGGCGCGCATGCCGCCTTTGGCGCCGCTGTCGCATTCCCATGCGCACGATGCCTACTGCGACTATGCGCATGAAGCCGCCATGGAGATGGACTTCGCGCTCGACCTGCTGGAAGCGCGCGGGGACATCGACCCCGAAGGGCCCGAAGCCGAGGCCTTCGTGCGCGACGTGATCAAGGACACGATCATGCATGAGGTGGGCCATGTGCTTGGCCTGAAGCACAACTTCAAGGGCTCGACGGTGGTCAGCCGCGAGTTGCTGCAAGACAAGGAATACACCGAGAAGAACGGCATTTCCGGCTCGGTGATGGACTACAACGCCTACAACCTCGCAGTGCGGGGAGAAAAGCAAGGCGCATTGAACAACACCACGCTGGGCCCGTATGACTACTGGGCGATCGAGTACGCCTACCGGGAGTTCTTGCCCGAAGAGGAGGCGGTTGCGCTGGAGCGCATTGCCTCGCGCAGCACCGAGCCGCTGCTGGCCTACGCCGACGACATCGACGCCGGCGGTTACGGCACGGACGGCGTGGACCCGCTGGTGAATCGGTTCGACCTCGGTGATGACCCGCTCGCCTACTACGTGAAGCGCCTGCAGTTGTCGCGCGAGTTGTGGGAGCGGGTGCAGACCCGCACGCCGCGTCCCGGGGATGAAGCGACGCGGCAGCGCCGCGTGCTGCTGAGCGGCTTCCGCCAGCTTGCCCGCGCCTCGGAATTGGTGGGGAAGTACGTGGGTGGCATGTACACCGTGCGTGATCTGCCGGGCACCACCCATCGCGCGGCCTACGTGCCGGTCGAGCCGGCCAAGCAACGCGAGGCGCTGCAGTTCCTGGCCACCGGCGTGTTCAACGCCGACAGCTTCCGCTTCAGGCCCGAGTTCATCGCCAATCTGTCGCCCGACTACAACGAATGGGAGCGTGCGGGCCCGGTGAGCATTCCGGCTTCGGTGCTTCAATTGCAGACCGTGGCGATGGATCGCTTGCTCAGTCCCGGGACCGCCGCGCGCTTGCTCGACCTGCCGCTGTACATCGGCAAGAACCAGTCGGCCGACATGATCTCGTTGGCCGAGGTGTATGCCACGCTGCAAGACGCCGTGTGGAGCGAGCTGAAGGCGGGCAAGGACATCGATCGCCTGCGCCGCAACCTTCAGCGCGAGCACTTGAAGCGCATCCAGGGGTTGCTCACGCGCGGATCTGCCACCTTGCCGCCCGATGCGTTGAGCCTGATGCGCATGCATGCCACGCAATTGCAGGCGCAGATCAGGCGGGCATCGACGAGCCGCGCGTTGTCGGTGGAGAGCCAGGCGCACCTGAAGGACAGCCTGGCGGTGCTGACCCAGGCCCTCAGCGCGTCGATGCTGCGCAGCTGAGTGGGGTGTGCGTGCGGCGCG
>CAZBOF010000027.1:11546-29166 GCA_964493285.1 uncultured Rhizobacter sp. | reverse complement strand
CCAGGCCCTCAGCGCGTCGATGCTGCGCAGCTGAGTGGGGTGTGCGTGCGGCGCGGCCGCACGCGGCCTCAGCGGCTCAACGCGGTGAGCAGCTTGTCGTGGAAGCCGCCGAAGCCGCCATTGCTCATGCACAGCACGTGGTCGCCAGGGCGCGCGGCGGTGCGCACTGCCTCGACCAGTGCCTCGATGGAGTCTGCCACGATGGCTTTGTCGCCGAGTGGTGACAAGGCTTCGCGGGCGTCCCACTCCAGAAGGCCCTGGTGGCAGAACGACAGGTCGGCTTCTTCCAGTGCCCAGGGCAACTGCGCTTTCATGGCGCCGAGCTTCATCGTGTTCGAGCGGGGCTCGAACACAGCCAGGATCCGATCGGCGCCGACTTTGCGGCGCAGGCCGTTCACCGTGGTGTGGATGGCCGTGGGGTGGTGCGCGAAGTCGTCATAGACCTTCACGCCGGCGGCCTCTCCACGCAGTTCGAGGCGCCGGCGAACGTTCTCGAACGTGGCCAGGGCCTGCGCGGCGGTGTCGGGCGCGACGCCCACGTGCTCGGCGGCCGCCATCGCGGCCAGCGCGTTCAACTGATTGTGTTCACCGAGCAGAGGCCAGTCCACCTGCGCGATCTTCAGGCTGCCGCGCAGCACGTCGAACGCATGGGGTTCGCCGCGAGCGCGCAATGCGCCAGGCGCTTCCTTGCGGGCGCCGAACCGCACCACGTCGCTCCAGCACCCACGCTCGAGCACGCGTTGCAGCGACTCTTCACGGGCGTTGACCACCAGGCGTCCGCTCGCGGGCACCGTTCGCACGAGGTGATGGAACTGGGTTTCGATGGCGGCCAGATCGGCAAAGATGTCGGCGTGGTCGAACTCAAGGTTGTTGAGTACCGCGGTGCGAGGCCGGTAGTGCACGAACTTGCTTCGCTTGTCGAAAAAGGCGGTGTCGTATTCGTCGGCTTCGATCACGAACGGCGTACCGGGGCTCAGGCGCGCCGAGACTCCGAAGTTCATCGGCACCCCGCCCACCAGAAAACCTGGGTTGAGGCCGGCGTGTTCAAGGATCCAGGCCAGCATGGAGGTGGTGGTCGTCTTGCCGTGCGTGCCCGCGATCGCCAGCACATGGCGGCCTTGCAGCACGTGTTCGGCAAGCCAGGCCGGCCCGCTGGTGTAGGGCAGGCCGGCATCCAGAATCGCTTCCATCAGCGGGTTGCCGCGCGAGACCACGTTGCCCACCACGAACAGATCCGGCTTCAACGCCAGTTGATCCGCATCCCAGCCTTCGACGAGATCGATGCCGAGTGCGCGCAGCTGGTCGCTCATCGGCGGGTACACGCCCGCATCACAACCCGTGACCTGGTGGCCGCCTTCGCGTGCGAGAGCGGCCAGGCCGCCCATGAAGGTGCCGCAGATGCCAAGAATATGTATGTGCATGACGCGGATTCTAGGAGCCGGGTACGGCGCGCACAGCCAAGACGCGGGGGACGCGCGCGGGGCTCAGGTGGCCATCGAGCCCAGCACGGCACGCGCGGCCTCGCGTGTGGCCTGGATATCGCCCGCGGTGTGGGCTGCGCTCACGAAACCGGCTTCGTACATCGCGGGCGCGAAGTACATGCCGGCGTCGAGCATGCCGTGGAAGAAGCGATTGAAGCGGTCGCTGCCGGTCGACATGACCACGCGGTAGTTCTGCGGCAGTGTGTCGGTGAAGAAGAAGCCGAACATGCCGCCTTCGCAATCCCCCACCATCGGCACACCGGCTTCCTTTGCCGCTGACAGCAGGCCATCCAGCAGTTCGCGCGTGCGCACGCCCAGCGCGTCGTAGAAGCCGGGCCGTTGGATTTCCTTCAGCGTTGCCAGGCCGCACGCCGTGGCGACCGGGTTGCCCGACAAGGTGCCCGCCTGATAGACCGGCCCCATCGGCGCCAACTGTTCCATGAGGGCGCGCGGGCCGCCGAACGCCGCCAGTGGCATGCCGCCGCCGATCACTTTGCCGAACACGCTGAGGTCGGGCGCGAAGCCGGGGATGACTTTCGCGTACAGGCTCTGCGCACCGCCCAGCGCCACGCGGAAGCCGGTCATCACCTCGTCGAATACCAGGAGCGCGCCATGCGCGGTGCACAGTTCCCGCAGCCGCTTCATGTACGGCACCGAGGTGCGCACGAAATTCATGTTGCCGGCGATCGGCTCGATCATCACGCAGGCCAGGTCCCGCCCGTGAAGCGAGAACGCTTCTTCGAGTGCTTCGAGGTGGTTGAACTCCAGCACCAGGGTGTGCTGCACCACTTCAGGCGGCACGCCGGCGCTGGTGGGGTTCCCGAAGGTTGCCAATCCGGAGCCTGCCTTGACCAGCAAGGCGTCGGCGTGGCCGTGATAGCAGCCCTCGAACTTGATGATCTTCGCGCGGCCGGTGGCCCCGCGTGCCAGCCGGATGGCACTCATCGCTGCCTCGGTACCGGAGCTGACCAGGCGCACCTGCTCGATGCTGGGGACCAATTTCACAAGCTCTTCGGCCAACTCGATCTCGCGTTCGGTGGGCGCGCCGAACGAAAAGCCATCCAGCGCGGCTTTCTGCACGGCTTCCAGCACGGCCGGGTGTCCATGGCCGAGGATCATCGGGCCCCACGAGCCGATGTAGTCGATATAGCGCTGGCCTTGCGCATCGTGCAGGTAGGCGCCTTGGGCGCGGCTGATGAAGCGCGGCGTGCCGCCAACGGCCTTGAACGCACGCACCGGGGAGTTCACGCCGCCCGGGATGGTGCGCAGCGCGCGTTCGAAGAGCTGCGCGTTAGTGGACATGGCGCGGGTCTTTGGGGGCGTCTTCGCCAGCGGGATCGCCTTCTTCGCCTTCTTCTCCGGGCGGCAGCGCCCAGAAAAATCGGTCGGGAATCACATTGCCCATGCCCGGGCGGAAGCCGGCGTCGAGGGCTTGATCGAGGAATGCGAGCGACTCGCCGACCGCCGTATGGAGTTCGCTGCCCGAAGCCAGCAGCGCGGCCAGTGCGGCCGACAAGGTATCGCCCGCGCCGACGAAGCTGACCTCGAAACGCTCGAACTTTTCGCCGGTGATGGCGCCTTGCGGCGACGCCAGGACGTTGTCCAGAAACTGGTCAGGCAAGGGGACGCTGGTCACGAGCACGAAACGCGTGCCGTGTTGGGCGGCGGCCACCGCCAGTTCGCGCGGCGAGGCGGGGCGCTCGTTGTTCCATTCGGGCAACAAAAAGTCCGTCAGCGTTTGGTGGCTGCCGACGAGCACCTCGGTTTGCGGCAGCACCAGCTCGCGAAACGCATCGAGATAGGCACTTTGGTCGTCTTCTTCCACCCACGAGAGGTTCGGCATGTAGGCCACCAGCGGCACGTCCGGGTAGTCGGACAGCACCTCCGCCACGGCGCTCACGCCCTCGGCAGAACCAAGAAATCCGACTTTCCATGCCGCAATCGTCACGTCTTCGAGGATGCTTCGGGATTGTTCGACCACGATGTCCGCATCAATGGCGCTGTGGTCGAACACTTCGGCGGTGTCGCGCAGAACGACGGAGGTGACGACGGGGAGCGCGTGGGCGCCCATGGCGGCAATGGTCACGACATCCCCGGCCAAGCCGCCCGCGCCACTGGGATCGGTGGCGTTGAAGGTCATGACGCAGGCGGGGGGCGGGGCTTCCTGGGGGGGCGCAGTGCCCGGATCCAGGGGGTTGACATCGGTGGTCATGGCGCTTCCATCCGAAGATTCAGGGTTTGCCTGTACTTCTAGAAAAATGTGAGGAATGTGGCGTATGTGCCCACAAACTAACGCGTTTTTGCGTTTTTGCGTGGCTACAATCTTTTCTCATTGTAGTGAGGCGGCGAAGAATTAACGTGAGTGACGATGCTGGCGTGCGGACATGGATGTGCTTGATTTGCGGTTGGATCTATGACGAGGCCGCCGGGGATCCCGAACACGGGATCGTCGCCGGCACGCCGTGGGAGGCCGTGCCCATGAACTGGACCTGTCCAGAATGTGGTGCGCGAAAAGAAGACTTCGAGATGGTGCAGATCTGATCTCGAAACGATAGGGGTGATCGCATTGAACCGACCAACCGTCGTTGATGAGGAGACAACCCGGTGAGCAACGAAGCCCTAGAGGGCGTGAAGGTGCTGGTCATTGACGACAGCAACACGATCCGCCGCAGCGCAGAAATCTTTCTGAAGCAGGGCGGCTACCAGGTTCTGCTGGCCGAGGATGGTTTCGATGCGTTGTCCAAGGTCAACGATCACGCGCCAGATTTGATCTTCTGCGACATCCTCATGCCTCGCCTGGATGGCTACCAGACCTGCGCCATCATCAAGCGCAACCCCAAGTTCTCTTCGGTGCCGGTGATCATGCTGTCGTCCAAGGATGGCCTGTTCGACAAGGCGCGTGGCCGCATGGTGGGCTCCGAGGCCTATCTCACCAAACCCTTTACCAAAGACCAGCTGTTGCAAGTGGTCGAACAGCATCGGCGCACCGCGTGAAAGCGCAGCGCCGTTTCAGCTGCGTGTGTGCACTTGTTGAGATGGAGTAGCGAGCATGGCAATCAAGAAGATATTGCTGGTGGACGACTCGAAGACCGAGTTGCACTTCCTGTCCGAACTGCTGACCAAACGCGGCTACTCCGTGCGCACCGCCGAAGATGGGGAAGACGCGATGCGTCGCCTCGGCGAGGACAAGCCTGACCTGATCCTGATGGACGTCGTCATGCCCGGCCAGAACGGTTTCCAGCTGACCCGCGCCATCACGCGCGACCCCCGGTTCGTCGACGTACCGGTGATCATGTGTACTAGCAAAAATCAGGAAACCGACAAGGTGTGGGGCATGCGCCAGGGCGCGCGTGACTACATCGTCAAGCCGGTCGATGCGGATGAACTGGTGGCCAAGATCAAGGCCTTCGACTGATCGGGTGCGAACCGCACGATCCTCAATGCAACCCCTCGACCTTCTCCAGGCGGACCTGAATGGCCAATAAGGAAGCATTGCGTGAACTGCAAACGCGCCTGGCGGAGAAGCTGAAGGCTGCGCAGACGCAAGAACGCGGGCGTTCCTGGCTGGCTGTGGAGTCGGGCGGCCATGGCTTCCTTCTGCCGCTGCAGGACGCCGGCGAGATCTTCCCCTTCACGCCGACCACCCCCGTGCCCTATACGAGCCGCTGGTTCCTCGGGGTGGCCAATCTTCGCGGCCGCCTGCACGGCATCGTCGATCTGGCGGGCTTCCTCGGCCTGCGCGGTGCCGACAGCACGCGCGACCAGTCATGGTTCGTGGCCTTCAACGTCAGCATGAACATCAATTGCGCGGTGATGGTCGATCGATTGTCGGGGCTGCGCAGCATCGACCAGCTCAACGAACAGCCCGACGACGGCCAGGCGAAGCCGGCTTTCGTCGGCGGCCACTATCGGGATGCGAGCAACCGCCCGTGGCGTGAGCTGAATCTCGCTGCACTCGCAGATGAATCCGCATTTTTGAAGATCGCGGGCTGACGCTCTCCAGGGCGCACGGCTCTCTGACAGCCACTTTGAGACGACGGAACGAGGAACATATGAGCTTCCTGGACAAGATCACAAGCATCGGCAAAGGCCGCGACCGCTCCATGGCTGACGCGGATCATTCAGGCCTTGTTCTCGGCGATGTGGCCGCGATGGAACGTCGGCTGGACGATGACGCGGGCTCGGCATCCTACGCAGCGTCCGCGGAGGCGCCTTCGCGCACGGTCCACATGGACTCTTCCATCATCACCGAGGCGGCACCATCGGAGATTGCTGACTTCTCAGAGACACGGCTTCCGTCCAGCGTCACCGACGACATCGCCGCCGGCTCCGGTCTGCCACTGATCGGCGCGTTGCCCATCGCGACCCAGCAGCGCATCTTGTTCGTCGTGGTGGGCCTCGGCCTGGCCGGTTTGGTCGGCATGACGGCGTACTCGCTGGCGTCTGCTTCGAAAGGATCCGCACAGGTGGCCGCCAGCGGACAGGCGCTGATGCAGTCGCAGCGGCTGGCGAAATCGGTATCGCAGGCGTTGATCGGCAGCCCGCAGGCGTTTCCGGAGGTGAAGGAAAGTACGGAAGTGCTGGCGCGCAGCGTGCGCGGGCTGGCCCGCGGCGAAGGCGACCTCGACGCGGCGCCGGCATCGGTGCAGGAATCTCTGGCACCGTTGATTCCTCTGGTGGATCGCGCCGAACAGAATGCGAAGACGGTGATGGAGCAGCAGGCCATCCTGACGCAAGTGGGCCAGGCGCTTCGCACCATCAACCGGCAGTCGTCCGACCTGCTGGAGATCGCCGAGACAGTGTCGTCGCTCAAGCTGCAGCAAGAGGCGTCTTCTGCCGAATTGTCGGCCGTGGGCCAGCTCGTGATGCTGACGCAGCGCATCGGCAAGTCGGCCAATGAATTCCTGACCATGGAAGGCGTGAGCCCCGAAGCGGTGTTCTTGCTCGGCAAGGACCTGAACTCGTTTCGCGAGATCGCCGACGGCCTGCTGAACGGCAACCAGGAGTTGCGTTTGCCGCCGACGCGCGACGCCCAGACCAAAGAGCGGCTGGAAGCGCTGCTGAAACAGTACGAAGAAACGCGTGCCGAAGCGGGCTCCATTCTGGGCAACCTGCAAGGCCTGGTGTCGGCCCGCGAGGCGCAGGCATCGATTATCGCGGACAGTGAACCGCTGCGCGTCGGCCTGGAAACCGTACAGGACCGCCTGGGCGTGGTCACCGGCTTCAGCGGCCCGGCGCTGGCCATCTTGCTGTTGTTCGCCCTGCTGTTGGCGGCCGGTGGTGCCGGGTTCCTGAAGCTGTACGTGAACGATCAGGCCCAGCGCGCTTCCCTTGCGAAGGCACAGCAGCAGGAAGCCGAGCGCCAAGAGCAAGAAGCCAAGCGCGTCAACGACGCGAACCAGGCCGCCATTCTGCGTCTGATGAACGAGCTGCAAACCGTGGCTGAAGGTGATCTGACCCAGCAAGCCACGGTGACGGAAGACATTACCGGCGCCATTGCCGACTCGGTGAACTACACGGTGGAGGAGTTGCGCACGCTGGTCTCCCAGGTGCAGGGCACGGTGGGCCGCGTGACGGAAACCACCCAGCAGGTGGAGGCCACGTCGACCGAACTGCTCGCCGCGTCCGACGAACAGCTGCGCGAGATTCGTGAGACCGGCGAGTCGGTACTCCAGATGGCGGGCCGAATCAACGAGGTGTCGGCACAAGCTCAGCAGACCGCCCAAGTGGCGCGTCAATCGCTGCAGGCCGCTGAATCGGGCTTGACCGCGGTGCAAAACACCATCGGCGGCATGAACTCCATTCGCGACCAGATCCAGGAAACCTCGAAGCGGATCAAGCGACTCGGCGAGTCGTCGCAGGAAATTGGTGAAATCACCGAACTGATTTCTGACATCACGGAACAGACGAACGTGCTGGCATTGAACGCTGCCATTCAAGCGGCGTCCGCCGGTGAGGCGGGCCGGGGCTTCTCGGTGGTTGCGGAAGAAGTTCAGCGGCTGGCCGAACGGTCCGGCGATGCCACGCGGCAGATTGCGGCCCTGGTGAAGACCATTCAGACCGACACCCAGGATGCGGTGGGCGCCATGGAGCGTTCCACGCAGGGGGTGGTGGAAGGGACCCGCCTGTCGGACGCGGCAGGTAGCGCGCTCGGCGACATCGACCGCGTGTCGCGCCAGCTTGCCGACCTGATCGGCCAGATTTCCAACCAGGCGCTGCGCGAAGCCGAATCTGCCAACGTCGTGGCGGCGAATATCCAGCACATCTTCGCGGTGACCGAGCAGACCGGGGAGGGCACGCGCTCGACGGCGCAGATGGTGCGTGAACTGTCGCGTACCGCGGAAGAACTGAAGCAATCGGTGGCCCGATTCAAGATTGGTTGATCTCAGCAGTGCCCGCGGCCTTGGCCCGCAGCCCCTGATTTGATACAAGGTATTTGATGGACAGCCACCCGACGACGAGCGACACGATGACCGAGATGACCGACGATCTGAGCGCGTTGGCGTGGGTGCAAGAAGAGCTGCGCCGTTCGCTCGACAACGCCCACAAGGCTTTGCGCAGGTTCGTCAAGGAAGCCGAGTCGGTGCATGGGTCCGACGTGGACGCCGTCGACCCGGCCGTGCTGCGTGTCGCGCGCCAGCAGATTCACCAGGGGGTGGGCGCGCTCGAACTCGTCGGCCTTCCCACGGCTGCCGTCGTGCTGCGTGCCAGCGAATCGGCCGTTCAACGATTCATTGCGAAGCCCGAAAAGCTGACCACTGAAGATGTGGACACCATCGAGTACGCGTCGTTTGCGCTGCTTGATTTCCTCCAGCGCATGCTGGCTGGCAAGCCGGTTTCCCCGCTGGCGATGTTTCCGCGCTACCGGGCCGTGCAAGCCCTTTCGGGCGCTGAACGTGTTCATCCCGCGGACTTGTGGAGCGTCGACTGGCGTTGGCTGGACATGCCTGCCGAAAACGGCGTTTCGCCGCTTTCGGTGAACGAAAATGCTCGCACCATCGTCGAGAAGCAGTTGCTGGCGTTGATGCGCAACCCGAACGGGAATGCCGCCAGCGCGCTCAGCGACGTCTGCGCATCGCTGGGCGCCGGCGCCGCCAGCATGCCCGCGGCAACCCTTTGGCGATTGGCTGGCGCCTTCTTCGAGAGCCAGGCACAAGGTTTCTTGAAAGCCGATGTGTTCAGCAAGCGCGTTGCATCGCGCCTGCTGGCGCAGTTGCGGGTGTTCGAGCGTGGCGAGTCCGAGGTTTCCGAACGACTGGCCCAGGATCTGTTGTTCTTCTGTGCCCAGAGCGCATCGCCCGGAGATGGCCGCAAGTCGCCACGTCTCGCCGCGGCCCGACAAGCCTATGGCCTAGCGCAGCATGCGCCGACCGACTACGAGGCGAGCAATCTCGGGCGCTTCGATCCGGCCCTCGTCGTGCAGGCGCGCAAGCGCGTGGCGGCGGCGAAAGACGCCTGGTCGGCCGTGGCGGGGGGTGAGATGCATCGCTTGGCCGGTCTGGCCGAGCAGTTCTCGCTGGTGGGTGAGTCGCTGAAGCGCCTGTATCCGAGTGGCGAGCAACTGGCAGACGAATTGCAGCAGGCTGTCACGCAAACGCAGCAATCCGGTGCCGCGCCGCAGCCGCCGCTGGCCATGGAAGTGGCCACCAGCGTGCTCTACCTGGAAGCCTCGCTGGATGACGGCGACTTCGATCATCCCGAGGAGGCACAGCGCGTTCGCCGATTGGCGCAGCGCATCGCCTCGGTTCGCGCCGGCAACACCCCCGACCCGCTCGAAGCGTGGATGGAGGAACTCTACCGCCGCGTATCCGATCGGCAGACGATGGGCAGCGTGGTGCAGGAATTGCGCGCGTCGCTGTCCGAGGCCGAGAAGCACATCGACCAGTTCTTCCGAAACCCCGCCCAGCGCGAGGTGATGGCGCCGGTGCCGGGCCTGATGGCCTCCATGCGGGGCGTGCTGTCGGTGCTGGGCATGGAGCAGGCGGCGCAAGCCGTTCTGCGCATGCGTGACGACGTGGATGGTCTGCTGGCCACCGAGGTCGATCCGCAACTTGTGGTGCAGGCGGGCACGTTCGACCGCCTGGCCAGCAATCTGGGCGCGCTCGGTTTCCTGATCGACATGCTCAGCGTGCAGCCGCAGGTGGCGAAGTCGCTGTTCGTCTTCGATGCACATGCCGGGACGCTGAGTCCGCTGATGGGACGCAGCGCGGCTGCCCGCAGTGCGCGCAATCTCATGGTGCCGCCGGCTCCGCCCATCGAGCCTCGTTTGATCGAGCAAGCGCAGTCGCTGGCAATGGCCGCCGCCAGCGATCGCGTGCCGCTGGACGAGGTTTCGCGTGACCTTGAACATCTGTCGCATGAAGCGCAGGTCGCCGAGCAGCCGAGTCTGCTGGCCGCCGTGTCACAGGCGCAGGTCGCGATCGAGCAAGCTCCCGATGTCGCGGCCATCCACACGGCGCGCGAACAGTTGTCTGAAGCGCTGTCCGATTTCGTGAACACTGCCAGCGAGCCGGAAGGCCTGGAGCCGGAGTCGCCGGTCGAGCGCACCCGGCCGCTGTCGCCCGCAGTGGTCAGCCAGGCAACCGACCTGGGCGACGACCTCGAAATGCGCGAGATCTTCCTGGAGGAAGCGCGCGAAGTGGTCGAAACCGCGGGCAAGGCCTTGGCGCATCTTGAACAATCGCCTGCCAACCTCGAGCAGCTCACCACGGTGCGCCGGGCGTTCCACACGCTCAAGGGCAGCTCACGGATGGTCGGGCTGAAAGAGTTCGGTGAGGCCGCCTGGGCCTGCGAGCAGATCTACAACAGCTGGATGGCCGACCAGAAGGCGGCCGAGCCTGCATTGCTGGCCTTCTCGAACAAGGCCGTGGTTTACCTGGGCGATTGGGTGGAAGCCATCGCAGGCCAGCAGGTTGGCGGCTACAGCGCTGCCCCGGTGAAGGCGGCGGCCGAGGCGCTCGCGCGTGGTGACGCCATCCCCGAGATGTCGGTTTCTGCGACGGACGACATCCCGAAGATGTCGTTGTCTTTCCCTGACGATCTCCCGGGCCCGCAAGACCTGGAGCTGAAGGCGCCCCCCTCCGCGGCGTTGCCGGATGTGCCGCTGCCCGAGTTGTCGTTTGAGTTGAGCCTGAACACGCCGGAGGCCCTGGGTCTGCCTGGCGCGAACAAGCCCGCGATCGAGCCCGCAGTGGGCCAGGAGGCGGCGAAGCTGCTGCAGGCGTTCGAGACCCAAAGCGATGCAGGGCCGGATTCCTTGCCACCCGCGGCGGTCGACATCGAGTCGCTGGCGCTGCCGGTGGCCGAATCGGTGGACGTCAGCCACCTGGCCATGGACGAAGAGCTGTTCGCCGACATGTCGGCTGACGCCTTGGCGGAGGTGGCCGCGATGGCCCCTGCTGACGAGGATCAGATCAAAGTGGTGGGAGACCTCCGCATCGGCATCCCGCTGTTCAACATCTTCTTGAATGAAGCCGACGAGTTGTCGCGGCGCCTGACCACCGACGTGGCCGAGTGGGGCATGGAGCTTCACCGCCCGATCGGCGAGGGTCCCATTGCGCTGGCGCATTCCCTGGCGGGAAGTTCGTCCACCGTTGGATTCACCGACCTGTCTCATTTGTCCCGCCAGCTCGAACATGCCCTGATGCGCTCGGATGCCATCGGGCACGGCACCGCGGAGGAGGCGCGCCTCTTCGTCGATGCCGCCGAGGAGATTCGTCATCTGTTGCATCAGTTCGCCGCCGGTTTCCTGAAGTCTGTCTCACCCGAGTTGATGCGCCGGCTGACGGACCATGAGGTCAGTTCGGCGCGCCGGCTCGAAGAAGCCAGCGCGACGTCCGAGGCGCAGCCGGCAAGCGAGGAGTCGCCCGCGGCGGATCCCGAGCCTGAGCCTGCGCCCGTAGACGAGCCTCCGGCCGAAGCGGCAAGCCGCCCCGAGGCGCCGGTCGCCAACTCGGACGCGCTGGCCGTGCACGTGGATACCTCGTTCGGCGGTCTGGAGACGCAGCCGGCCGCGCTGGGCCATGCGGACTTCAAGGCCCTCACGCCGATGGCCTCCGACCCGGTGCGAACGGTTCCGGTGCGCGCCGATGCCCTCGATGGCGAGGACGATATCGACGCGGTCGATGCCGTCGATGCCGAACTCTTCCCGATCTTCGAGGAAGAAGCCGAAGAGCTGCTGCCGCAACTGGCCGCCAAGCTGCGTGAATGGGCCCGCCGGCCCACGGACAACGGTCCTGCCGCTGCGTGCATGCGCACCCTGCACACCTTGAAAGGTGGCGCCCGTCTGGCAGGCGCCATGCGGTTGGGTGAAATGGCCCACCGCCTCGAGACGCTGATCGAGCACTTGCTGGCACAGCCGGCGGCCGGCGCTGCCGACGTGGAAGCCTTGCAGGCCCGCTCGGACGCGCTTTCCGCCACCTTTGAAGCATTGCGCTCGCGGGATGCCAAGGCGTACGCGGAGGCCCAGGACTCGCTCCAGGCCATCCCGGCGCAGCCCGCACCGCTGGAGCCCGTGGCCTTGCCCGCGGCGACGGTGGCTGCTGCGCAGGAGAAGACACCGGCGCCGTCCGCAACGCGCGAGGCGCCCGCTTCCGAAACGGCGCCCGGCCGCGCTGCGCCACGAGGCGGCGCAGCGCCTGTGCTTGATGTGGACTGGTCGCGCTTTGCGGCTTCCGCTGCCGAAGATGCGGCCCCTGCGGCACCAGAGCGTGCGTCCGGTGCGGCGAGTGCGGCGGTTCGCGTGCGCGGGCCCTTGCTCGAACGCCTGGTCAACCAGGCGGGCGAGGTCAGCATCACGCGGGCCCGGATCGAGGCGGAAGTCGGCAACATCCGCGGCTCACTGGGGGATTTGACCGACAACCTGGAGCGTCTTCGCCAGCAACTGCGCGACATCGAGTTCCAGGCCGAGACGCAGATGATCTCGCGCCAGGAAGCGGCCAAGGCGGCGCAAGAGGAATTCGACCCGCTCGAGTCCGACCGCTTCACGCGCTTTCAGGAACTCACCCGCATGATGGCCGAGTCGGTGAACGACGTGGCCACGGTCCAGCGCAGCTTGCAGCGCACGCTGGAGACCACCGAAGACGAACTCGTGGCGCAGGCCCGCCTCACACGCGATTTGCAAGACGACTTGCTTCGCACCCGCATGGTCGAATTCGAAGGGCAGTCCGACCGGCTGTACCGCGTGGTGCGCCAGGCGGCCAAGGAAACCGGCAAGCAAGTGCGTCTGGACATCGTTGGTGGCTCGATCGAAATCGACCGCGGCGTGCTCGACCGGATGATGCCGGCATTCGAACACCTGCTGCGCAATTGCGTCTCCCATGGCATTGAGAAGCCTGAGACCCGCACTGCGGCAGGCAAGGACCCGGTGGGTTCGATCGTCATTGCCTTGCACCACGAGGGCAACGAAGTCGGCGTGGAGTTCCGCGACGACGGCGCTGGCCTCGACCTCTCACGCATCCGCGAGAAAGGTGTGGCGATGGGGCTCATTGCGGCCGGCGAAGAGCATGCGCCGGGAGATCTCGCCAACCTGATCTTCACGCCGGGCTTCACGACCTCGGACACCGTGACCGAACTGTCGGGCCGAGGCGTGGGGATGGACGTGGTGCGCTCCGAGGTGAACGCCATGGGCGGGCGCATTGAAACCGCGACCGCCGCAGCGCAGGGCACGAGCTTCAAGCTGGTGCTGCCGTTGACGACCGCGGTGACGCAGGTGGTGATGGTGCGCTGCGGTGCAACCGTTGTGGCGCTTCCCGCCACCTTGATCGAGATCGTCCGGCGTGCCAATGCGGCCGAACTCGATGCGGCCTATGCCAGCGGTGCCTACCCGCTCGGAGAGCGTTCCCTGATGTTCTTCTGGTTCGGCTCGCTGCTGCAAGAAGGCCCGCGAAGCCAGGAGACTGTGGGCCGTACGCGCCCTGTGATCGTCGTGCGAAGCGCGCAGCAGCGCATCGCCTTGCACGTGGACGAAGTGCTCGGCACGCAAGAAGTGGTCGTGAAGAACCTTGGGCCGCAGCTGTCGCGCCTGCCTGGCCTGGCTGGCATGACCTTGCTCGCGTCGGGTGCTGTGGCCCTGATCTACAACCCGGTGGCGCTGGCAACGCTGTATGGCGAAAGCGCACGCGCCGCCACGGTCGCCGCGCTGGAGGCGCCGCAGCAAGCCGGTCCGCTGACGCCGGTGCGGGAGACGGCCGTGCCGCTGGCGCCGCTGGTGCTGGTGGTCGACGATTCACTCACGGTACGCCGTGTCACGCAGCGTTTGCTGGTGCGCGAAGGCTATCGCGTCGAACTGGCCAAGGACGGCATCGAGGCTCTGGAGCGCTTGGCGGAGAGCCTGCCGCAAGTGGTGTTGAGCGACATCGAGATGCCGCGCATGGACGGCTTCGATCTCGTGCGCAACATCCGCGGCGATTCGCGCCTGCGCAGCCTGCCGGTGATCATGATCACGTCACGCATTGCGCAGAAGCATCGCGACTATGCGGCGGAACTGGGCGTGGATCACTACCTCGGCAAACCCTATTCGGAAGAAGACCTGCTCGCGTTGATCGGCCGCTACATCACGGCGCCGACTTCGGCGTGAAGCCACGGGTGCCATGAAAGGGCTGGCGTGAGACCTTTCTTCGGTCCAGGCCCCGGCGCGGTGTCTGGCGCCTGCCGGGCCGAGGGCTTTGTGCATGGTGCCCGCCCATGTCCGAACTAGTCGACCACCTCGCTGATCTCACCGGGCTGCGGGATCGCGACATCCTTGATGTCACCTTGGTGGGCGCGCTGCGCGACATCTTGCACCCTCGCAGCGTGGCGATGTATCGCGCCGTCGGTGATGCTGGCGATGAGCGGTGGCTCACGCGGGCGTGCCTGGGCGAGCACGATGCGGCCGCTTCGGCAGACCCGGCCTGGGTCGACGTTGCCAAGCTGCCTGCTTTGGCTGCGTTTCCGGCGCGCCTGCAGGCGATGCAAGGCGAGCCGGCGATGGTGAACGAACCGGGTCAGCCCAGCTTCAGCATCTTTCCCGTCAGCACCGATCGCGAGGTGGTCGGTGTCATGGAGATCGAAACCGACCAGCCGATGAGCGACGAGTCGTGCCGCATGGTGGGCAGCGTCCTGCGGATCTATCGCAACTTCCAAGGCCTGCTCGACTACAGCGAGCGCGACACGCTCACGGGCCTGCTCAATCGCAAGACCTTCGATGAAAGCTTCTTCAAGGCGTCCGGTGAGTCGATTTCGGCGTCTGCCCTGATGCCCGATGGCCGGCGTCACGAGGCCAGTGCGCACCGTCATTGGCTGGGCTTGATCGATATCGATCATTTCAAGGCCGTGAACGACAACTTCGGCCATCTCATCGGTGACGAAGTGCTGTTGCTGCTGTCGCGCCTGATGCGCAGCAGCTTCCGCTTCCACGACCGTCTCTATCGCTTTGGTGGTGAGGAGTTCGTCGTGCTGATGCGCTGTGCCGGCGAACAGGACGCCGCCCTGGCCCTGGAGCGCATGCGCAGCAACACGGCGAGCTATGCGTTTCCGCAGGTCGGCCAGATCACGATCAGCATCGGCTTCACCGAAGTGAAGATGGGCGACACGCCCAGCGGTGCTTTTGAACGCGCCGACCGGGCTGTCTACTACGCCAAGGCACATGGGCGCAATCAGGTGCAAAGCCACGCCGAACTCGTGGCGCGCGGCGAACTGGAAAACTTGTCCAAGAGCGGTGACGTCGAACTGTTCTAGGGCGCCGCGAGCGGATGATCCCCCTGTTGCTCTGGATCTGCGCTATTTCGCCGGCTTGACGACGCCGTAGCGCGCCAGCGTCTGTTCGCGTGCGTCGTCGTGCATCACGAGGGGCAGCGGATAGGTGTCGCCCAGCACCACATGGGCCTGCGCCAGCTCGATCGGGCGAGCCAGCCAGGGGGCGTGGATGGCGGCATCGGGCAAGCCAGCGAGCTGGGGCAGGTAGCGGCGGATGAACTTCCCGCCGGCATCGAGCTTTTCGCTCTGGCTCACCGGGTTGAAGATCCGGAAGTACGGTTGCGCATCGCATCCGCTGGAGGCGGCCCATTGCCACCCGCCGTTGTTCGCCGCGAGGTCGTAGTCGTTGAGCTTCAGCGCAAAGTAGCGCTCACCCCATCGCCAGTCCAGCCCCAGGTCCTTGACGAGAAAGCTGGCGGTGACCATGCGGAGCCGGTTGTGCATGTAGCCGGTCTGGTTGATCTGGGCCATGGCCGCGTCGACGAGCGGGTAGCCGGTGCGGCCCTCGCACCAGGCGGCGAACAGGGCGTCTGCGCGCTTGCCCCGTTCCCACGGAATGGCGTCGTAGGCAGGCTTGAAGCTCGAGGTCGCCACATGGGGGTGGTGATGCAGGATCTGGTGATAGAACTCCCGCCAGATCAGCTCGGACAGCCAGGTGGCCGCGCCGCGTGAGCCTGCCTGGGCGCGAACCGCGGCGTCGCGGGCCAGTTGGCGGATCGACACGGTGCCGAACCGCAGGTGGGCGGACAGATAGCTCGGCCCCTTCGTGGCTGGGAAATCGCGGGCGGTGTCGTAGCGGTCGATGCGAGGCAGGAAATCTGCCCACAACGCGTGGCCTCCTGCCGTGCCGGTGCCCAGCTTGAGGGTGGGCAGGCCGGTGGCCTCGAAGCCGAGTTCTGCCAGGCGGGGCACGCCGCGAGGCAGCTCTTGCGGCACCGGGGCCAAGCCGCCGGCGTACTTTTCCACCGGGTAGCTGCGCAGATAGAAGGGTTCCAGCCGCTTCAGCCACGCGTTCTTGTAGGGCGTGAACACGCTGTAAGGCTTGCCGCCGGCCGTGAGGATTTCATTGCGCTCGAAGATCACGTGGTCTTTGACCGTGTGCAGGGCGATGCCCAGGTCAGCCAGCGCGCCCCGCACCCGGGTGTCCCGGCTCACCGCTGCCGGGTCGTCGTCGTGGCTGGCATACACCGCCTGGACGTGCAGTTGTTGCGCGAGCCGGGGAATGGCCTGTGTCCCGACGCCCTGCAGGGCGATGATGCCGCCGCCTTCAGGAGCCAGGGCGCGCAGGTCGTCGTCGAGCGCCGCCACGGCGTCGCGGATGAACTCCACCCGGCGGTCGGCGCGCGGAAGTGGGTCCAGCAGGTCGGTATCGAACACGAAGACGCACCAGACCCGATGGGCGGATTTCAGCGCGTGGAACAGCGCGGCGTGGTCGTGCGCGCGCAAGTCGCGGCGGAACCAGACCAGGGCGGCGTCCAAAACCTTTTCCATGCCGGACAGTGTGCCGGGGAATAAAATCTCCGGCATGTCCGAGGCGCAGATCAATCTCACGAACCAGTTCCTCATCGCCATGCCGGGCATGGCCGATGACATGTTTGCCGGTGCGGTGATCTACCTGTGCGAACACACCGAAAAAGGGGCATTGGGGCTGGTCATCAACAAGCCCATCGACATCAAGCTCAAGAACCTGTTCGAGAAGGTCGAGCTGACCCTGGAGCGGGAAGACTTGGCCGAAACGCCGGTGTATTTCGGCGGACCTGTCCAAACCGAGCGCGGCTTCGTCCTGCATGAGCGCCTCGGTGGCGACGATGGCGAGGGCGGGCACTACAACTCTTCCCTGCAGATCCCCGGGGGCCTCGAGATGACCACCAGCAAGGACGTGCTGGAAGCGCTTTCCCATGGGGCTGGTCCGAAGAAGATCCTGGTCACGCTCGGTTACAGCGGCTGGAGCGCGGGCCAGTTGGAAGAAGAGATGGGCCGCAATGGCTGGATCAATGTGGGCGCCGAGCCGGACATCATCTTCGACACCCCGGTCGAACAGCGCTACGACAAGGCGCTGTCGCTGCTGGGCATCGATGCCCGCATGCTCAGCCAGGATGCGGGGCACGCATGACGGTGGCGGCGCCCGAGCCTTCCCGTCCACTTCGCTCATTTCTGGCTTTTGATTTTGGTACCCGGCGGGTTGGCGTGGCCAGTGGGAACTCGCTCACGCGGTCTGCCACGCCGCTGCGCACCCTGAGCCTGCAAGGCGATGCCCGGTTCGCCGCGCTGGGCACGCTGATCGACGAATGGAAACCCGATGCGCTGGTGGTGGGTGTTCCCTTCCACCCCGACGGCGCGGCGCACGACAATACCGACCGCCCGCTCAAGTTCGCGCACCAGCTGCGCGGCCGCTTCGGCCTGCC
>CAZBOF010000027.1:10430-11536 GCA_964493285.1 uncultured Rhizobacter sp. | reverse complement strand
CGCGCGCGGGCGGTATTGTCGTGCGCCGCGCGCGGCGCTTTGCCCGCCAGCTGCAAGGGCGGTTCCATCTGCCTGTGCACGAGGTGGATGAGCGATACACCACCACCGAAGCCTTGGCCGACGGTGCGCGCGACGTCGATGCGGCCTCGGCCGCCATCATCCTGGAACAGTTCCTGAGAGAGTCGCCATGAGTACCTTGCATCTCGACGCCGAAGCGCTGTACGCCAACCTGCTGTCCGGTGTACGCAGCCTGTTGCAGCCGGATGCCGTGCTGGTGGGCATCTGGTCGGGCGGGGCCTGGCTCGCCGAGCGCCTGCAGCACGATCTGAAACTGCCTGGCGAGCACGGCGTGATCTCGAGCGCCTTGCACCGCGATGATTTCTCGTCCAAGGGGCTTTCCAGTGCCGACGCCACCCGGCTGCCGTTCGAGATCGAAGGCAAGCCCATCATGCTGATCGACGACGTGCTCTACACCGGCCGCACGACCCGCGCGGTCATCAACGAACTGTTCGACTTCGGTCGCCCCGCCAGCGTGACCTTGGCGGGGCTGGTCGATCGCGGCGGGCGTGAGCTGCCGATCCACCCCGCTTACTCCGCGGCGCGCATCACGCTCGCGGCCGAGCATCGGCTGCGGCTGGCGCGTAGCGACGCCGGGCGCTTCACCTTCGACATCAAGGAAGACACATGACACACCGCGCTTGTGCCCGGGCTTGCATGAGGCAACCCGGCGCGGCAACGGCCCTGACCGAGGCAGCTCACCCCGAGATCTGACATGACGCGCAATCCTCAACTCAACAAGCACGGCGAGCTGATCCACCTTCTGTCGATCGAAGGGCTGCCGCGTGCGGTGCTGCACAACATCCTTGATACCGCCGGCACGTTCCTCAGTGTGAACGACCGCGAGGTGAAGAAGGTGCCGCTGTTGCGCGGCAAGAGCGTGTTCAACCTGTTCTTCGAGAACAGCACGCGCACGCGCACCACGTTCGAGATTGCGGCCAAGCGGCTCTCCGCCGACGTGATCAACCTTGACATTGCCAAGTCGAGCGCGGCCAAGGGCGAGAGCCTGCTCGACACCATTGCGAACCTCTCGGCCATGCATGCCGACA
>CAZBOF010000027.1:0-10420 GCA_964493285.1 uncultured Rhizobacter sp. | reverse complement strand
CGAGAGCGGCGCGCCCTACCTGATCGCCCAGCACTGCGCGCCGCACGTGCACGTCGTCAACGCGGGCGATGGGCGCCACGCGCATCCCACGCAGGGCTTGCTCGACATGTACACCATCCGCCACTACAAGAAAGACTTCACGCAGCTCACGGTGGCCGTGGTCGGCGACATCGTTCATTCGCGTGTCGCGCGGTCGGACATCCATGCGCTCACCACGCTGGGCGTGCCGGAGATCCGGGCGGTCGGGCCCAAGACGCTGGTGCCCGGCGACCTGCGCGAGATGGGTGTGCGCGTGTGCCACGACATGGTCGAAGGCGTCAAGGACGCCGATGTCATCATCATGCTGCGCCTGCAGAACGAACGCATGAGCGGCGCCCTGCTGCCCAGTGCGGGCGAGTTCTTCAAGAACTATGGCCTCACGCAAGAGAAGCTGGCGCGCGCCAAGCCTGACGCCATCGTGATGCACCCTGGGCCGATCAACCGCGGTGTCGAGATCGACTCCTCCGTGGCCGACGGCAAGCAGAGCGTCATCTTGCCGCAGGTCACGTTCGGCATCGCCGTGCGCATGGCTGTCATGTCGACCATCGCCGGCAACAACGCTTGAAGGGGTGTCGAAAAACATGAAGGTTCTCATCAAGAACGGCCGCGTGGTGGACCCGGCCGCGGGCCGCGACGAAGTCGCGGATGTGGCGATCGCTGCCGGGCGCGTGGTCTCGATCGGCGTGGTCAGCCCCGATTTCCGCGCCGCGCGCACCATCGACGCGAGTGGCTTGGTGGTCGCACCGGGCCTGGTGGACCTGGCGGCTCGCCTGCGCGAGCCAGGTCATGAGCATGAAGGCATGCTGGAGTCCGAGATGGCCGCGGCCGTGGCCGGCGGCGGCACCGCCGTGGTCTGCCCGCCCGATACCGACCCGCCGCTCGACGAGCCCGGGCTCGTCGAGATGCTGAAGTTCCGCGCCCGCAATCTGAACCAGGCCCACCTGTACCCGCTGGGCGCGCTGACGCGCAACCTGGCCGGCGAGGTGCTGACGGAAATGGCCGAGCTGACCGAAGCCGGTTGCGTGGGCTTCTCGCAGGCCGAGGTGCCATTGGCCGACACCATGGTCCTGCAGCGCGCCTTGCAGTACGCCTCGACCTTTGGCTATGTGGTGTGGCTGCGTCCCCAGGATGCGTTCCTCGGCAAAGGCGTGGCGGCCAGCGGTGCGCTGGCCACGCGCCTGGGCTTGTCCGGCGTGCCGGTGATTGCCGAGACGATTGCGTTGCACACCATCTTCGAGCTGATGCGGGTCACCGGCGCGCGCGTTCACCTGTGCCGTCTCAGCAGCGCGGCGGGCATTGCGCTGGTGCGTGCCGCCAAGGCCGAAGGCCTGCCGCTGACGTGTGACGTCAGCGTCAACCACCTGCATCTGATCGATATGGACATCGGCTTCTTCAACGCAGCGATGCGCCTGACGCCGCCGTTGCGTCAGCAGCGCGATCGCGATGCCATTCGCGCTGCGCTGCGTGATGGCACGGTGGATGCCCTCGTGAGCGACCACACCCCCGTTGACGAAGACGCCAAGAACCTGCCGTTTGCCGAAGCCGAGCCGGGCGCCACCGGGCTGGAACTGCTCTTGAGCCTGGCGCTGAAATGGGGTGAGGAAGATCGCGTCGGCCTGGCCCGATCGCTTGCGGCCATCACCTCGGAGCCCGTGCGGGTGCTGGCGGAGGCGCTGGGCTCGCTCGCGTCGAGTGCCGGCCGGCTCGTCGAAGGGGGAGTGGCAGACGTCTGCGTGCTCGACCCGGCTGCGCGTTGGACCGTGCAGCCGGAAGCCTTCAGAAGCCAGGGCAAACATTCGCCGTTTGCCGGCTACGAACTGCCGGGGCGGGTGCGCTACACGCTCGTCGGTGGCCACGTGGCGTACGAAGCCAGCCCGTCTCGGTGATGGATCTTTTGCGCGGGGTGTGGCGCCTGGCGGGGTGCGGTGTTCTCCTGGTCGCTGGCGTGGCGCGCTGCGCGTTCCGCTTTCCGTTTCTTTCTCCGGAACAGCGCCTGCACGAGACCGGACGCTGGTGTGCCCTGATGGCCCATGCGCTGGGCCTGCGCGTCACGTCCCGCGGTTCTGTGCCGAAGGGCGCGTCGCTTCTGGTGGCGAATCACATTTCATGGCTGGACATCCTCGCCATCAACGCGGTGCTTCCGGCGCGTTTCGTCTCCAAGGCCGACGTGCACGGCTGGCCATTGCTGGGGTGGCTGGCCGCCAATGGCGGAACGCTGTTCATCGAGCGCGAACGCAAGCGCGACGCCATGCGCGTGGTGCACCAGGTGGCGCAGGCGTTGGGAGACGGGGGCATCGTGGCGGTGTTCCCCGAAGGCACCACGGGCGACGGCCGCTCGCTTCTGGGCTTCCATGCCAATCTGTTGCAGGCGGCGATTGCCACCGGCACGCCGCTGCAGCCGATCGCCTTGGGCTACACGGACGCCACGGCGCAACCGAGCCTCGCCGTCGTGTGGGTGGGCGACACCACCCTGATCACGTCGCTGTGGCGCGTGGTCACGGCGCGCGGTTTGCACGTGCAGGTGAGCCTGTTGCCTCCAATCGCATCGAGTGGCACCGAGCGGCGTGAACTCTGCGCCCAAGTGCGCGATGCGATTGCCGACGACCTCGGCTTCGACAGGGACGCGCTCAGCGGCAATTGATCGGCAGCAGCGGCTTGGGCAGGTCGGTGCGATTGTCTGCGAGCACCACCATCGGTGTGGGTGGCGGCGCGTGGCCGCAGACCCAGGCCACAGGCACCATGGGTTCGTCTTCCACGACCGCGGGCCGCAGGCTCAGGACGCGGCCTTGGATCGCGCCGTTCGCCCGGTTGCCGAACATCACGTGAATCGCGCCATGTTCCACCGTCACCGACTGCACGAAGTTGCCGACTATTTTTTGCGCGTCCGGCAGCCCGGCGCCGGCATTGTCTTCGGGCAGGGTTTCGGTCAGACGCCAGGCCATCGCCACGGGGCCTTTGGCCACATCGGCCAGCGCCATCGCCTCGACGACCTGCTCGCGGATGTACTTGTCGCGCATCGAGGGCAAGGCCATCAACGCGAGGATCGCGATGATGCCCATCACGATGACCAGTTCGATCAGCGTGAACCCGGCGGCCGCCTGGCGTGGCGCAATGGAAGACCGTGGCATGGGTTCGTGGCTCGGCGGAGGTGTGTTCGCGCCATGGCGCGGCAATCGTGGATTTTGCGGCATCACCGCGGCCTGCTTGCAGGGAGAATCCAGGGGCATCCACCCCGGGGCTGAGACTTTGCTTGCACTGAAGCTGTTGCTGGTTCCCGCGTTCCTGTGGCTGATCTCGCTGGCGGGCCGGCGCTGGGGGCCCGCAGTGGCCGGATGGCTCGCCGGCTTGCCGGTGGTGACGGGGCCGATCCTGTTCTTCATTGCCGTCGAGCAAGGCGTGCCGTTCGCCGCCGAGGCCTCCGCGGCCGCGCTGTCGGCCGTGCTGGCGTCCGTCAGTTTCAGCCTCGCGTATGCCCGCGCGTGCAGGCGGCGCGCCTGGCCGCTGTGCCTGTTGGCCGGGCTGGCTGCATGGTTGCTGGGGGCATGGCTGCTGTCGTGGCTGCCCCGCTCGCCGTGGCCGGCGCTGGCGGTCGCGTTGGGCACCTTGCTGCTGGCGCCGCGTCTTTTTCCGCATGTGGGCGCGTTGCAGGGGTCGCGTGGCGGTGGGCATGCCGAACTGCTGGCCCGCATGTTCGCAGGCGCCGCGCTCACCGTGGGCGTGACGGCGGTGTCTGCCTGGGTGGGGCCGGGATGGAGCGGCTTGCTGACGGTGTTCCCGGTGCTCGGCATCGTCCTGGCCGTGTTTTCACACCGCACGCAGGGCTCCGACTACGTGATTGCATTGCTTCGGGCGATGGCCAGCGGCCTGTATTCCTTTGCCATCTTCTGTCTGGTGCTGGCACTCGCGCTGCCGCCCCTGGGCACGGCGGTGGCGTTCACGCTCGCCGTGGCCGCGTCGCTGGGCGTACAGGTGGGGGTTCGCCGCTGGCTGATGCGACGTTGATGGATGCGGCGCCGATCAGGCTTTCTTGCCCTGGTTCGCCACCGCGGCGGCGGCTTGGGCGGCCGCTTCGGCGTCACCCAGGTAGTAGCTCTTGATCGGCTTGAGCTGCGCGTCCAATTCGTACACCAGCGGGATGCCGTTGGGGATGTTGACGCCCACGATGGCGTCATCGGCAATGTTGTCGAGGTGCTTGACCAGCGCACGGATGCTGTTGCCATGGGCGGCGATCACGACGCGCTTGCCGGCCTTGATGGCCGGTGCCACGCTGTCGTTCCAGAATGGCAGCACGCGCGCGACGGTGTCTTTCAGGCACTCGGTGAGTGGCACGTCTTCAGGCTTGAGCTTGGCGTAGCGGATGTCCTGTCGCTGGCCGCGGGGGTCGTCTGCGGTGAGCGGCGGGGGGGGCGTGTCGTAGCTGCGGCGCCAGATCAGCACCTGCTCGTCACCGTACTGCTTCGCGGTTTCAGCCTTGTTCAGGCCTTGCAGGCCACCATAGTGGCGCTCGTTGAGACGCCAGTGATGAACAACCGGCAGCCAGGTCCGGTCCATCTTGTCGAGCAAGTGCCACAGCGTCCAGACCGCGCGCTTGAGCACCGAGGTGTAGGCGACGTCGAAGTCGTATCCCTCGGCGGCGAGCAGACGGCCGGCTTCCTGCGCCTGGGCCACGCCGGTGGGGGTGAGTTCGACGTCGGTCCAGCCGGTAAATCGGTTCTCGAGGTTCCAGGTGGATTCGCCATGGCGAATGAGCACGAGTTTGTACATGGCAGCGGCAGGTGAGGGATTGGGGGCCGGCGGAATCGGCCGAAGAGGTGAATTCTATAATTCGCGTTTGCTTTCAACAGCGTGGGCTCATTCGTGGAATTCCTTGTCAATAACTGGTACCTGGTGGCGATGGCGGTGGTGTCGGGCGGATTGTTGTTCTGGCCCATGCTGCGAGGCGGCCGCGGGGCCGGTTCGGTCTCGCCTGAGCAGGCGGTGCAGTTGATCAACCGCGAACGGGCGGTGCTGGTCGACGTCAGCGAGCCCGCGGAGTTCGCCGCGGGTCATCCAGCGGGCGCCAAGAACGTTCCTTTCGGCTCGCTCGAAAGCTCAGGCGTTTTGCCCAAGAACAAGGCGCTGCCCCTGGTGCTGGTGTGCCCTTCTGGCGCACGCGCATCCCGCGCCGTGGGCATTGCCCGCAAACTTGGCTTTGAAAACGCCCGCTCGCTGGCCGGCGGCCTGGCCGCCTGGCGCGAAGCGAATCTGCCGGTCGAGAAATCGGCCTGATTCGAACAGAGGAGGTCGCCTCGATGCAACCCGTGAAGATGTACACCACGCAAGTCTGCCCGTACTGCCAGCGCGCGAAGATGCTGCTGCAGCGGCGCGGCGTCGCGCAGATCGAAGAGGTGCGCGTGGACCTCGACCCTTCCCAGCGCGCCGTCATGACCCAGATCACCGGCAGCCGCACGGTGCCGCAGATCTTCATCGGCGGCACCCACGTGGGCGGTTGCGACGAGCTGGTGGCGCTCGACCTGCGAGGCGGCTTGGTCCCGCTGCTGAACGCCGAGGCGCCGGGCTGAGGCGTCACGCTGGCTCGGACATAATCCAGCGCCCCGACCCGCGACACATCGCGCGGTCTTTTTTTTCATTCTTGCGAGATCACCATGGCCGACGAGAACCAGACCCCCGTGTTCCAAATTCAGCGCATCTACCTGAAAGACATGTCGCTGGAGCAGCCAAATTCTCCCCAGATCCTGCTGGAGCAGACCCAGCCGGAAGTGAACATCAACCTCGGCCTGGCTGCCGAACCGGTGGCCGACGGCATTTATGAAGTGACCGTCACGGCCACCGTGACCACCACGGTCGGCGAGAAGACCTTGTTCCTCGTCGAGGCCAAGCAAGCCGGGATTTTCGAGATCCGCCACGTGCCTGAGGACCAGCTGCAACCCATCATCGGCATTGCCTGCCCGCAGATCATCTACCCGTATCTGCGCGCCATCGTCTCCGACGTTTGCACCCGGGCCGGCTTCCCGCCGGTGGTCTTGGCCGAGGTGAATTTCCAGGCCATGTTCGAAGCCCAGCAGCAACAGGCCGCGGCAGAAGGCGCGGCGAAGAGTCTCAACTGATCTGCTGGCGCGCGCCGCGATGAATCTCACGGTGCTGGGCGCGGGCGCGTGGGGCACCGCCCTCGCGGTGAACGCGGCATCCCGCAACGCGGTGCATCTGTGGACGCGAGATGCGGCGCAAGGCGTGGCCATGCGCGAGTCCAGAGAAAACGAGCGGTACCTGCCGCGGGTTGCGCTGCCTGAATCGCTGGCGGTGAGCGCCGATTTCGATGCGGCGGTGCGCCATGCGCATGCGGGGCTGATCGTCATCGCGACGCCGATGGCGGGTTTGCAGGAGATGCTGGAGCGTCTCCCCGCCGACGGCCCGGGCATTCTGTGGCTGTGCAAAGGCTTCCAGGATGGAACGGGTCGCTTGGGGCACGAAGTGGCACAGGCCGCCCGGGAGCCCGGGGCCCGGGTGGGCGTGCTGTCGGGGCCCAGCTTTGCGATCGAGGTGGCGCGTGGCCAGCCATCGGCGCTGGTCGCTGCCAGCACCGATGCGTCACTGTGCCAGGAAGCGGTCGACGCCTTCCATGGCGACAGGCTTCGCATCTATGTCTGCGACGACCCCGTGGGCGTGGAGGTGGGCGGCGCGGTAAAGAATGTGATGGCCATCGCGACGGGCATCGCCGACGGCATGCAGCTGGGGCTGAATGCCCGCGCAGCCCTCATCACCCGGGGCTTGGCCGAAATGACCCGCCTGGGTGTTTCACTGGGCGCGCAGCCCGAAACGTTCATGGGCTTGAGCGGCCTGGGCGATCTGGTGCTCACCGCCACGGGGGACTTGTCGCGCAACCGGCGCGTGGGACTGCTGTTGGCGCAAGGCGCGCCGCTGTCGCAGATTCTTCAGCAACTCGGGCACGTTGCCGAGGGTGTGGCTTGCGCGGCAACCGTTTGCCGACGCGCCCGGGCGCTGGGCGTGGACATGCCGATCACCGAGGCCGTGGTCGATGTGATCGAAGGCCGGCTGAGCCCGGCCGATGCGATCCAGGCGCTGATGGCACGTGACGCGCGTCGCGAACACTGATCAGGCACTGCCGGCGTAGCCGTTCTGCCGCCACGCTTCGAACACGGTCACGGCGACCGCATTGCTGAGGTTCAGGCTGCGTTGCTGCGCGCGCATCGGCAGGCGGATCCGTTGCGCAAGCGGCAGGCTCTCACGCAGATCCGGCGGCAGCCCGGCGGTTTCGGAGCCGAATACCAGCCAGTCGCCGGGCTGCCAGGTTACGTCGGCCAGGGGGCGCGATCCACGGGTGGTGAAGCCGAAGAGTCGCGTGGGATCGGCCGCGGTGGTGCGCAGGAACGTGGGCCAGTCGGCGTGCCGGCTCAGCTCGGCGTATTCGTGATAGTCCAGGCCGGCGCGGCGCAGCAGCCGGTCGTCCATCGAAAAGCCGAGCGGCTCGATGAGGTGCAGGGCACAACCCGTGTTCGCCGCCAGCCGGATCACGTTTCCGGTGTTCGGCGGTATTTCAGGGCACACAAGGACGATGTTGAACATGCGGGTGATTGTCGGCCGCCCTCAGGGCGGGGCGCCCGGACGGGGCGTGCGCGCGAGCGTCCAAACCGTCACCCGCGTGGCGCCGGCTTGTTTCAGCATGCTGGCGACCTCGTTGCAGGTGGCGCCGGTGGTCATCACGTCGTCCACCACGGCGACATGCCGGCCCCTGATCTCGGCGTGCCGCCGGGGTGCGATGGCGAACGCGCCGCGCACATTCGCAAAGCGGGCGGCTGGCTCGAAGGCCAGTTGATGGGGCGTGTCTTTCACGCGCAGCAACAGATCCACCGTCGCCCGGGCGCGCAACCGGCGTGCCACGTGCCGGGCCAGCTCCCAAGCCTGGTTGAAGCCGCGCTCGCGCAGCCGCTCTCGGCTCAAGGGCACGGGCAGGATCCAATCGGGCAACTCGGCGCCGGCACGCTCAAGGGCCTGGTGCAGCGGCGAGGTCAGTGCATCCGACAGGTCCAGCGCGGCGCGGAACTTGAACTGCGCAATCAGGCGCGACCAAGGGTGCGCGTAGTCCATGCCCGTGACCGCGGCATCGAATCGTGGCGGTGAAACAATGCAGTCCCCGCAGATCGGCGCGGCGGCCGGCACCCGCAGGGCGCAGCAGCGGCACCTCGGCACCGGGGCGGCGAACCGCAGCAGGCATTCGCCGCAGAGGGCCGACACACCTTGGGCGCGGCAGACGGCGCACAGGCTCGGAACATGCTGGAGTAAACGGGTGAAGAACACTGCGTCAATATACTGCCCACCTCCATGAGCGCCGCCCCTTCCCCCGACTTGCGGCACCTCGATGCGACGAGCGTGCAGGCGTTCCTGCGCCGGATGGCGCTGACGGCCCACCCCCCGTGGCTGCACGCTGAAGTAGCGCGCCGCATGGCGCAGCGGCTCGACATCATCCGCCTGAAGCCCGAAAGCGTGCTGGATTGGTGGTCGTATGCCGGTGCCGGTACCGAATGGCTCGACAAGGCCTACCCCCATGCCCGTCGGCTGATCGTGGAGCCCACCGCGGCATTGCGTGCCCGCAGTGCACGCACGCGCTCATGGTGGTCGCCGAAGCGTTGGCGTGGCCCGCCGGTGGACGTGCTGGCACCCGATGAGGTGGCAGCGGCCAGCGTGCAACTGGTCTGGGCCAACATGATGTTGCACGCTTCGATCAACCCGCCCTCGATGCTCGCGCGCTGGCATCGGGCCCTGGCCGTGGGGGGATTCGTGATGTTTTCCTGCCTGGGACCCGGAACGTTGCGCGAACTGCGCGACCTGTATCGCCGATTGGGCTGGCCGCCGCCGATGGCCGAGCAGGTTGACATGCATGACCTGGGCGACATGCTGGTACGGGCCGGTTTCGCCGACCCGGTGATGGACCAGGAGGTGATCTCGCTCAGTTGGTCCAGCGCCGAGGCCTTGTTGCTGGAGTTGCGCGACATCGGCACCAATGCGTCGCCTCAGCGGTTTGCCGGGTTGCGCACGCCGCGCTGGAAGGCGCGTCTCATCGACGCGCTGCAGGCCCAGGCCGCGGACGACGGGCGGATCCACCTGTCCATCGAGGTGGCCTATGGCCATGCGTTCAAGACGGCGCCCCGGGTTCCGCTCAGCGCCGAGAGCACGGTCTCACTGGACGACATGCGGGCGATGGTGAGAAAGCGTGCGCAAGAGACATAGAGAACCTGGGACAAGGATGAAAGCCGCGTTAACCGCGTTAAACTTATGGGCTTGATCCTTGCGAGGGTCGGCGGGAATTCGCATGTCGGCTCCGTGCCTGCGAAGCCCAGGGCAAATTTGCAAAGCAGAAGCAGTCAATGTCGTATGGCCACAGTCCGCAGTCCAAACCGTCGCCTCGGGCGATGGCTCCGAGCGGACCGTGGCGCGGGCACGAGGGCCTTCGGCCGGCGCCAGCCACAGGGGGTGCGCTTGCTGGATGGAAAGAAAAAGGGCGAAGTGACCCAGCGGGCCGAGGCGTTGCGTGGGGCATTGAGTTCATGACGCCAAGGCGGGGCGCCAGAACTCGGGTGTGAATATTGAAAACTGAAACGATCATGATGACGAAGACGAAATCACTCTGGCGGTCTCTTCGGCTGCGGGCAGGGCAGTTCAGCCTGACCTTGGGCGCAACGCTCGCCACGACCGCTGCCGCGGCAGCGGTGAACGACTTGCCGGGTGGTCCCGCCGTCAACCAGCTCGACCTGCACGCGCCGGTGACCCGGATCGCGCTCGAGCAGCAGAACCTGCACTACCTCATGCTCGGGTTGTGCCTGGTGATCTTCTTCGCCGTCTTCGGCGTCATGTTCTATTCGATTTTCAAGCACCGCAAATCGAAGGGGCACAAGGCGTCGAACTTCCATGAAAGCGTGAAGGTCGAGATCGCCTGGACCGTGATCCCCTTCATCATCGTGATCCTGATGGCGCTGCCGGCCACGAGAGTCGTGGTCGCGATGAAGGACACCAGCGCTGCCGACCTCACCATCAAGGCCACCGGCATTCAATGGAAGTGGGGCTACGACTATCTCAAGGGCGAAGGCGAGGGCATCGGCTTCGTCTCCACGCTCGATCCGACACACCGCGAGATGTCGGACGCCGGCAAACCCTCGGGCGACGACTACCTGCTGAAGGTCGACAACCCGCTGGTCGTGCCGGTGGACAAGAAGATCCGCATCATCACGACTGCCAACGACGTGATTCACGCGTTCATGGTCCCGGCATTCGGTATCAAGCAAGACGCCATCCCGGGCTTCGTGCGCGACACTTGGTTCCGCGCCGAAAAGACCGGTGACTTCTATGGCCAGTGCGCCGAGTTGTG
>CAZBOF010000026.1:0-33737 GCA_964493285.1 uncultured Rhizobacter sp. | reverse complement strand
CTTGAGGTACTGGCGCAGCAGCATGCCCGCCCAGTCGCAGGCTTCGGTGCCGCCGGCGCCGGCCTGGATGTCGATGAAGCAATTGCTGGGGTCGGCGGGGTTGTTGAACATCCGCCGGAACTCGAGTTCCTTGACCGTTTCTTCCAGCTTGGCAGCGTCGGCCTCGATGGCGGCCAGCGAGGCGGTGTCTCCGTCTGCCTTGGCCATGTCGTACAGCTCGGTGTTGTCGGCCAGGTTGCCGGTCAGGTGATTGATCGTCTCGACCACGCCCTCCAGCGTGCGCTTCTCGCGCCCCAGCTCCTGCGCGCGCTTGGGTTCGTCCCAGACCTTGGGGTTCTCCAGGGCGGCGTTGACTTCCGCGAGTCTCAGTGCTTTGCGATCGTAGTCAAAGATACCCCCGAAGATCGACCGTGCGCTGTGTCAGGTCGACCAGGGAGTTGCCAATCGCGTTGATGTGTTCGACGTCCATGATGCAGTTCCATTCTCAGAAGCCGGCAATTTTGACATGGCAGGGTGCCGGGCCCGCGGGGAATCTCGCCGCGGGGTCTCGTGGCGTGAAATGGCTCAGCGGCGGTCCAGGAACGACTCGATCACGCCGGCCAGTGCTTCGGGCTGATCATGGTGCAGCATGTGGCCGGCGGGTGAGAGCATGTGCTTTTCAACCTGGGGCACGGCTTTCAGCCGTTCGTGGAACTCCGGTTTGCTGTAGCGCTTGCCCCACCACTTGCTCACATCGGTGCGGTCGCCTTCGACCCACAGCAGCGGCGCGCTGATCTGCCGCCAGCAGGCCAGCACTTCCTCGCGCTGGTAGGGCACGGGGTGCCGGCGCTTGTGAACCGGGTCGCCCAGGATGTCCCAGACGCCGGGGGCACGTTCGCGGGACCAGTGCTGCGCGAGCCATTCGGCCCGCCGAGGCGGCAGCAGCGGATTGGTTTTCTGCAAGCGTGTGGCCACGTCGGCCAAGCTTTTGTAGGGGCGGATTTCCTGGGGCGTCTTGAGGTCGTCGAGCCAGTGCGCGTACTGGCGGGGCGCGAGATCCGGCGTGGTGGCCGGCATGCCGAAGCCCTCGAGATTGATCAGGCGGCGGATGCGCGCGGGCCGCACGCCGGCATACAGCATCACGACGTTGCCGCCCATGCTGTGGCCGGCGAGGTCGATCTGATCGATGCCCGGCAGGCGATGGAGCAACACGTCGATCAAGGCATCGAGATCGCCGAGGTAGTCGGCGAACCAGTAGCTGTCTTGCTGTGAAGCCTCGGTGAGGCCGAAGCCGCGCCAATCCGGCGCGATCACGTAGCGTTCGCGTGCCATGGCGTCAACGACGAACTGGAACGAGGCGCCGACATCCATCCAGCCATGCAGCATCACCAGGGGCGGGCGCTCGGGTGTCACGTGGCGGGGGTCGCCCCAGTGGCGCAGGTGATACCGCAGCCCGCGCAGGGGCACAAATTCGCTGCGGCCTTCGCGCCGCGGTTGGTAGGGCGATGCAGTCATCGTCGGAATGATAGAGGGCTGCACGCGCATGCGTTGTCCAGGCGGGGACAGATGCCATGAACCGCGTCGCGCGGGGTTTGTGCAGGGCTGCGAGAATCTCGCGCATGTCTTCCCCACCTTCTCCCGAACCCGAACCTTCCACGCCGCCGCTGATTCGTGCGGCCGAACTCCGCGATGTCGTGCCCATCGTCACGTTGATCCGCGAACTCGCCGAGTTTGAAAAGTTGCTGCACCTCGTGCAGACCACGCCCGAGAAGTTGCGTCCGCACCTGTTTGGCGAGCGCGCCGTGGCCGAAGCGCTCGTCGCCGAAGTGGCCGGCGAGGTGGTGGCGTTCGCGTTGTACTTCACCAATTTCTCGACGTTTCTCTCGCAGCCCGGGCTGTATCTCGAGGATCTCTACGTGCGCCCTGCATACCGCGGCCGGGGCATCGGCGAGATGCTGATCGTGCGCCTGGCCAAGATCGCGTTGGAGCGCGGCTATGCGCGCTTCGACTGGACCGTGCTCGACTGGAATGAAGATGCGATCCGCTTCTACCGGCGCATGGGTGCGACGGTGATGCCCGATTGGCGGATCTGCCGGATCGCGGGAGATGCGCTCGCAGATTTTGCAGAGCGCTGATATTTCACGGATCGGCGAATCCCTGCCACTTGTTCGGATGTGCGGAACACGGATCCGTGAATTCCTGGGGTGATTCGAGAGGGTTTCTTGGTGACAGCGCGCAACGCAGGGGGTTCAATACCTTCCAACCCCATGCATTGGAGCCAAGATGGAAACGCTGACGCAGAAGTTGAGCCGATGGCTGGGGGCCGACCCCAGCGGTTCGCAGCGCGCGCGTTGGCAGCAGCTGGCCGCGGACACCGGCGCCACGAGCCAGGCCGAATGGCATCTCTCCGGCAGGCGCGGGGCCGTGGCCTGGCAGCTGCCCCATCTGTTCGCCGATGGCGAAGCCAATCCCCGCGAGGAATACTTGCGCTGGCAGGCCATCGGCCTGCCCCCATCGGCTCGTTGCGAAATCGTGCCGCGTGCCCAGTACGACGATTGGGTGGCGCGCTGCGCTGCGCCGCCAACGTCCTCCAGCGGCACACCCGACTCGACGCTTGCGCGCGCCTTGTCGGCATTCGCCGCAGAGACGCTGGGTTTCGAGTCGTCGCGGTTCGTGGCCTGGAATCCTTCGCTCGATGGCACCCAGGTGGTGGATCCGGGCGACCAGGCGCTCGAGGAATTTGCCCTCAATTGGGTGGTGATTGCCGGTCCCGCCATGGGCGAGCGGCTCCTCACGCCCCGTTTCCAGGCGCACTGGCTGCTGGCGAGCCAGCTGCTGACCGATGCCAAAGGCCGCCCGGCCACCGACCTGCGCCTGTGCGTGACCGATGGCAGCGCCCAGCTGCACACCACCCGCGCGCATCGCAACATGCCGCTGGAGGCGGTGCAGTCGCTGGTCGACCTGGGCCTGTCGCTGCTGGATGCGCTGGAAGCAGGGGCGCCGCCAGGCGGCGGCGCGAGCCTGTCATAGGGCGCTGCGCGCTTTCTCTTCTTCACGCAGGCGCAGCACGCGCCGCTGCACCTTCCCGGTGGTGGTCATCGGCAGCTCGTCGACGAACTCGATCTCCTTCGGGTATTCGTAAGGCGCGAGCTTGCCCCGCACGTGGGCCTGCAGCGCGCGTACCAGATCGCCGGAACCGGCCATGCCGGCCGTCAGCACCACGAAGGCCTTCACCGTGGCGCCGCGTTCAGCGTCCGGTTTCGGCACCACCGCGGCATTCACCACGGACGGATGCTGGATCAGGCAGTTCTCGATTTCATTGGGGCCGATGCGATAGCCCGCCGCCTTGAACATGTCGTCGCTTCGGCCCCGGTACCAGAAGTAGCCGTCGTCATCGACGATGGCGGTGTCGCCGGTGCGGCACCAGGAGTCGCGCGGGTCGCCGGTGAACTTGCCCTGCGTGGCTTCGGGGTTGCGCCAGTAGCCCAGGAAGAAGATCGGGTCGAGGTCGCCGTGGAGGTCGCGGCGGTGCACGGCGACGTCGCCCGGCGTGCCGGTCGGGCAGATCTCGCCGGCCTCGTCGATCACGGCGACGCGGTGGCCCGGGTAGGCGCGGCCCATGCTGCCGCGCCGTGCGGGCCACCCGCCGGCAGGTGAGCCGGCGTGATCGAGGAACTGGCCGCAATTGCCGATCACGTAGTTGATCTCGGTCTGGCCGAACATCTCGTTCAGCGTGATGCCGAGTTGCGAGCGGCAGTAATCGAAGACGGCTTCGCCCACCGACTCGCCCGCGCTCATGATGGCGCGCAGCTTCAGTGCATGGTGCCTGCGGGGCGTCGGCACGGCTTTCATCATCGCTTTCAGCGCGGTCGGGAAGAGGAAGGTGTTGGTGACGCCGTAGCGGGTCATCAGGTCGAACGCTTTCTCCGGCGTGAAGCGGCCCCGGTAGCCGACGATCGGATGCCCGAAGTAGAGCGTGGGCAGCAGCGCATCCATGAGGCCGCCGGTCCAGGCCCAGTCGGCGGGAGACCAGAACACGTCGCCGCGCTGCGGAAACCAGTTCTGGCTGCAGACGAAGCCGCTGAGGTTGCCGATCAGCGCGCGATGGGGCAGCACGGCGCCCTTGGGCGGGCCGGTCGTGCCACTGGTGTAGATGAGGATGGCCGCGTCGTCGGCTTGCGTGATGCGCGCGGTGAATTGCCCAGGCTCCCGCGCGACCAAGGTGTCCCAGTCCGCGTCGCAACGGCCTTGTGCGGCGCCGACGCCGATCACGGTCTGGAGCATCGGGCAGTGAAGCCGTGCCAGCGCGAGGTTGTCCGCGGCGCCGTCATCGACGATCGCCAATCCGGCTTCGCTGTCTTGCAGGCGAAAGGCCAGGGCGTCGGGCCCGAACAGCATGGACAGGGGCATGGCCACGGCGCCCAACTGATAGACCGCCATGTGGGCGATGGCCGTCTCCACGCGCTGTGGCAGAACGATGGCGACCCGGTCGCCCGGCTCCACCCCGCGGCGCTGCAAGGCGTGGCTCAGGCGGTTGGCCTGGGCTTGCAATTCACCGTATGTGATGTGGGCCGTGGTGCCGTCGGCATGTTCGCTGTAGAGGGCCACGGCATCGGGCGTTTCCTCCGCCCAGCGCGCGCAGCAGACGTCGGCGATGTTGAAGTGTTGCGGCACCTTCCAGCGGAAGCCGCGGACCATCGATTCGTGGTGATCGTCAGTCGGGTGGGGCATTCGATCGCTCCTCAGCGCCTGCCGGCAGCCGCATTCGATTGTGCGCGTCCGTCTCGCGGTGTGCCTCGGGGTTTGCGTGGCTCAGCGAGGGGATGCCCGTGCGCTGGCGGCACGCCGCCTGACGACGGGGGCGTGGCGTTTGCGGCACACTTGTGCGCAAGACTCAACGCACGCCCATCCCCATGAAATTGGTTTCTCTTGGCTCCAGCAGCCTGCGCACCACCTCGCTGTGCCTGGGCACGATGACCTTTGGCCAGCAAGTCGGCGAGGCCGATGCCCATGCGCTGCTCGACCATGCGCTGGCGCGCGGCATCAACTTCATCGACACCGCGGAGATGTACTCGGTGCCGGCGCGGCCCGAGACCTATGGCGCCACGGAGCGGATCATCGGCAACTGGCTGGCCGCCCGGCCCGGCGCGCGCGACAAGATCATCCTGGCGACCAAGGTGGCCGGCCCGTCGCGCAACATGGGCTGGGTGCGCAACGGCAGCACCGACCTCACCGCGGCCGAGATCGTGCAAGCCTGCGACGACAGCCTGAAGCGGCTTCGCACCGATTGCATCGACCTGTACCAGATCCACTGGCCGAACCGCAGTGCGCCTTCGTTCGGCGCCTTGTACTTCGACCCGCGCCCGAGCGTGAACTACACCCCCATCCATGAGCAGTTGGAAGGGTTCGACAGGCTCGTGAAAGCGGGCAAGGTGCGCTACATCGGGTTGTCGAATGAAACGTCCTGGGGCGTGAGCGAGTTCGTGAACCAGGCTGAACGCCATGGCTTGCCGCGCGTGGCCACCGTGCAAAACCCCTATGCCCTCACCAGCCGCGCGCTCGACAACGGGTTGGACGAAACCCTCTACCGCCACGGCGTATCCATGCTCGCCTATTCGCCGCTGGCCTTTGGCACGCTCACCGGCAAGTACGACCAGAACGGCTTGCACGACGACCAGAATGCCGGGCGCCTGGCCGTGTTCGAGTCGATGCGCAAGCAGCGCTGGGCGCGCCCCGAAGCCGTGGAGGTCGCGCGCCTGTACAACGCGCTTGCGCGCCGGCACGGCCTCACGCCCACGCAGATGGCGCTGGCGTTTTGCTACACCTCGTGGCGGGTGGCCAGCACCATCATCGGCGTGACGAACCGCCAGCAGCTCGACGAGAACATCGATGCGATGTCCGTGACGCTGTCTGCGGACCTGCTCGGCGAGATCGACGCCTTGCGCTGGAAGTACCGCGACCCGGCCCAGTGAACGGCATGGCGCGCAAGGAACATGTTTCGGAGACGCCCGCCACGCAGTGGCTCAGGGCGCAGGGCGTGGTTTTTGGCGAGCACGTCTACGACTACGTGGACCATGGCGGCACCACCGAGTCGTCACAGCAGCTTGGCGTGGACGAACATCATGTCGTGAAGACGCTGGTGATGGAAGACGAGAACGCCAAGCCGTTGATCGTGCTGATGCACGGCGATCGGCAGGTGAGCACGAAGAGTCTGGCCCGCCGGATCGACTGCAAACGCGTGGCCCCCTGCAAGCCCGAGGTGGCGCAGCGCCACAGCGGCTACCTCGTCGGCGGCACCTCGCCATTCGCCACGCGCAAGACCATGCCGGTGTACGTGGAGCGCAGCGTGCTGAGCTTGCCGCTCATCTACATCAACGGCGGGCGCCGCGGGTACCTGGTGTCCATTCCGCCGCGGGTGCTCACCGAACGGTTGGCTGCGCAGCCGGTGGAATGCGCGAGTGCAGAATAGGCTTTTCCAAGACCCACAAGATATCCATGGAGACACTGTTCCCTTTCCTGGCCGCCGCTGCGGCCTATCTCATCGGCTCGTTGTCTTTCGCGGTGATCGTGAGTCGCCTGATGGGCTTGTCCGACCCGCGCAGCTATGGGTCGGGCAACCCCGGCGCGACCAATGTGCTTCGGTCCGGCAACAAGGCGGCCGCGGTGCTCACGTTGTTGTTCGACGCCCTCAAGGGTTTTGTGCCGGTGTGGCTCGTGCATCAGTTCGGCGCGCCCTGGGGGCTCGGCGTGGGCACGGCGGCGCTGGTGGGGGTGGCGGCGTTTCTGGGTCATCTGTGGCCGGTATTTTTCGGGTTTCGCGGGGGCAAGGGCGTGGCCACTGCCGCCGGGATCCTGTTCGGTTTCAACCCCTTGCTCGGGCTGGCCACGCTGGCCAGTTGGCTGCTGATTGCGGCGTTCTTTCGCTACGCCTCGCTGGCCTCTCTCATTGCAGCCTTGTTCGCCCCGTTCTATCAATTGCTGATCTGGGGCGGTGGCCCCTATGCGGTGGCGACCGTGGTGATGGGGCTGCTGCTCATCTGGCGCCACAGCGCGAACATCCAGAAACTTTTTGCAGGGACTGAATCCAGATTGGGGCAGAAGGTGGGCCAGACATCGCCGAAGGCACCCCAACGAACAGGAGAAAAACGATGACGCACACCGTTCGCCGGTTTCATGTTGGAGATCGACTGTCCGAGATGGCGATCCACAACCGCACTGTCTATCTCGCGGGCCAAGTGCCGGCGGATGCGACGCAGGACATCCGCGGCCAGACCGCACAGGTGCTGGCCACCATCGACAAGCTGCTGGCCGAGGCGCACACCGACAAGGCGCACATCCTGATGGCCCAGATCTTCATCGCCGACATGGCCGATTTCGCCGGCATGAACGAGGTCTGGGACGACTGGGTCGCCCAGGGTGACCAACCCCCGCGCGCCACCGTGCAAGCACTGCTGGGCAAGCCGGAATGGAAGGTCGAGATCGTGGTGATCGCCGCGCTCATGGCTTGAGGCGGCGCGCCAGCGGCTTCATGGATCGGGGCGCGGGCCGAGCCCTGTGGGGTGGCTCATCCGCCGCGCGAGTCTCGGCAGTTGGTCGCCATGCGGGCAGGTGGGGACGGACGCGGTGAGGCCGCAGTCAGCCGCCAGGAGCGGCCGCTTTTGTCTCAGCTCGTGATGACCTGATCGCGCCCGGCTGCCTTGGCTGCGTAGACGGCCAGGTCGGCTTCCACCCGGGCGCGATGGGATTCTTCCAGTGTGAATGCGGGCCGCGACACCCCGATGCTGGCGGTGCAGCGCAGCAAGGTGTCGCGGCCGGCGGAGACGTTCATGCCCCGGATCGCCTGGCACAGGCGCTCGCCCAGCGAGGCCGCGGCGGTTGCGTAATGGCTGTCGGTGCAGGCGAGGGGCTCGCCGACGCAGCCGATCAGAAACTCCTCGCCGCCGACCCGGGCCACGAAGTCGTTGCCTCGCAGGTGCCGCACCAGGGTGCCGGCGACGGCCTTGAGCAGGTCGTCGCCGACCGAATGCCCGTGGACATCGTTCACGCGCTTGAAGTGGTCCAGATCGACCATCAGCAGGCTCAAGGGGCCGCGCTTGCGGGTGGCGAAATGCCGCTCCATCGCCTTTTCGAGGCCGTTGCGGTTGAGCACCCGCGTCAAGGGGTCGTGCGTGGCCAGCTCGGTGAGTTGGAGGTTCAGGCGCTCGAACACCATCCACAGCAGGGTGAGTGCCAGGATCACCGCCGTGAAGGACGCGTAGGCGAAGAACACCTGGGCCAGCAGGCCGCTGAAGAGCGAGTCGGTGCCGATGAAGATGATCTGGGCCGCCCGGCCGAGGGCCAGCCCGGCCTGGATGCCCATCAATGTCGCAAGGACGATCAAAGGCGGATGCAGAGGCCGCGAGCGCTGTTGCAGCGCCTGCGCGGCGACGAGCGCGATGCGCGCGTAGGCCAGTGCCAAGGTCAAGATCAGCACGAAGTAGCGCCCGCTGACACCGAATGCCAGCGTGGCTGGCACCTGAATGGCAATGAACAGCAGCAATGCCGCGACATAGCGCCGCAGCGAGACGTCCTTGCCCTCGAACTGGGACAGGCCGCCGACGAGAAGCAATGCGGCGGAGACCATCACGCTGTCGAGTGCGAGCAGCCACCAGTGGGTCTCCATCATCTGGCCCATCAGGCGCCCGAAATAGGCGACACCGAACAGGATGCCGCCGGCGCCCCAGTAGTAGAGGCCGCTGCGCGGCCCCATGCGGCGGCCGATCATGGTGAACAGCACGCCCGAGCATGTGAGGTGCAGGGCGAGGATGATGATGACGGTGATCGGATCCATCAGCGGGCGGTATGGCATGTACCGCGATGGCCGGGGACGGGATCCCGTGGGCGGCTGGCGCACCCGCTCGCCCGCGGGTGGGGCGGGGCCGCCGCGTCGGCCAGCACGAGACTGGCGCTGCGTTGGCCGCAAAGGATGCAAGGACTGCTCAAATTCAAGATGTCGCCTGATGTCGGATGCGAGGTGTCAGGGAACCCGCGGTTCGTCGCTCGCGAGCGTACTGCGTCTGGGGTTGCCGAGATGGTGGCGCGCTGTGGTGTATCACACGATTCCAGGGCGATTGGCCGGCGTGGAGGCAAGCGTTGGGTAGCATCGCTTCCTTGCCAGCGCGGCCGTGTCGGACTGCGGGTTCACCCAAGGAGTTCGGATGATTTTGCGTATCGATGTCGATGCAACCCCGACCGAGCCTGGCCGCTATGACTATCAGGTGTCCGACGAGGGCGAGCTGCTGTTCGGCGATGGCGGCTTCAGCTCGGTCGCGCATTGCCTCGTGGCGGCGGTGGAGGGCTTGTCGCCCGGGGTGGTGGCCATCGAGGTGGCTTGCGGAGGATTCGTGTCCGGCACCTACCCGTTGACGGTGCTGGCGATGAACCATGAGCAGGTGGCCGCCCACGCCTTGAACACGATGCTGGCCGTGCGCGAGGCGTTGGCGAATGGGGGCTGAGCGGCCCCCGGACTGCGAAAGCGTGTGGCTCAGGCCGTGCGCTCAAAGATGCATGCGATGCCTTGGCCGCCGCCGATGCACATGGTCACCAGCGCGTAGCGCCCCTGGATGCGTTGCAACTCGTACAGCGCCTTCACGGTGATGATCGCCCCCGTGGCGCCCACGGGGTGGCCCAGCGAGATGCCAGAACCATTCGGATTCACCTTGGCAGCATCGAGGCCGAGGTCTTTCGACACAGCGCACGCCTGTGCGGCAAACGCTTCATTGGCCTCGATCACGTCCAGGTCGGACACTTTCAGCCCCGCCTTTTCCAGCGCCTTGCGTGATGCGGGCACGGGGCCGATGCCCATGTAGAGCGGGTCCACGCCGGCGTGCGCGTAGGACACGAGGCGGGCCAAGGGCTTGAGTCCCCGGCGTTCGGCCTGCGCGCGCTCCATCAGCACGAGCGCGGCGGCACCGTCGTTCACGCCGGAGGCGTTGCCCGCCGTCACGGTGCCACCGTCCTTCTTGAAGGCCGGCTTGAGTTTGGACATGTCTTCGATCTTGGCGTCGTTGCGCACGTGTTCGTCGGTGTCGAAGGTGACCGTGCCTTTGCGGGTTTCGATCTTGACCGGGACGATCTGCTCCTTGAAGTAGCCGGCAGCGATGGCCGCCTGGGCGCGGCGGTGGCTTTCGAGTGCCGCTTCGTCTTGCTGCTGGCGCGAGATCTCCCACTTGGCTGCGATGTTCTCGGCGGTGATGCCCATGTGCACGTTGTGAAACGGGTCGTGCAGGGCGCCCAGCATCATGTCGACCACCGTGGCGTTGCCCATGCGGGCACCCCAGCGAGCTTGCGGCATCGAGTACGGGCCGCGGCTCATGTTCTCGGCGCCGCCTGCGAGCGCCACTTCGGCATCGCCCAGCAGAATGCTCTGGGCCGCGCTAACCAGCGCCTGCAGGCCCGAGCCGCAGAGGCGGTTGACGGTCATGGCCGGGGTGTCCTGGCCCACGCCGCCCTCGATGGCCGAGACCCGGGCCAGGTACATGTCGCGCGGTTCGGTGTTGATCACGTGGCCGAACACCACGTGGTCGACGTCCTTGCCGTCGACCTGGGCCCGCGCCAGCGCCTCGCGCGCTGCAATCGCGCCCAGTTGGGTGGGCGGCACGTCTTTCAGGCTGCCGCCAAAGGTTCCGATGGCCGTCCGTGCGCCGCTGACTACTACGACTTCTCTTTTCATGAGGATCTCGCTTGCAGTTGGAAACCCTCCATTGTGAACAACTTGCCGCCGGGGCATGCTCGGCCATCCCGAGCATCAACCATCCCAGAGCAGGCTCTTCGTGCCACAAGCGGCATGCGGCGCCGGTGCCTCGGGGCGCCGGTGGCCGCTCTGGGTGGCCCGGGCTCAACCCGGGGCCGGCTGGTGCGCGATGCCATTTCGGCCCGGGCGCGCGCAGCGCCTGGCGGCCTTTTGGCACGAACTGGCGGAATCGGCGCGTCAGCGCACGAAGCGCCCGCCCGGGCCGATGATCGTCAGGTCCACGTACTTGGAGCCGTGGTGATTGGTGGGGCTGTAGTTGACGCGGTAGCCGCCCAGATCGACGTTGCGCATGTTCTCCATGCCGGCGACGATGGATTGACGGGTGGGTCGGCTGCCGGAGCGTCTCAGCCCTTCCAGCAGCACGCGCACATTGATGTATCCGGTGAGGGCGTCATAGCTGACGGGCACCTTCGCCGCAGCAGCTTCGGTGTTGAAAGCGCGGGTGATGGCGGAGCTGGTGCGCCAGGGGTAGGGCACGATCTGCGTGAATGCGAGCCCGCGCGCGTCGTCACCCAGCACCTTGATCAGTGGGCTCGAGTTGGACACTGAGATGCAATACACCGGCACCCCCAGGTGTGCGCGGGCCGCTCGCACGAACTGCACCAAGGAGGGGCCGAACGCGATGAACACGACCGCATGCGGCTTGTGGCTGGCCATTTCCTGTGCGGCTGCCACGGCGTTTTCTCCGCTGAGTTCGAGCGGGACTTTCGCAACCAGCGTGGCGCCGCTTTCCTTGGCTGCGATGTCGAGCACGGGGCTCATCAGCTGGCCGAACGCGTTGTTCTGGAACACCAGGCCGACGCGGCCCTGCTGTACGGTGACGAGATTGCGCAGCATCTGCACCACTTCGTCCTGGTAGCTTGCCGTGGTGGTGAAGAAGTAGGGGTGGTGTTTGGTGCGAACGATGGGGGCGCCGCTGTAGGTCCCGATGAGGGGGATCCGGTGTTCCGAGATCAAGGGCAGCAGCGCGATCACGCTGGCCGTGGCGCCAGGGGCGAACAGTGCGCTCACCTGGTCTTCGTTGATCAGTTTCTTGCAGTTCTCGACGCACCGTTTGGCGTCGTAGACGTCGTCGTACGAGATCACCCTCACGGGGCGGCCGTGGATGCCGCCTGCGCGGTTGACCTCGTCAAGGGCGAGGTTCTGCCCTTTGATGACGTTCTCGACGGTGGGAAACAACGGCCCGCTCAGGTGGATGCTTTGACCGATGCGGATCTCTGCCGCCTGGGCGCGGGCGGTGCGTGGCATCGAGGACAGGGCAGCGGCGGCGGCGATGCTGGCCGTGACGCGGCGACGACGGTCGCTCTGGGGAAGGCCTCCTCTTGACAGGTCCATATGTCTCCTCGAAATACGGGTATGCGATGTGACCGTAGTTTCATGCGGCAGGCATGCGCTATCGCATTGGATTTCGTGAAGTGTGAACGTGTCTTATCGAAAAAAACTCCTGCACTGATACGGGTTGTGCGGCACGCCTCGCTGAGATGAACGTTGAGCGCTACCGCTGCAGCGATGGGGCATTCGCGAGTGGCGTGCGGTGGCTCTTCTGAAATAGAACTCATGGTATGCGGCACGGGGCGCGCAGAGAAGATGCTTGCCGGCCGCCTGCATCGGATGGCTGCCCGCGGCCAGTGAACGTGGGCAGGCGGCATCGCCGGGGCCGGGTGACAGCCAAGCCGGCTGCCGTCCCGCGTTCTTCGCGGGTGTTCGCTCAGCCGGGTCTCAGCACAGCGGCGGCAGCACGCTGCGCAGCTTCTTGGGATCGAGCGGTTTGCGCAGGTAATGGTCCACGCGCGTGAATGTTTCTGCGACGCGCTGGTTGTCTTCGTCGAGGCCGCTGACGGCGATCAGCACGATGTCATCGCCGTACAACTGGCGCAGGCGGCGAGAGAGATCGCAGCCGTCCATGCCGGGCATGCTCACGTCGAGCAGGACGCAATGGGGGCGGTGTTGCTCGATGAGCAGCAGACCGTGGCCTGCATCATGGGAAGTGACGACGTCGTAGCCGTCCATCTTCAGCAGGGTGGCCAATGTTTCGGCCGAATCCGGTACATCGTCGATGACCACCACCCGCGCTTCGTTTTCTGGCATGACGTCCCCTTTGTGGGTTGGCCTGGCAGGCGTTGCCTGTGCAAGGGCGTTGAATGTTCATCGTAACGCGGCATCCAAGCCTCACAGCCCCCCTAGATGTCGACCGTAGGGGTATCCAATGGCGGCCGGCGCGTCGCCCATGGCTGCGCAGCCTCGAAGCGGGCTGCCATGTCGAGCAGCGTGTCGTCCGCACCGAACTGGCCCACCAGCTGCATGCCGATGGGGCGTCCGTCGGCCGCCGGCTCGACCGGCAACGAGAGCGCGGGCAATCCGCAGGCGTTCACCCAGGTCGTGAAGATCGACATCGATTGCGTGTCGGCAGGAACGCCGGCAATGGTTTGCGGGTGCATTTGCTCGATGGGGAAGGTGGGTGCCGCGCTCGTGGGCGTGAGCAGCACGTCGAATCCCTGCCAGGCCGTGCTCACGCGGGCCCGCAGCGCGGCCAGGGCGTCGAGTGCGCGCACGTGGTCGGTGGCTCGCAAGCCGATTCCATGCCGGGCCATCGCGGCGATGCCGTCGGTCACTTGGTCTTCCCAGCCGGGGAAGGCTTGCACGGTGCGCGCCACCCCCGCCGCCGCCAGCGTTCGCCACAGCGCGCGCACTTGTTCGAGATGGAAAGGAACGGCGCAGTCATGGACCTGATAGCCCAGGGAGCGCATGGTTTCCGACGCGGCGCGCACATGGGCCCGAACCTCTGGGTCGACCGGCTCCCCTTCGGCCCTGCCACCCTCGCCGGGGCCGATGTGCAGCGCAACACCGATGCGCGTCTGCCCGGGCGGCTTCAGCTGGCCGTGGCGGGCATACCGGCACGAAAGCGGGTCTCGCCGATCGGAGCCCTGGATGCTGTGCAGCAGCAAGGCCAGGTCGCCGGCAGTGCGTGCGATGGGTGCGATGACCTGGAAATCCGGGGCAAGCGCTGGAAAGCCGTGGCAGCGCGCGACGGCGCCATTGGACGGGCGCATGCCAACCACCCCGGTGTAGGCGGCGGGCAGGCGGCCGGAACCCCCAGCGTCGGTGGCCAGGGCCAGCGGTGTGCCGCCCGAGGCCACGCCCGCGACCGCGCCGCCGCTGGAGCCGCCGGGGTTGAGGCGCAGATCCCACGGGTTGCGCGTGAGCCCAAACAGCCGGTTGTCCGTGCGTCCTGCGAGCGCGAACTCCGGCGTGTTCGTCTTGCCGACGATCACCGCACCGCCTGCACGCAGGCGCTCCACCGCGATGTCGTCGACATCGGGCACGAACCGCTCATACAAGCGGCTGCCCCAGGTGGCCGGCATCCCGGCGACGAACAGGTTGTCTTTCACCGTCACGGGGATGCCATCGATCGGGCCGAGCCGCTGCCCGCGTTGCTGGCGTTGTCTCGACGCGGCTGCGGCCAGCCGCGCGGCGTCGGTGGCGACGTGCGCCATCGCGTTCACGAGGGGCTGCGTATGCGCAATCCGGGCCAGGCAGGCTTCCAGCAGATCGTCGGGCCGCACGTCGCCACGTGCCAGCAACGGTGCCAGCTCGCAGGCCGAGAGGGTCCAAAGGTGGGCTGGCTTGGTCATGGCGGAGTTTCGATGGGGCCGCGTGCAAGCCCGGCCAGTTCAGACTCGACGCGCTGCACTTCGCGCCGCATGAGATGGACCAGTTCGGCGCGGCGCGCGGGTGACACCCGGTCGCTGATGGCGGCGATCGACAAGGCGCCGGCCACTTGGCCGTAGGGGTCCCGAAGAGGCAACGCCACTCCCTTGTGGCCGGCCAGGATCTGCCCGTCGTTGAAAGCGAAGCCGAGTGTTCGCGATCGGCTCACCTCGCGGCGCACGACGGAGGCCGTGGTCCGATAGGCTGCCAGGCGGGAGGTCATCTGGGCCAGCACGGCGTCCACCTCGTCGTCGGCCATCGACATCAGCAGGGCCAGCGCGCCGGCCCCCACGCCGAGCGGTCGGCGGCTGCCGATGTCGAGGATGAGTGCGCGGATGGGGAAGGTGCCTTCCCGGCGGTCGATGCACACGGCGTCGAGATCGCTGCGCACCGAAAGGAACGCGGTGTCGCCGGATTCATCGGCGAGACGCTCCAAGGCGGTGCCCGCGACTTTGTGGAGGTGGGTCGGCGGGCGCGCCGCCAGGCCAATCTCATACGCCAGCGGGCCAAGTGAATACTGGGCGGTGCGGCGGTCTTGAACTGCCCATCCTTCGGCCACCAAGCCCTGCAGGATGCGGTGCGCGGTGGAACTCGATAGGTCCGACTGAACGGCCAGTTCGGACAGCCGCAGCTTCAGCCCGCGACGGCCTGCCAGGAGGCGTAACAGCGCGGATGCGCGGCGCATTGTTTGGGTGCCTTCGGGCCCCTTTTCTGGGCGATTCTGCATCTTCCGCATATTGGGAATGATCGTTGCAATGTGATGGGGTCTGTCGCCGAATACGAACTCATCGTACGTGGCGAGTTGCACAGAGTCTCTTGCAGTTCCCACATTCCGGAAAACCATGACAGGACGGCATCATGAATCGACGCTTTGCATCTTGGATTGCGGCCTGGGGTCTGGCCGCGCTGGCAGCACCCGCTGCAGCACAGAGTTATCCGGATCGGCCGGTCACACTGGTGGTCGGATTTGCCGCCGGCGGATCGACCGACATCATTGCGCGGCTGGTGGCGCAGCGACTGGGTGAGGCCACGGGCCAGCAGTTCATCGTCGAGAACCGTCCGGGCGGAGGCGGGCGCGTGGCGTACCAGGCGGTGTCGCGCGCAGCGCCGGATGGCTACACGCTGGTCCTGGCCACGATCGGCATGTCGATCCATCAGGGTCTTTACTCGGATCTTCCTTACGACGCGGTGAAGAACTTCACCCACATCACCCCGGTGGCCGAGACGCCGAACATCCTGGTGGTGAACCCCGGCTTTCCGGCCAAGACCGTGGCCGAACTGATTGCGGCGGAGAAGAAAGACCCTGGCAAGCTGAACTTCGCCTCCTCGGGCATCGGGACCTCGCTGCATCTCACAGGCGAACTGTTCAACATGATGGCGGGCGTGAAGATGATGCACATCGCCTACAAGGGCAGCGGCCCGGCGCTGACCGACTTGCTCGGTGGCCAGGTGCCGATCATGTTCGACAACCTCACCACCTCGCTGCCGTACGTGCAAAGCGGCAAGCTGCGTGCACTGGCGGTGACCTCGACCACGCGCGTGCCCTCGCTTCCCGACGTCCCGACCCTGGCCGAAGCAGGCGTGCCCGGCTTCGACTCCACCGCGTGGTACGGCCTGATGGGGCCGGCCGGGCTGCCGGCACCCGTGGTCGCCAAGCTCAACGCCGAGATGGCCAAGGTGGCGGGCAACCCGGAAGTGAAGAAGCGGCTCGCAGAACTGGGCACGTTCCCCTTGCACACCTCCCCCAGCGAGTTCACGCAGTTCGTGGCCAAGGACGTGGAGAAGTGGAAGGGCGTGGTGAAGGCTGCCGCGGTCAAGGCCGAGTGAGTCGCCTTCACACATCTGACGATCAACAACGCAAGCAAAAAACCCATGACAGCGACCCAGACCAAGATCTTTTTCGACGGCACCCAGCCCAAGGTGAGCAGCGAGCAGTTGCGCGAGAAGTGCCTCGCGCTGCGCGCGTGGGGCCGTTGGGGCGAGGACGACGAGATCGGAACACTCAACCACGTGCATCCTGAAGACGTCACCGCGGCCTCGCAGCTCATTCGCCAAGGCAAGGTGCTTTCTCTGGCGTTGCCGTTCGACCAGAACGGCCCGGCTTATGGCCGGCGAGGGCGCTTCAACCCCATCCACTACATGATTGCCACCGGCACCGATGCGTACTCCGGCGTGCAGGACGACCATGGCATCCGCTATTCCGACGATGGCGTGATCATGCCGCTGCAATGCGGCACGCAATGGGATGCGCTCTCGCACGTCTTCTACGACGATCACATGTGGAACGGCTACGACATCCGGCTCGTGGACGGCATGGGCGCCAAGAAGAACGGCATCGAGAAAACCAAGGACAAGCTGGTGGGCCGTGGCGTGTTCCTCGACATCGCGCGCTACCAGGAGGTGGATGCCTTGCCGGAGGGCTACGCCATCACCGCGGCCCAACTCGACGCCGTGGCCGCTTACCAGGGCGTCGAGATTCGCCGGGGCGATTTCGTCATCTTCCGTACCGGGCACATGGGCGCCAAGCTGCGAGCCAAGGAATGGGGGCTTTACTCGGGCGGTGATGCCCCGGGCCTGGCGCTCGACACCGCCGACTGGATCGCCGAGAAAAAGATTGCCGCGATCTGCAGCGACACCTTCGGCGTCGAGGTTCGACCCAACCCCACCGACAAGATCCGCCAGCCCTGGCATTGGATCGTCATCCCGAACATGGGACTGACCATGGGCGAGATCTTCTACCTCGAAGCCTTGTCGGAAGACTGCGCCGCCGACGGCGTCTACGAGTTCTTCTTCTGCGGCGCCTCGCTTCCGATCACCGGCGGTGTCGGCTCACCCACCAACCCCATGGTCATCAAGTAAGCCGATGGACAACAAGCCGATCGTCCTGCTGGCGGGAGCCGGCTCCAGCGGACCGGGGTGGAGCATCGGCAAGGCCTGCTCCGTGGCGTTCGCCCGCAAGGGCTATCACGTGCTGGCGATCGACAGCGCCTTGTCTGCCGCGCAGGAAACCGCCGAACTCGTCCGCGCCGAAGGGGGCTCGTGCGATGCGTTGCAATGCGACGTTGCCGACGAAGACGCTGTGAAAGCCCTGGGTGCGGCGGTGCTGCAAGCGCACGGCCGCATCGATGTGCTGTTCGACAACGTGGGCATCGGGAAAGTGGGCGGCCCGCTTGACGTGAGCACGCAGGATTGGGACCAGATCCACGCAGTGAACGTCAAAAGCCTGCTGTTTCTGTCGCGTGCGTTCCTGCCGTCGATGATGGAAGCCAAGCAAGGCGTGATTCTTGCCACGTCGTCCATCGCCGCGCAGCGCTGGCTCGGGTTCCCTCACCTGGCCTATGCCGTCAGCAAGGCGGCGTTGATCCAGTTCATGAAGTACCTCGCGCTGCAGTATGCGCCGCACGGCATCCGTGCCGTGACGCTGGTGCCCGGATTGATGGACACCCCGCGCATCGCCAAGACGGTGGCCGCGTCGTACGACGCCAAAGACCTCGGCGAAATGAAGCGCCAGCGTGACGCGCAGGTGCCGCTTGGCTTCATGGGCAACGCCTGGGACGTTGCGCACGCGGCCGTTTTTCTCGCCTCCGACGAAGCCCGCTACATCACCGGCACCGAGCTGGTGATCGACGGCGGCATCACTGCCAAGGTGAACTGAGGCCGCGGCCTCCGGGCCTTTTCATGACCCCACAAACTTATGACTGACACAACGATCACGATGAATGGCGGCCGCGCGCTGGCCAAGATGCTGGGCCTGGCCGACGCTTCGCCGTGCTTCGGCATGGGAGGCTTCCAGCTGTTGCCGTTTTACGAAGGCATGCGGCAGGAGGGATTGGCGCACCACCTCATCAACGACGAGCGTTGCGGCGCTTTCGCGGCCGACGCGTATGCGCGCGTGACTGGCAAGCCCGGCCTGTGCGACGCCACACTCGGCCCGGGCGCCACCAACCTGGTGACGCCCTTGGTGGAGTCGCTCAACGCTGGCGTGCCGCTGATCGCGATCACCGGCGACACCCACCGCCTGCATGCCTGGAAGAACATGACGCAGGAGTGCCGCCAGCTCGACATCCTGCGGCCCGCAGTCAAGGACGTGCTGCGCGTGGAGATGATCGAACGCATTCCCGAGATGGTGCGCCGCGCGTACGCCGTGGCCACCTCGGGGCGGCCCGGCCCGGTGGTGCTCGACATTCCCGAAGACCTCACGCATGGTGAGCATGCTTTCAAGGCCAGCGACTTCCACATCGACGAGGCCACGCTGCGCATTCCTGCGCGCCGCATGCGCCCGGCGGCACGCGATGTCGAACGCGCCGCCGCGATGATCGCTCAAGCCAGGCGCCCCATTCTGCTGGTGGGCGGCGGCCTGCATCTGTCCCATGGCTATGAAGCGCTTCGCCGGTTGGCCGAAGCCCATGAGATTGCGGTAGCGCACTCCATGAGCGGCAAGGGGGCGATCGAATGCACCCACCGCTTGTCCGCCGGCTTGTTTGGCCGCTACACCCGCGTGGCCAACGATCTGATCGCCGAGTCGGATTGCGTGATCGTGGTGGGCTGCAAGCTGGGCGAGGTCGCCACCAAGCGGTACGCGTTGTTTCCATCGGGCGCCCGGGTGATCCAGATCGACAGCGTGGCCGAGGAGATCGGGCGCACCCAGGACATTGCGATCGGACTCTGGGGCGATGCAGGCGAAACCTTGGCGGCATTGAGCGACGCGCTTAGCGGGGACGCACCGGCGGGCGTGCGCAGTGCGCGCGTGGCCCACATCGGCGCGATGCGCGAGCGGCTGGCGCAATGGCGCGTGCAGGCCGAGCCGCGCTACAGCTCGCAAGAGCGGCCGATCAACATGGGCCGCCTGATTGGCGAGTTGCGCAAGGCCATGCCCGATGACGGCATCCTCATCGCAGACGGTGGCTTCGCTGCGCACTGGACGGGCTTGCTGTACGACACCCACCGCAGCGGCCGCACTTACCTGGCCGACCGGGGGCTGGCGTCCATCGGTTATGGCTTGCCCGGCAGTCTCGGTGCGCAGCTTGCGGCACCCGACAAGGTGGTGGCCGGGATCACGGGCGATGGGGGCCTGAACATGACCATCGGCGAGCTGGAGACAGCCAAGCGCCTGGGTGCCAATTTCATTCTGGTCGTCGTCAACAACGCCGCCTCGGGCTATGTGAAGGCCTTGCAGCATGCGATGTACGGGCACTACCAGTCGTCCGACCTGGTCGAGATGAACTACGCAGACATCGCCAACGCCATGGGCTGCCGCGGCTTGCGGGTCGAAGACCCTGAGCAACTGGCCGGTACCTACCGAACCGCCATGGAAACGCGCGATCTGCCGACCGTGATCGACGTGGTGGTCACGCGCGATCCGGCGCACATGCTGCCAGCGGCCGACAGCCGTGCGCTCAAGGTCGAGAAAGGCGACCGCCCGGTGTGACTGACAGGCTGTGCCGGCGCTCAGCCGGCCAGCCCCTTGTAGAGCATGTAGGCCGCAAGCAGGTACAGCACCACGGCGAACGCGCGCTTGAGCTGCTTCACGTCCATGCTGTGCGCGGTGCGTGCACCCCACGGTGCGGTGAGCACGCTGGCCGCGGCAATGACGACCAGCGCCGGCAGGTAGATGAAGCCGACCGCACCCGCGGGCAGGCCTTCCAGCGACCAGCCGGCGATCACATAGCCGAGCGTGCCGGCCACCGCGATCGGAAAGCCCAGCGCCGAAGACGTGGCCACGGCCTTGTGGATGGTCACGTTGCACCAGGTCATGAAGGGCACTGAGATGAACCCGCCGCCCGCGCCCACCAGCGCGGACAGCACGCCGATCACGCTGCCGGCGCCGACCATGCCCGTGCCTCGCGGCAGTTCGCGTGTGGGCTTGGGCTTCTTGTCGAGGAACATCTGCGTGGCAGAGAAGCCGACGAAGACGGCGAACAGGATGGCCATCCAGTCGGCCGGCAGCGCCTTCGCGATCTGTGCACCAATCAAGGAGCCAATGACGATGCCGGGCGCGAGCAGCTTCACCACATCCCAGCGCACGGCACCCCGTTTGTGATGCGCGCGCACCGAAGACACCGATGTGAAGCAGATCGTCGCGAGCGAAGTCGCCACCGCCATCTTCACGATCAGATCGGGCGGAAAGCCCTGCATGGTCAGCATCAAGGTGAGGAAGGGCACCATCACCATGCCGCCGCCGATTCCCAGCAGGCCGGCGAGAAAGCCACTGCACACGCCAAGCGCCAGGAATTGGGCAATCAGGGACCAGCTCAGCGTATCCAGCACGTTAAAGACTCCAGGGGCGCGGTCGCGAAGGGCGGGGATTCGCAGGGCGAGCGGCGGGCCAGATTGTGCAGAGTTTTCAGCCTGCCGGTATGTTGCAGTGCAATGGTCGAGCCGCACACGGGGGTGGATTGGGACGCCTGGGAACGCGCTTTGCCGGGCTTCGTGCACATCTCTCCATGGCGCCGCCGTCCGCATGAACAGCCCAACCTCCTCCACCGTGAAGACTGCGACGTTGTACCGCATGGTGATGCCCGAGCACATCTGCCCGTATGGCCTGAAAGCGCTCGATCTGCTCAAACGAGAGGGCTATGCGGTAGACGATCGCTGGCTGGAGACGCGCGCCCAGACCGATGCTTTCCAGGCTGAGCACGCGGTGCAGTCCACGCCGCAGGTATTCATCGGCGGGCGGCGCATTGGCGGCTACGACGACTTGCGCCGCTTCACCGGGCGGCGCGTGCGCGATCCCGATGCACCTTCCTACGTACCGGTGATCGCGGTGTTCTCGGTGGCGTTCCTGATGGCCTGCGCGGCCAGCGCGGCGCTGGGTCGGCCGTGGCCCGATGCACGCACGGTGACGTGGTTCATCGCCTTCAGCATGTGCATCCTGGCCTTGCTCAAGCTGCAGGACCTGGCGCGCTTCTCGACGATGTTCCTCAACTACGACCTGCTCGCGCGGCGTGTGGTGCGCTACGCCTATGTGTATCCGTTCGCGGAGTTGCTGGCGGGTGTGCTGATGATTTCGGGCCGGCTGCCTTGGGTGGCGATTCCCGTGGCGCTGTTCATCGGCGGTGTGGGCGCCGCTTCGGTCATCCAGGCGGTGTACATCGAGCGGCGGGAATTGCGATGCGCGTGCGTTGGCGGCGGCAGCCAGGTTCCGCTGGGCTTCGTGTCGCTGACCGAAAACCTGATGATGATCGGGATGGCGCTCTGGATGGCCTGGGGCATGCGGGCCTGAACTCCGTCGCGCTGATCGTGGCCATGCGCAGCCCGGCAGGTCGCGTGCGAGGTGCACTGCCACAATCCCGCGCATGGACAAGCCGTACTCTCCTGCCAGCGCGCGCAACCAGGCGCCGATCCTGGAGGTGCTTCAGCAGCACTTCGCAGACCGCACCCAGGTGCTCGAAGTCGGCAGCGGCACCGGGCAGCACGCAGCGCACTTCGCGCGAGCGCTGCCGCACCTGATCTGGCAGGCGTCGGACGTGCCCGCGAACCTGGGCGGCATCGCGCAGTGGCTGTCGGAGGCGGGCTTGCCCGCCACCCCCGCGCCGGTGGCGTTCGATGTGAATGGGGACCCGCCCGCCGGCCCCTTCGATGCGGTCTTCACCGCCAACACGCTGCACATCATGGGCTGGGACTCGGTGCAACGGCTCTTCTCGCTGCTGCCGGGCCTGTTGCGCCCGGACGCGCGGCTGGTGGTGTACGGCCCCTTCAACTATGGCGGGCGCTTCACCAGCGCGAGCAATGCCGCGTTCGACGCCACGCTGCGCGCCGCCGACCCGCAGCGCGGCATCCGCGACTTCGAAGCGGTGGATGCGCTCGCCGCCGCGGCCGGGCTTCGCCTGCTGCAAGACCATGCGATGCCGGCGAACAACCGGTGCATCGTGTGGGCGCGCGGCGCGGCGTGAGGTGCCGCGCTTCAGGTGGGTGGCTTGGGGGTGTCTTGCGCCTCGATGAACGCCCGGCGAAACGCCATCGGGTTGGAGATGCCCGGAATGGGCGCTTGAGGGTTGCCGGCGCCCGAGATCACGAGCGTGCCGAAGTCGAACAGACGCCCGAGCACGCTTTGGTCCACCTGGATGCTTTCCACCTTGTTGATGTTGAGTTCGACCGTCTTGCGGCTGATAAACCCGAACTTCGCAATCACGCGCTTGTTCGTGATCGCCAGCTCGGTGGTCTTGAACTTGATGAAGGCGATGGCCCACAACACCAGGCCGATGCCGAACACCGGCAGCAGCACCAGCCCGAGTACCAGCAACCCTGACACCGACCACAGGCTGATGTGCCCGGTGTGCAGGATTTTTTCGTCCTTGATCAAGGCACCTTCGACATAGCTGCTCATGGGAATTTTTTCGGTGATGCCGGTGCCGGCGTGACATGCGCCGCATCCGGGACCGTGCAGTCTACACAGCGCGTGCTTCGAAGCGCCGCCGTGCCGTCAACGCGAGCAGCTCGCCGGTTGGCAGGCGCAGCCGCAGTCGCGAGGCTGGTGGCAATGGCACTCGCCTGTCTTGCGATTGAAGTGGCAGCCGCATGCGTTCAACCCGCCGCCATGCGCGTCTTCGTCCAACACCGCGCGGGAGGTTGAACCGGAGCACGCGCCGGGGAAGCCTGCCAACGGCATTGCCGACCCGCCGGGCAAGGCCATGAGCAGGCCGATGAGCAGACAGAAGATGCGTGCGATGTGCATGGCGGGGCGGGGAGTCACCGGTCTGCCGACCATACCGCCGGTCGTGTGTGCGATGGCACGAAATCGCGAGCGCCGATGCGTTGGCCTGTGATTTGTTTGGCGCCTGGTGGTCGTGACATACGCCGGCTTGCCGAAACCCTGTGGCTCGAGCCCGACGCGGCCCCTCAAATCGAGGCCATGCCACCTCCCTTGCGAAGGATGCGATGCAAGTCAGCACGAACCGATATTCGCGGGTGTGCCTGCAAACGCAGCATTCCGAGCCAAGACCAGAACGGCGAGAGAGCGGATGACCCGATGTACGGGCTCCATGTCGAGCGTTTACCGCTGGGCCTGGAGCATCGCGCCCATCTTCTGGTGGATCAGGTTGACCGCTTTCAGCGGGCGGATCAGAACCTTGAACTCCACCAGCTGCCCTTCGTCATTCCACCTGAGCAGGTCAACCCCGTTGACCGCGATGCCATCGATCTCGACCTGGAACTCCAGCACCGCATCGCGCGGACCGGTGATCTCTCGCACGTACCTGAATGTCTCGTTGAAGAACACGTGAAACGCAGCCGCCAGGTACTTTGCCGTGATCGCCTTGCCGGCCTGGGGCGTGTGCACCACGGGCGAGTGAAACACGACCTCGTCCGCAAGAAGCAGGTCGAGGCCTTTGGCATCTCGCGAGGCCACAAGACGATGCCATGTTGAAACCGGGTCGATGGCCATGGGAGTCCTTTCTGCTCGGTGCGGGCGTGTGACTTTGCGCGCGTTGAGGGGAGGGTCTGGCCCGCGCCACACGGGCGCACGCCACTATTCCACAAAGAGGTCGAGCTTGCGCGATTTCGGGGGGCATGGACGCGCCGACGCCTTCACAAAGCGGGCACTTGCCGGCGACCTGCCGGGGCTTGTGGCCTGTGCGCCGCTGGGTTGTTTTCCGAGCGCCTTGATTTGCGTGCCCCGTTTCATGTGGCTGCCGGCGTGATTGAATTCTCCACCAGCGGCGCAATGATGCCGCCGTGGAAATCTTCGCCCGGTTCGTCGCTGAGGTGCAGCGTGTATTCCATGTGTTGGCGTTCCCTCCGACGGATGGGTCAAGGCCCGGTGGGTCCATCGGGCCTCGTCACAAGGGACTCAACCTTCGCGCTTGGGGCGATGAATGGCGCAGAGCTTGTGGCCATCGGGATCGCGCACGTAGGCCAGGTACAGCGCCCCCATGGCGCCTTCGCGAAGGCCGGGCGCTTCCTCGATCGAGGTGCCGCCATGCGCGATGGCAATGTCGTGAAACTGGTGCACCAGATCGGGAGAGGCGCACTTGAAAGCGATGGTCCCGCCATTGGCGAAGGTGGCCGATTCGCCGTTGATGGGCTCGCTCACACAAAAAGAGCTGCCCTCATGCCGGTAGAACAGCCGGGTGTGACCGGTGGGCGCCTTGTTGCGAACCGGCTCGCCGGCGCCGAGCACGCCGAGCACGGCGTCGTAGAACTGCTTCGAGCGCTCGATGTCGTTCGAGCCGATCATGATGTGATTGAACATGGGTGTCTCCTCCGGGGTGATGTGTTGCTGCAGGGGGTGACGCCAACTCTACAAGATCGATGCGGCGGCTTGGTCTGGGCCGGCTGTTCCGTGCCGAGAGAGAAGGAAACACCGCGAAGGTGACTGCAAGGATCTGCGCCGCCGATGCAAGCCGCCGCTTCGTGAGCGGGGCCTGGGTGGATCAGCGCTTGGGCGGCGCAGTGGCCGCAGGCGATTCGATCGGATGACAGGCGTGGTTCTCGGCCTGCACAATCTGCGGCGGCAGGTAGATCGTGAACTCGTTGATCGGCTCCACGAGCACGCTGTGCGGATGCTGTTGCTCGGCGGCGCTTACCAGGCCCATCCTGTCGAGAAGCCCGAAATGGGCAGACACGAGTTCCGCCGGGCGCACCGCCAGCTGCTTGTGCCACACCCTGTAGGTGCCCAGCTTGCCGTCCCGGCGGTGATAGAAGCCGGCGAGCGGGTGCGTCAGGAAGACGAGGCCGGTTTCAATGTCCGGAAATCCGGGGAGGCGAAGCGCCGCATTGCGAGCCTGCCTCAGCTCGACATCCGCCGGCGCCCATGTCGCCTGGGTGCTCATCTTGTACTTCCTGTAGCGCCCCTCGGCCGCGTCGAACTCGCAGTCGAAAGACACTTTGCCGGAATACCACGGCAGGTTCCAAAGCATGTGGGGGACGGCCAGCGTCCACGAATCGAGGGTCGTTCCCAGAAACCACACGCATCGCTCTCCCGTCAGCGCGTCGACGATGTAGATGCGGTAGTTCGTCTGCCCCATGGTGAACTTGGGGAATGGGTAGACCGCCGACGTGAAATCGACATCGATGAAGGGGACGACGGAAATCAGCGCTTTCTCGCACCCATCGATCTCCACCGTGTCGAGCGCGAACCGTTCCGGCATCAAGCCAGAGAACCGCTGTGGGGCTACGGCATACGTGACGATCGCGAAGTGCTGAAGCTTGCAGAGAACGTCGATGCCAGATGGCGTGGGCCGATCGTGCAAGTGGTCGCGCATCTTGAGCGGGTGATGGAGGGGCATGGCGAATCTCAATGCATCGAACGCTAGAACGAGGGGGAGGTACGAAGCGGCGTGGCTTGAATGGACTGTGAAGTCTGCGGGCCATCGCCTCTGTTGATCTTTTGAGGGCTTCGTTTATCCACTGGGAAGCGCCTCCCTGCGACGTGGAGATGTCAACGAAATCTCATGTGCGGAATGCCTGGCCGAATGGCGAGTGGAACGCAATGAAGGCGACAACGTTGAGTACAACGGTGCCCCAGAACGTTGAGCGGAAGGATGCCTTGTTTGACTTGTGGCGAAGGACTTGCTGCGCCACGATGGCCCCAGGCCAGCCGCACGCCAGGCCGAGAGAGAGAAGTGTGCTCTCAGCGATGCGCCGGCGTCCCGAGGCTGCAGCCGACTTGTCGACGGCATAGGCACCGAAGCAAATGACACTGGCAATGACGTAGGCAGCCGCCACCCAGCCAGGAACCCGCCACAACAGCGCCACAGCGAAATAGATGAGAACGAATGCCGGGAGTGCGAAAAAGCTGGCGGTTCCCCACTGCGCCGGATTGCGGTTCTGATTTGGCATCGGTGTTCGGGCAGGCCTTGCGACCTCGACACGCTTGGCGCGCCTTTTACCTTCGCGGTTCAGCTCGATCTCGAACGTGACTCTTTGACGGATCTGGGGCCGCCCTGCACGGGCAGGGAAGGCCTTGATGTGGACGAAGACTTCTTGCCCGCCTTGATCGGCTTCAATGAACCCGAAGCCTCGGGCGTCGTTCCAGGATTTGACAGTGCCGCTGAACCGCATGGGTGCAAGAAGAGGTCTGACGTTGGAGTTCTGGCGCGGCCGTCGGTCGTCACCCGGAAAAACGGGCTAGCCGGCCTATTTGATTGAATAATTTGCGGCACCCAGTCCGGCTTCGCTGAAGGCGATGCTGATTGGATGAGTCTTCCCGCTGCAAGTGATGATCCACCGCTCTTGCCATACACGGGATCCGGGGTTACCCCTTGGCAACGCCACTGCGTATTGTTCGTAGAAGTCGATGCGGCGACAACCCAGCGTCCCCGCCTTCCCTGAGACGCCAAGCCAAGCGTCTTGGACAAGCTTCTGATTTGCGAGAGTGCCCTTCTGAATGGTTCCGGCGGGAAGTGATGTTGACGTCCCAGTCGTGGCGCAGCCGGCAAGCCAGGCGGCGGCGACCGTCATGAGAGTCAGAGAAGCGTAGTTCATCAGGTCCTTCTTAGGCAGCTAGCGAGACTGTGCCAAACCCCCTCGCGCGCTTGCGCGAGCAGCGAAGGCCATTGAACGAGCGGGTCGTGTCGCATGGTGGCGGCGGTTGTTTGTTTCGCAGTGGATTGCACCGCGAGGTCGCTGGGGCCGTCAACCCAGGGTTCTTGCTAACACGCAAAGACCACGTCCCTTCTGTTTGGCGAGCCGAGCCTTGCCAGTTTCTCGATGCCGTGCATCAGGCAATAGAACTGCCGTTGCGTGTCGACCTGGAGCTTGCCGCGTCGCGTGAAGCGCCGCACGCCCTTGTGATGCCCGATGTTGACGAACACCGGCTCCACTGTGGCGGATACGCTGGCGGTACAGCGGCCTGCCGCGTGGCGAATCGATCGCCTGGCGCTGCGCAAGCTCGGGGTGTCCGCCTCACGCCGTCTTGCTGTCTTGACCTGTGTCTTGCCGTGCAACACGTCGTCCGGGTCTTCTGCTCCAGGCTAGCATTGACGCAGTCCGCCACCCGACCCGTTCCTTGCCCGTGCGACGATTCCTGCTGTTTCTTCTCATTGCCGCCTTCTTCGCTGCTCCGGCGCTGCGCGCTGCCGAGCCGCCTACGCGCAACGCCCCCACGCTGTACGCGCAATTCTGCTCCGGCTGCCACGGCGCCGACCTTCAAGGCGGCCGGGCCACCAGCCTGCTCGACGAGAAGTGGATGAACGCCTCCGACGACGCTGGCCTGCGGGACGTCATCCGCAGCGGGGTTCTCCGCTCCGGCATGCCCGCTTTCCGCAAGACCTTCACCGAGCCGGAGATCCGCGCGCTCGTCATCTTCATTCGCGAGTCGGCCCACCGCCGCGCTGACCCCGCCGTGGAACAGGCTGGGGGGCTTCCAAAGGGCTTTCAGCGCACCGCCTTGCACACTTACCGCGTCGAGACGGTTCTCTCCGGCCTGGATGTCCCCTGGACGCTGGCCTTCCTGCCCGACGGCCGCCTGCTCGTCACCCAGCGCAAGGGCATGCTCGTCGAGGCCATCCAGGACGATGGCCACTGGACCGCTCGCCCCGTCAAGGGCTTGCCGCGCGTGTGGGTGCGCGACGAAGGCGGCCTGCTCGACATCACCCCCCATCCCGACTATGAGACCAACGGCTGGCTTTACCTCACCCTTGCGGACCCCGGGCCCGAGGACACCGGCAACACCAAGCTCGTGCGCGGCCGCATCCGCGACGGCCGCTGGGTCGACCAGGAGACGATCTTCCAGGCCCCCGTCGCCACCTACACCGACCTCGGCATCAACTTCGGCAGTACCGTCGTGTTTCACAACGGCTATCTCTTCTTCTCCTTCGGCGAGCGCGGCAACGTCGGCCAGGCGCAGGACCTCTCGCTGCCCAACGGCAAGATCCACCGCCTCTTCCCCGACGGCCGCGTTCCGCCCGACAACCCCTTCGTCCATACGCGCGGCGCGCTCCCTTCGATCTGGAGCTACGGCCACCGCAACCCGCAGGGCTTGGCGATCGACCCGCGCAGCGGGGCGCTCTGGGAGACCGAGCACGGTCCGCGGGGCGGCGACGAACTCAACCACATCGTGCGTGGCCGCAATTACGGCTGGCCCGCCATCACCCACGGTATGAACTACGACGGCACGCCGGTCTCGGCGCTCACCCGCAAGAAGGGCATGGAGCAGCCGGTGCGCCACTGGACGCCGTCGATCGCGGTGAGCCCCATCCACTTCTACACCGGCGACGCCTTTCCCGCATGGAAGAACCAGCTCTTCCTCGGCGCGCTCGCGCAGCAGGAACTGCACCGCCTGGAGGTGGAGGGCGACCGCGTGATCGGGCAGGAACTCATCCTCAAGGGTCGGGGCCGCGTGCGCGACGTGGCCACCGGGCCTGACGGCTACCTCTACGTCGCTCTCGAGATTCCCGGGCCGGACACGCCCGACCTCGTCGTCCGCCTGGTTCCGGCGGACTGAGAGCCCTGCTCATGTACCCATGGGAATCCGGCGCGGGAGTGCGTGGAGCAGATTGCACGAGGAGCGAGCGGTGCGATCGGTTCGAGTCAACCCGACGTCTTTGCACGACGTGAAGACGAAGACGCACTGAACAGGTCAGACCGGTAGCGGGCGAGTTCGACTAACCTTTTGTGGCCTTGCGATGGCAAGGTCCACGCGATAGGAATGAAGCCCTGCTGAGCGGTTCGCATCTGGGTCCGCACCGGCAACGCTCACGCGCTGGGTGCAACAAGGCCGTCTGTAGAGTGGCAGTCTGTTCTCTGTCTCGGCGCGTGCTTCGCGATCACGTCACGCATCGATTGCGTGAAAAACACAAGGCGCTTGCTTCGCGGGGAAGTCCCTGTAAAGGGTTAGGCAGAGCCCAACGTGGCCGATACAGGATTGAGCCACTGCCGTGCCGACAGATGGGCGAGAGGTTAAGCCCACCGCACAGCGACCGCGCAACCACCGAGGGTGGCGCCACAACCTGCTCAGACGGGTCGCCGGCCGCCAAAGGGCGGGCGGCCCGCCTGAGCGACGCGTGAGGCAGCGCCACAGCCTGAGACTTGCCAACCGCCAACCGCCAACCGCAACGCGAAGCACTGTTGCTCTGGCTCCGCGATGACTTGGCGCAGGATTGTCTGCATGGCAGTGGATAAAAATGGCCTACCGCCCAAGGTAAGCGGCATCGGAGTGCGAATCACGCAGGGAACCTGCAAGCGGAGCTTGTAGGTGTCGGCCGGAACGAACAGTGAGGCTGGGGCGCGCGAAGTGGAAGAGGACTTGAGCCCGTTTGCCTGTGCCGTGAATTTGATTGCCAGTTGCGTACCGCTACTCAATTTGAGTGATTGCTCTTGCAAGTTCGCTATCAGTCGGCCGTTGAAACTCATTCTCCATAAAGTCGAACATGCCGGCCGTCACCTCAAAGGAAAAAGTTTCACCTTGGGTGACATTTCTCGCAAGGACACGTTCTTTCCTGATGGCGTGCGGAGCATCAATGAAGTGAAGCTGTGATTTCAGCTCCATCGCGTCGGCTAACGATTGAAATTCTGTTCGGCTTTCAATTTTCATGAAACCCAGATCCAAGACTACGTTTCCTCCCGCCTGAGCGATGTCCGAGGCGGTTGCCCAGATCCGTACTTCACAACGCCGAACCCGTTCCATGATCCACGAAAAATTCAATGATTCGGGCATATCCGGCCCATAGAGTTGGTGCATCCAATCATCGATTGAGAAGCGAGTACCTTGAATCCCGCTTTGGAGCTTGCGCGCATACGTCGATTTGCCCGCACCTTGAGGGCCGAAGATGATATGTACGGTTCCCATTGCTTTCTACTTTTGATGTGGTGCTGTGAAATGCCTAACGGTTGACATGAGAGGTGCGATCCGGCTTGCCCCGGCGCGCCCCCTCGATGGGAATCGCAATAGTCGTTCTCTCGGAGTTCCGAACTGAACGATCAGAGCCAACGCTAAGTTAGCCAAGCAAGGATCGCGAGCAGGCTAGCGCATGCGAAAGCTGTGTCAGCCATGACTGCCGCCGAACTTGTAGTGGTCTTCAACCTGCTGGTCCGTCAGAGCCACAGCATGGCGACCGATTCGCAATACACGCCCACCGATTTGGGTTACCTGTGCCTGCGCCTGTTCCTCCGATGGAAACCAGTTGTGGACAAAGGCCCAGCCTCTTTCAAGCACGATGAACGAATCCAACTCGGAAGGTTGGATGCTGCTCAAGGCTGGCCGATACGTCTCCCAGCTTGAAAAGCCGGCTTCAACTGCCAACAGTCTCAGAAGGTGCTTCCGCTGCAAGCTGTCACGAGCGCGAAATGCTTCAGGTAGCGTCGTATCGCGCAGAACACTTGCTGATAGCAGTCGCCGGAGCACCGGCAACGCAGAAAAGAGGAAATCAGACTTTGCAGCGCGATGTAGGCGTTTGGCCTCACGCAGAACAAGGGCTACAGAGGAACTACCGATCGGCAGTTCTGACTTTTCAGAGAAATGAGATCGCATACCAACTCCAGCGGCAATTGACCGTCTCGCTGTTGGTCAAGGAGGGTATGCAAGCGCTGAGCTTGCGAGATCAGGTGTTGATGCTTTCGCGAGGTGGGCGCCCGTTGAGCCCGGTCGGAATTGTATGAGATCTCGTTCGAAGAACGGGAGACTGCCGTGATGTCCAACGCTTGACATGGGAGGCGGCGCCCGGCTTGCCGAGTGACCGGTTAGACGCCATTCTCTGCGCTGGCGCTGAGCTTGCGACCCGTAGCCAGTGAGGCCATTGCCGGTGCCAGCCAGAGCGCTAGCCAGAGCGCGAACAGCGCACTGAGGAAGCCTGCGTCTTTGTATGAAACACCAGCAACGGCAAATGTGACCAGAAAGACTAAGCCGATGAGAACGGCTAGCTTGAGGTACGACCAGGCCAAAGACTTGACGAACGCCAAGAGCAATGCGGGCCACCCAATCGCGGGACTTGCTAGAAGACCACTGCGAATCGCTCGAAAGCAAAGAGCTGCTGCGATGAGGAACGACAAAACTGCAGCGATGTAGTGGCTGTACTCGCTGTACTTCATGGCGCCGCGGGGCAGGACCGCAACTAGAAACACCATAGATGCGGCAAAGGCACTGACGAAGAAGATTGCTCGCAAAACCGCGCTAGGGGTATTCATGGCGTCTAACGTTCTGACTTAAGTGGCGCCGCAGGCGCCCGCTTGAAGGATGGGTTGGCCATCATTGACCGCTCCGTCATCAGCTGTATACGAGCGTAATGATGATGCCAAAGAGCCACCACGGTGTAAGAGCGACGAACAGTGCGTTGTGCGGCTGGTCCTCTGGCGGATAGTGACCTAGCGTCAGAAGGCGAAGCGCGATCTTGCACAGCGGATATACCACTGCAGCACCGAGAAAACTCAGCTTGTGGTTCCGGGGAGGACGGAGATTCGTGCTCGTGACGCCAAACGTTAAATAGACCAACTACCCCCAACTCCTACGAGTTGGTCTAAACAATCAAGTCTTTGTGAGCGCATGGCCACTTTTCCTCGTAGACCTTGGCAGCTCGACCGGCCTCGCCGGTCGAGCTAGCGCAATAGGCAGCCTGAAAATTGCCGAATGTCCTGAGTCACCGTTGGGGTCGCGGATGCTCACACGGCGATGCGGCTTGGTCCATCAGAGGAATTCTCTAGTTCCTCCGTGCCGCCTCTTATCCCTTGATGAACGATTTTTCGTATTGTGTGAAGGATTGCATGGCCCGAATGATGTATGGATGCATGAAGCGAAGCGGCGGGGCGCCTGCTTGCGGGGACGGTGGGTATCTCGCTGTTGAAACCATCCAGCTGCGCTCGTCGCGTCCCCTGCCTTCAACCCGCAGCTCGCTCTCGCATTCAAACTTGGCTCAAGCAGCCACCTCCCTCAACGCAACTTCCGCTTCCCACCCGCGCCCTGTCGCCCCACCGCCCTTGGGCTGCTGGCCAACATAGGGAACGCATCCACCAAGTCACTGGCCACGCCGGTGCGTTCGTCGGACTGGTAGCCCGGCAACTGGTCGACGGCGGCTTTGAATTCGGCGCCTTGGACGACGGAGAGCATGCGCCGCACGCCGGGCGCATCGAGAGAACGTTCTTCGCAGAGCAGGAAGTAGCGCTCGGTTTGCAGGGGGACGAAGTCGAGGTTGAAGTGCCGAGCCGGGGTTTCGACGCCGAAGCCGACGTCGGCCATGCCGCTGGCCACGTAGGCGGCGACGGCGGCGTGGGTGAGTTCGCATTGCTCGTAGCCGTGCACTTGCGGCGGGGCGATGCCTTGTTGTTGCAGCAGCAGGTCGAGCAGGAAACGGGTGCCGGAGCCGGCCTGGCGGTTGATGAAATGCACGTCGCTGCGCGCGAGGTCGCGGATGCCGTAGATTTTCTTCGGGTCGCCCTTGGCGATCATGAGGCCGAGGCGGCGGGTGGCGATGCCGATGATTTTTTGCGAGGCGGGTTTGAGCCAGGGGGCGTAGTGGCCCACGGCCACGGCTTCGAACTCACCCACCGGCACGTGGAAGCCCGCCATCTCGCAGCCGCCCATCGCGAGCGAGGCCACGGCCTCGGTGCTGCCGCAGTAGCGCAGCTCGGTGGCGACTCCGGCGCGGCCGAGGAAGTCGTGCAGCGCCTCGACCGCGAAGCCATGGCTGGCGTGTATGCGCAGCAGCGTGGGTGACTGCATCAGCACGCGGTCGATCTCGACTTGCAACTCCGAGGCGAGCGAGTCGAGCATGGGAGACAGGCGCGCGGCAATGCGCCGGTCGGCCCAGACGAGTTTTTCGGCGAGGGGGCTGAGTGAGGACCCGCGGCCGCGCTCCATGCGCAGCAGCGGCGCGCCGAGCAGGGCTTCGCCGTCGCGGATGAGCGACCAGGCGTGGCGGTACGAGACGTTGAGCGCCTGGCAGGCTTTCAGCAGGCTGCCGTGCTCGGCCACATGGACGAGCAGCGCGATGGTGCGTTCGGCCAGCGCGCCGCCACCGGGCCGTCGAATGGTCCATTGAGGGTGTATGCCGACCTGGTGCATGCGGGTCAATCCTTATGCTGTCGAGAGCCTATTTCGTGGGCCGCTGATCTCATATTGCGCGATGGTAGCCATCTGCTTACATTCGTGCGAGGCCGCAGACTGTCATATGCCGGCGGCAACCTATTCGAACGATTCGCAAACGGAGACAGTTTCATGCCAACCCCGCGCCCTCCGGGCGGCCAGGCGGCACCTGCCGTGAACGAGAGCGATGCCGCCGGCATCGTGCGCGATGTGCTGGCGCGCTTGGCCGGCGAGCCCGGCGCGTTGCTGCCCATCCTGCATGAGGTGCAAGACCGGCTGGGCCATGTGCCGCGCGAGGTGGTGCCG
>CAZBOF010000025.1:11198-34104 GCA_964493285.1 uncultured Rhizobacter sp. | reverse complement strand
TTCATCACCAGCCGCAGCAATCGCGGCGGCACTAAGGAGATATCCATGACCGTTAGCACGTTGCCCCTGAATAGCGCCCAGTCCGCCTTGATGCCGCTGATCGAAGAAGAGCACTCCCTCGAAGACGAGGCGCTCGATCCAGTACCCGACGCACCCGATGGCGTTTCCGCCAAATCGGAACACAAGCACCGCGCGGCGGCCAAGTCCGAGGTAGGAGATCTGGTCGATGAAGACCAGGACAAGATGGTGCTGCATACCAAAGAAGGCATGCTTCTCTTTGCAGGTCGATCCAGAGACGCAGCCAACCAGATATCTGGCATCGTGGGCGGCCGCCGCGCCGCCGCAGCCGCGCGTTCGATCTGGCTGCTGTCGAGCAATGACAACCCGTACGCGGACTGGGGGTTGATTTCAACCAATGCAGCATTGGACGCCGCCGGCCGCGCCATCGACGACGAAACAAAATCACGCGAAGCGGAAATCGAGGAGTGCAAACGGCGCGGATTGAGCTTGTCCGTTCAGCGTTCGAAGAGGCCTGCTGAGCTTGAAATCGGCTTTCGCAGCCCATACGGCTATGCCATCGCTGAGTTGGTGGTTCGTTTCGACTACTTCGTGCGTCTGGTGAAATCACTTGTACGCAAAGATCGCATGACCGAAGCACAAGGACGCGAACTCATCGCTTCCGTACGCCGGTCTTGCAGGGCGGCTTTCGAAGTGGCCGTCCGATTCGAGCGATACCTCTCAAAACCCGAACTTCGCAAGCTGTCTCGCAGCGACTATCTTCCCAGCGCCGACGAAGAGTCGCGCAAGCGCGTTCAGGCGGCCGTCGTCGTCTACGGCGAAGTTCCGCGCGACGTATTCACCGGGAAATCAGCCCCTCGCCACTCCCGCCGCCGCGAGAGGTTGAGCGATCAGGAGTTGCGTCTGTTGTCCGAGCTGGACCTGAGCGCAGCCGCATCAGTCGCGCACGACACCTCGTCGCTGCTCTGAGCATCACAAGGTTCGAAGACGTCGAAGCCTCCTGGGACAAACGCTCATGCGCCCACCAACGACCAACAGCCCGGCTGTCAACAGGGTACCAAGGCATGCGTGAATGGCAGGTGCCTGCCGTCACGAGAAGCAGATTTCGCGGCCGGCGAGCCGACCCGGCCGACCACGCCACAACGGCAAGGGCCTTCAGACCGCTTCAGCCGTTGGAGCGAAGAAGGTCCTGTTTGTCGAGTAATCCGCAGAACATGGAAACCGAGCACGAAGACTGGTAATTCTTCTCGTTGTACGAAGCATCCCGGCGACCCATCGCCAGTGAACGCAGCATTCGCAGCATCCAGTTTCAAATGCCCTCCGTGCAAACACTGAGGCGCCTCGCATGCCGAGACGTGGGCGTAGCAGCTAGGTTCTATCAACACCGCCACTTGTGAACCAACATCGCGCCGTCGACGTCATGAGAACCCATGCGTCGATTCGGTTGAGATCAAAAAGGCGACAGCACATTGGGATCAAAGAGGCCGACCCTGTCAAAAAGGGCAGGCTCGCGGCACAACGACAAAGGGGCGAATGGTCGCCCCACCCACAGGCTCGAGAAGGCATCACAACTCCTGAGTGCTGATCGCAGATAGGTCTTAGTTCAACGGAGATTTCGAATGCACGCATCCTCATCTGTATCTAACGGCAGCGCGACGGTCCACCGCACTGTTCTACCCATCGAGAACGATTCGCTCGGGCGCCTGATTGCACTCGTACTTCAGAAGCAGCTGCTGGTTTCCAATCACACCGTGCCCAACAGCGGCTCACACGACAGTGGCTGGTACGAGTCTCTGGCCAACGAGATGGGCAACATGTCAGAAGATGAAGTGGCCAAGGTGCTGGGAGGACCCAATTCGTGCGTCAGCCTGGTGTTTGACTCACGGCGAGTGGCCGCCGGCCTGAACTCTTATCGCGCCTTGAAGCGAGATCAGAGCGATCTGGAGTTCTTCCTGCTCGGCGGCGCCACCCCCGCCCTGGTCAGCAAGCTTTTTTCGGGCATCAGCTCGCGCACCGTGACGCAAACACGCAAGCGCCTCGGCTGCGATTCGCGTGGAGGACGGCCCCGCCTGCCCGACGCCGAAACCAGCCATGCGATCTATCGGAGCTGGCAAACCTTGTGCACGCAAGAGCCCTCGCTTCGCATGCGCTACATGCGCCTGAAGAAGCTGTTCCCGGATCTGTCGTTCGCCACTTTGTGCGCGGCCATCGAAGCCAGATAGTCATCGCTGTTCAGCAAGTTGCTCGGGGAGTGCAGGCGGGGCTGGTTGATGGAACAACCAGCCCCGTTTTGCTTCGGCGCACCGACAGGCACTTTTCGGAATCGGCCGTCAACAAGAAATTCTCGGCAGAGCATGCAACAGTTCTCACTCGACTCTTTCCTGGAGACAGCTAGGCTGACAGGCGGGGGGAGCTGTTGCCCCTTCTCATCCGAGTGAGGTCGTCATGGACGAGCAAAGCCAACATCTGCACCTTCTTCGCAATGGCGAACTGATCGACGCCGTCATCACGCAAGCCCCGCTCAGCGACGACCAGCCCGAGGGCTGCGCACTGGAACTGGCCTATCGCGGACGGCGGCTGCGCGCCTACGGCACCGATCAGTTCGACGCGCTCATCGCATTGCGCGGCGCCCTCGAGATCGACGGGCTCTATCTGAACCTGCCCGGCCAAAGCGCACCGGTTCGCTGACGTCGAACCCCCCCGTCCCGCCCACCTCGCATGGAGCCCGCATGGAAACATGCGGCTTCCAGCAGGCCATCGCCACGCTGCTTGCGATCGTCGTCATCAGCGGGTGTCGCTGCTTGGCATGACTGCCGGCCACATCCATCTGCGGGTCCGCCGCCCACCGGACGCACCGGCACCGGGCGAGCGGCAGCCGCCCGGCGATCAGGCTCGGGTCCGCGCGATGCGCGGGCCTGCCGCACCTGGCGGCTTCGGCCGCCGCGCCAGCACCCACTCATAGAACGCCTGCGCTGCGACCGACAGGCCGCGGTCACGGCGGCGCACCAGGTAAATGCGGCGGGTGAGGCCAGACCAACGCACCGGCCGCACCACCAGATCCGGCGAGCGGAACTGATACAGCGTGAGCGCCGGTACCACGCTCACGCCCAACCCGGCGCGCACCATGCCGGCCACCGTGGCCAGTTGGTCCACCTCCAGCACCGACGGCAAAGGCTGCGGGTGCGTGGCCGCATCGATGTACTGGCGCACGCTCGACGTGCGCGACAGGTGGATGAACGGCCACGCGGCGAGGTCGCGGGGACGCACGCTCGCGGCAAGCGCCAGCGGGTGGCCGCGCGGGCACACCAGATGGAAATCGTCGCTGCAGAAGGGCTCGGCGCGCAACTCCGGCGTGTCGGCTCGCGTCGCAGCGAGTGCAAAGTCGGCCTGGCCGCTTCGCACACGCTCGATGCAGGGCTCGGACAGCACGTCGGCCACTTCCATGGCAATGCCCGGATAAGCGGCGTGGAATCCGGCGAGCACCCCGGGCAGCCAATCGGCCGCAAGCGAGGGCAGCAGCGCCACCGACACACGGCCACGGCGTCGCTCCACCCGTTCACGCACCGCGCTGAACGCAGATTCGCATTCGCCCAGGATGCGCCGCGCCGCCACTTCGAACTCCAAGCCTTCAGCAGTCAGCGCGACATGGCGCGTGCTGCGATCGAACAGGCGCACGCCCAGGGCGTCTTCCAGCTGCCGGATCAATGCACTGAACGCCGGTTGCGACAAATGGCTCTCGACCGCCGCGCGGGTGAAGTTCTTCTCTTGCGCCAGTGCCATGAAGGCGCGCAGCTGACGGGTCGATACATTCATCTGTATTTCAGATCAGTTGATCCCAATTTTCTATTTCACGGATTGTGATCGACTCCCTACATTGCTGCCACAGCGATCAACAGGCGGCCGCCCTCCCGCCGGCAGGAGACCATGAACCCCATCCCGTTGCGTGTCGGATGCGCCGCCGGCTTCTCCGGCGACCGGACGGATGCGGCCGGCCCCGTGGTGTCCGCGCTCGCCACGGGCCCGCAACCCGGCGTCCTGATCTTCGAAACCCTGGCCGAGCGCACGCTCGCACTCGCCCAGTTGGCCCGGCGCACCCAGCCCGACGCCGGCTACGAGCCCCTGCTGGATGACATGCTGCGCCCGGTGCTGGCCGATTGCCTGGAAGCCGGCATCCGCATCGTGAGCAACTTCGGAGCGGCCAACCCGGCGGGAGCCGCCCGCCACATCCTGGCGATGGCGCGCGAACTCGGGTTGCGCGAACCGCGCATCGCCGTGGTCGAAGGCGATGACCTGAGCGGAAGCGCACACCGCCGTCTCCTGGCCGACGAACCGCTGGTCCATCGCCCCGGCATGCCCATGGTGTCCGCGAACGCCTATCTGGGTGCCGAACCGATTGCCGACGCATTGGTGGCCGGGGCCGACCTCGTCGTTTGCGGCCGGGTGGCCGACCCGTCGCTGACCGTCGGCCCGGCACTTGCGCACTTCGGCTGGGCGCGCGATGACTGGGACCGCATCGCACGCGCGACGATGGCGGGCCATTTGCTCGAATGCGGCGCGCAGGTCAGCGGCGGCTACTACGCCGACCCGGGATTCAAGGACGTGCCGGGCCTGGCCCGCCTCGGGTACCCGATCGCAGAGATCGACGCGGACGGGCACTGCACGATCGGCAAGCCCCCAGGCACCGGCGGGCGCATCGATGCGCACACCGTGAAAGAGCAACTGCTGTACGAAGTCCACGACCCGGCGGCCTACCTGACACCCGACGTGACCGCCGACATCACCGAAGCCGACGTCACCGATCTGGGCGGCGACCGTGTGCGCTTGAGCGGCGTGCGTGGCCACCCGCGCCCCTCGACGCTCAAGGTCAACGTGTGCCACGAAACCGGGTGGCTGGCTGAGGGCGAGATCTCCTACGCCGGGGCACGTGCCGAAGCGCGCGCCCGGCTGGCGGGCGAGATCCTGCAAGAGCGACTGGCGGGGTTGGGGCGCCTGCGGATCGATCTGCTCGGCGTGGCCAGCGTGCTGGGCGACGACAGCGGGCGCTGGCTCGCCCAGCGCGAACACGGCAACGCGCGCGACGTGCGGCTGCGGGCCGCAATGAATCATGCGCAGCGGCCGGTCGCCGAACGCCTGCTGCGCGAAGTGACCGCACTGTACACCTGCGGCCCCGCAGGCGGCGGCGGCGTGCGCACCGCGCTGCGCGCGCGCCTGGGCACCGTGTCATGCCTGGTGCCGCGCGAACGCGTGACTGCGCGCTACCGCTTCATCGACGGAGGCACTGAATGAGCCCCATCACCGTGCCGCTGTATCGCGCCGCCCACAGCCGCACTGGCGACAAGGGCGACCGTTCCAACATCAGCCTGATCGCGTGGCATCCCGCCTTGTGGCCTCTGCTGGTGGCACAGATCACACCCGACGTGGTGCGGCAGCACTTCGCCGCCCGCGCCCCCCGCCAGGTCACGCGCTACCTGCTGCCCCGCCTGGAGGCCATGAACTTCGTGCTCGATGGCGTGCTGGATGGCGGCGTGAACGAGTCGCTCAATCTCGACAGCCACGGCAAGTCACTGTCTTTCCTGCTGCTCGATCTGCCCTTGGTGGTTTCACGCGATCACCTCCCCTTCCTGGCCGGACCTTCCGAGCCGCACCTCCCCTGACCTCAACCCGATAGGAGACACGGACATGAACAAGAACATCCCACCGCGACGCCTGGCCCTCACCGCCGCGGCGATGACCCTGCTCGCCGCCGCCTGGCCGCAACTCGCCGTCGCCCAGACCTACCCGAACAAAGCCATCACCTTCATCGTGCCGTTCGCGGCCGGCAGCGCCACCGACCAGTTGGCCCGTGCGCTCGGCCAATCGGTCACCGAACAGACGCGCCAGCCGGTCGTGGTCGAGAACAAGGGCGGCGCAAGCGGCATGATCGCGGCGCAGCAGGCAGCACGCGCACCAGCGGATGGCTACACGGTGTTGATCACCACCAACACCACGCAGGCCGCCAACGAACATCTCTACAAGAAGCTGGCCTACGACCCGGTGAAAGACTTCGCACCGATCACCGGCCTGGGCAAAGGCGGCCAGGTCCTCGTGGTCAACGCCACCGCCCCCTATCGCAACGTCGCGGAGCTGCTCGCGGCCGCGAAATCGCAGCCCGGCAAGCTCAGCTTCGGCAGCGGCAGTTCATCCAGCCGCGTGGCCGGTGAAATGCTGAAGCAGCTGGCCGGCGTCGACATCCTGCACGTGCCGTACAAGAGCAACCCGCTCGCGATCACCGACCTGCTCGGCGGCCAGATCACGATGATGATCACCGACACCTCGACCGGCGTGCCGCAGGTGAAAGCCGGCAAGCTGCGCGCGCTCGGCTACTCGACGCAAACCCGCAGCCCCCAGCTGCCGGACGTGCCCACGCTGGACGAAGCCGGCGTCAAGGGCTATGACATGGGCTACTGGTTCGCGGCCTATGCGCCTGCGGGCACACCCGCACCGGCGATCGCGAAGCTGAACGAACTGCTGACCGTCGCGGTGCGCAGCCCATCGGCCAAGTCGTTCTTCGAAACTGGCGGCGCGGAAGCTTGGACCACGTCGCCGGACGAACTCGCGAAGTTCCAGACCACCGAAACGCTGAAGTGGGGCAAGGTGATCAAGGCCGCCGGCATCGAGCCCGAGTGAACCAGGCGCCCGCGCGACGACGGGTGCCGGCCCGCAGGCCGGCACCGCTCAACTCGTGCGGGTGAACGAAACGTCGGCGATCACGTTGAGCAAGGCCTGCCGCCCTTCGTGTTGCACGGCATGCAGACAGCGGCGAAGGGCCGCGGGCAGTTCGGCCGGGTCCTCCACGCGTTCGCCGTAGCCTCCGCAAGCTTCGACGATTTTTTCGAACGCGGGCGACTCGCCCATGCTCGTGAACGGCGGATCGGGGTCGGCGGCCGCCGCGCCATCGGGGTACACCGACAGCGTCGCGCGATGCACCGCCACCCAGCGGCTGTTGTTGAAGATCACCCACAGCACGGGCAGGCCCATCGCGCGGCTGATCATGTGCGTCGGCGTGGGGTTGCCGAACAGGTAGGCGCCATCGCCGGTGACCGAGATCACCGTCTTCTGCGGCGATGCCAGACGGATGCCCAGCGACGCGCCGGTGGCCCAACCGAGACCGCCGGCCGCCGAATGCGAGTAGTAAGTGCCGGGCCCGCGGTGCAGCAGCTCTTCGAGCACCAGCGAGTATTCGTTGACGAGCACCGTGTCGTCGTCGCGCACATCGTTGATGCACCGGGTCAGCCATGCGGCGCTCATCTTGTCGCCCGCCGTGGAGCCGCGGCTCACGAGCGCGCGGTTGCGCTGCGACACCTGCGCGAAGCGCACATCCACCCGGGCCTGGGTCTGGGCGTCGAGCACGCCGATGGCGCCATCGAGCACCTCCAGCAACACCCCGGCTTCGCATTGCAGGGTCAGGTCGGAACGAAAGCCGCGCAGCGGGTAGTCCGCGTACAACGGGTCCACACCCACCTGCACCACCTTGGCATCCGCATGCGGTGCGCCTTGCGCGGGGATCCACGGCACGTCGCAATCGAGCACGATCACCAAGTCGGCCTCGCCCAGCAGCTCCCGGGTGTCCCAGCCCGCATGCATGGGGTGCTCGGTCGGCAGCGAAGCAAAGCGCGGGCGGTACTCCACCACCGGGATGGCCAGCCGGCGCGCCAGCGCATCCAGTGCGTGGAAGGCCTGCGACGTGCGCCCCGCATCCGCCGTGATGATGAGGGGCCGCTGCGCATCGCGAACCCATTGCGCCAGTTGCGCGATGCCCTTCGGATCGGGATGCGTCGGCCCGGCGGGCGCCATCGGCCCGCTCGCGGGCGCGGGGTCGGCGGGCGCCGCGAGCGCTTCCCGCGGCAGCACCACGTAGCTCGGCCCCTGCGGTTGCGACTTCGCCAGCGCCAGCGCGCGATCAACCAGCGTGCGGGCCTGGCTCGGGTGACGCAGCTCGTAGTCCCACTTCACCAGCTCGCGCACCATGCCGCCCTGGTCATACATCTCCTGGGCCCAATGGATGAAGTTGTTGCGAGCGCCCGGCGCACCGCCGGTTTCGGTGATGGGCGTGCGGCCGGCCGCCAGCAGCAAAGGCACGCGCCCGCGCGAGAAGTTGAACAGGTTGTTGATGCAGTTGGCCGTTCCGATGCCGGTGTGCACCATCACGGCCTGGGGCCGGCCTGTCACCAGGGCATAGCCGTAGGCCATGCCCATGGCCACGTTCTCATGCGGCACCAGCACCGGCCTGGGCATGGGCGCGCCGGTGAGGCGCCCCCGCGAGATGGCCTCGTTGATCGGGGCGAAGTCGGTGCCGCCGTTGCCAAACAAGTACTCGACGCCGTTGCGCGCCAGTTGGTCCAGGAACGCCTGCGCAACGATCTCGCCGCGCTGTCCCTCGCCGGTGCTCTTTGCGGTCATTCGAGTTCGATGTTGGCTTCTTTGATGACGGTCGCCCAGCGCGAGATGTCGGTGCGCACGGTCTCGGAGAACTCGGCCTGGCCCTGCCCGCCCAGCCCCAGCCCACGCGCGGCAAACAGGTCCACGATTTCCTGGCTCTTGGCGATCGTCTGGATCTCGCGCGCCATGCGTGCCGTGATCTCCGGCGGGGTGCCAGGCGGCGCAAACAGCCCGGTCCAGGTGAGCGGGTCGCCGAACGCCTTGAAGCCTTGCTCCAGGAAGGTGGGCACGTCCTTGAGCGCACCGATGCGCTTGCGGCCTTCCACGCCCAGCGCCTTCAGCTTGCCGGCCTGGATGTGCGGCAACGCGATCGGCGCGCCGTTGAACAGCATGTGCACCTGCCCGCCCAGCAGGTCGTTCAATGCCGGGCCCGACCCACGGTAAGGAATGTGCGTGATGTCGATGCCGGCCTCGCGCTTGAAGATCTCCACGGCCAGGTGCTGCGTGCTGCCATTGCCCGCCGAGGCATAGCTCCAACGGCCGGGCTCTTTCTTCGCCAGCGCCACCAGTTCGGCCAGGTTGTTCGCCGGCAAAGCCGGATGCGCCGCCAGCACGAAAGGGTGCTGCGACAGCGAAGCGACCGGGATGAACGCCGACGTGTCGTACGGCAGCTTGCGCATCAGCGTCGCGTTGATCGTGAAGTTCGGCGAGGTGAAGAGGAAGGTATAGCCGTCCGGTGCCGAGCGGGCCACTTGGTCGGTGCCGATGACGGTGCCGCCGCCGGCCTTGTTCTCGACGATCACCGTCTGCCCCAGCGCCTTCGACAGCAAAGGCGCATAGGAACGCGCCACGAAATCGCTGCCGCCCGGCGCGAACGGCACGATGAGCGTGATCGGCCGGCTCGGCCAGCCCTGCTGCGCCTTCGACAGCACGCCAAAGCCTGCCACGGCGCTGCCCATCATTCCCTGAATCAACACTCGACGTGTCATGCGTCGCATATATGGTCTCCTTGTAGTGGGCATCTCGGTTCTTCAACCTTGCAGCCAGATGTGCTTCGTTTTGAGGTACTTCAGCAAACCTTCGGCTCCAAAGTCCTTTCCGAACCCGGAACGCTTGAACCCGCCGACCGGCGACACCACGTCCGCCGGTCCATAGTGATTGACCCAGACCGTCCCGGCCTGAAGGGCCTCGCCGCAGCGCAGGGCGGTGGCGATGTCGCGCGTGTACACGCCGGCGGCCAGCCCGTACTCGGGGTGGTCGGCCAGCGCCAGTCCTTCGTCGATGTCATCGAAGACCTGAACGGCGAGCACGGGCCCGAACACTTCCTCGCGGACCAGCGCATTGGCCGGGTCCACACCGGCAACGATGGTGGGCTCGAAGAAGTAACCGTCACGGCCTTCGATCACCGAGCCGCCGAGTGCGAGTTGCCCGCCTTGCGACACGCCTTGTTCCACCAGGCTGGCGATGCGCTGCCGTTGTGACAAGGAAATGATGGGCGACAGGCTGGCGGCACTGTCCCATGTCGGACCCGGGCGCGCCTGCTGCATCCATGCGGCGACACGCTCGGTGAGTTCCTGCGCGACCGCGCGCTGCACGACGAGGCGCGTGCCGGCGTAGCAGATCTGCCCCGCATTGCGCGTGGCCGAAGCCGCGATGTGGCGCGCCGCCAGCGCCAGGTCCGCATCGGCGAACACCAGTTGCGGGCTCTTTCCGCCCAGCTCCAGCGACACCGGCTTGGGCCCGCTCAAGGCCGCGTCGGCCATGACGCGCGCGCCGGTGCGGGTGGAGCCGGTGAAGCTCACGTAGTCGACATCGGGATGGGTGACGAGCGCGTGGCCGGCCTCGGTGCCCAGGCCCGGCACCACCGCGAGCTGCCCGGTCGGCAAGCCAGCTTCGATGCCAAGCTGCGCCAGCCGCACGATCGCATACGGGGTCAGCTCCGAGGGCTTGAGCACGACGGCATTGCCCGCCGCCAGCGCCGGCGCGATCTTCACGGTGGCGAGGACCAGCGGCACGTTCCATGGCGAGATGGCCGCGACCACGCCGTGCGGCTCCCGCCGCGTCAGGCTGTAGGTGCCCGCCGGTGAGGCGAGCACCTGGCCTTCGATCTTGTCGATCATCTCGCCGTAGTAGCGCAGCACCGCGATGCTGAGCGGAATGTCGCGCTGCGCTGCTTCGCTGGCCAGGCGGCTGGAAACCAGCGCTTCCAGCTGCACCAGCTCATTGGCATGCGCCTGCGCCAGATCGGCCCAGCGCCGAAACACCTGCGCGCGGTGCTGCGGCGTCGCACGCGCCCATTCACCGCTGCGGTGGGCCCGCCGAGCCGCCGCCACCGCGCGATCCACATCGGCGGCGGAGGCGCCTTGCGCCACCCGGGCCACGCGGCCGTCAGACGGGCGCATCACCTCGACCGGCGAGCCGGTGCCAGCCACCAAGGCGCCGTCGATGAAACACCCTGACGGCAGCAGGACCGCATCGGGGTCGAATACCAGGGTCTCAGAAGCTGGGCTCATCGGAAGGTGCGGATCACCGGGCAGAAGAAAGTCAGAACATTCACTTCAACGTGCCGCCGCAGCGGCCACGCACCTTGGGAGGCACTCTATGAAATGGCATACTCAAATAATAGAACATCGTTCTATAATTTCGCAATACTATCCCATGAGAGGCTGCCGGGCAATCTCGAATGCCCGCAGGCGCGCTGGCTCGGGCTCGGGCTCACGCCGCACACTGCGCACCGCGCGGCAGCACAGACTGTCGTTGGAAAAGGAAGGCCGGCGCCTGGGCGCCGGCGCGTTCAGTCTTTCGCGGCCGAGCCGGCGGCCGGGAAGACGAGCGCTTCATGCTGCGCACGGTGCAGCGCAGATTCGAGCCCGGCAGTGCGCCCGCCGAAGTTGCGGCTGAGCTGCAGTGCCACCTTCAGCAGTGGCTGGCGCATCGATTCGATCTTGTCGTCCGAGAAGCGGAAGCCTGGCCCCGTGATCGCCAGCGCGCCTTCGAGGCGATCGCCCGCGCCGAAGACCGGCGCCGCCACTGCGGCGGTGTCGGGCTCGATTTCGCCCTTGGTCCAGCAGAAGCAGGTCTCCTGCAAGCCTTTCCATTCAGGAAGTGAATACTCGCTGCCGAATGCGAGCAAGATTTTCCCAGCCGCACCCCGGCGCAACGGCAGCAGGTCGCCCACGCGCACATGGTCGCGGATCTTGTGCGTGGAATCGACGCGGTAGACGCACACGCGCAGATCGCCTTCCTGGACATTGAAGGAAGAACTCTCCCCGGTCTCGTTCACCAGGTCTTGCAATGCCGGATTGATCAGCTCCGAGGGCTTCAGCCAACGCTGGTACAGGCTGCCCAGATGAAGCGCCGCGACACCCACGTGGTAGTTGCCGTCGCTTTGCTGGCCGACGTAGCCGAACTTCTCCAGCGTGCTCAGCAGCCGCAGCAAGGTGCTTTTGTACAGGCCGGTGCGGCGGGAGATTTCCGCCAGCGACTGGCTCGGGCTCGCCTCGAACGTCGCAAGGATAGTGAGCGCACGCTCCAGCGTGGCAACACCGCGATCTTCTTTTTCTTCCGTGGCCATGCCGATCTCCTCGCCCTGATTGCTTTTGTGCTGGTGAGACGCACGCCCGAAACGCACCGGGCGTTGACGTTCTGACGCGGCAGATGATAGCATTTCACTTATTCAGAACGATGTTCTATTTAATAGGAATCTTGTTCTATTTATATTGAACACCCCTTCCGGGCAAGAGGATCCATGGAAAAAGTTGAGACCCCTGTATTGATCGTCGGCGGCGGCCCGACGGGACTGGCCCTGGCGGCCGACCTGACCTCCAAAGGCGTGGCCTCGATGGTCGTCGAGACCCGCACGGCGCCGACCTCCCATCCGCGCGCCACGCTGCTGGGCTCGCGCTCGATGGAGTACTACCGCCGGCTCGGCCTGGATGACGAAATCGTCGAATCCAGCCTGCCGCGCGAACTGGGCTACCGCATCGTGTTCGCCACCCGCCTGTCCGGCAAGGTGCTGCACGCGCACGGCAGCCCGTCGCCCAATGAGTACATGGCGGCACACCGCGACATGCGCACCGACATACCCGAGTCGGCCTGGACGCCGTACTACAAGGTCCAGATCGGGCAGCACGCGCTCGAACCCATCGTCAAGCGCTGGGTGATCGACAAGGGCGTGGCCGATGTGCGCTACGGCAGCGAATTCCTCGCGTTCGAGCAAGACGCAGAAGGCGTCACCTCGCGCATCAAAGACCTGGCCACCGGCCGCGAGACCGAGGTGCGCTCGCGTTTCCTGGTCGCCTGCGACGGCGGGCGCAGCCCGGTGCGCGAAGCGCTCGGCATCCCCTACACCGGGCGCGGCGCCATGCGGCGCAATGTGAGCTACCTGTTCCGCAGCAAGGCTTTCCTGGAACACGCCACCGCAGCAGGCACCGCCAATCTGTACTTCATCTTCCGCCCGGGTGCGTTCGGCGTCTTCACCAACATCAACGGCGGCGAGATCTGGAACTACCAGAACTACGTGCTCGACGGCGAAGCCGAAGGCAGCGAGCGCAACCCGGAAGAACAGATCCGCGACGCCATGGGCAGCGATTTCCCGTTCGAGATCCTGCAGGTCATGCACTGGTCGCACCACCAGTCGGTCGCCGACCGCTTCCGAGACGGCAACGTGTTCCTCGCGGGGGATTCCGCGCACCTGTTCTGCCCGACCGGCGGCATCGGCATGAACACCGGCATCGCCGACGCGTTCGACCTCGGCTGGAAGCTCACCGCCGCGCTGCAAGGCTGGGGCGGCCCGCATCTGCTCGACAGCTACGAATGGGAGCGGCGTGCCGTCGGTGTTCGCAACACGATTGCCGCAGCCGCGAACGCCGACCGCATCGACGCGATGATGAACGTCACGCCGAAGGGCCTGGAAGATGAAACGCCGGCCGGCGAAGCATTGCGCCGCCAGTTCGGCCGCCGCCTTCGCCAGACCTCCAAGCAGTTCAATACCGCCGGCCTGCACCTGGGCTACCGCTATGCCGATTCGTTCGTCGTGATCCCGGACCACACGCCCGAGCCGCCGGACGACCCGCGCATCGTGACCCAGTCCACCTGGCCGGGCTGCCGCGCGCCCCACCTCTGGCTGGAGCCTGGCGTCTCGACGCTCGATCTGTTCGACGGCACCGGCTACGTGCTCGTGGCCCTGCCCGGCGCGGCGGACAGCACCGCGCTGGCCCAGGCAGCCAGCAGCCTGGGCATCCCGTTCAAGCGGGTGGACGTGAACGAACGCGCACGCACGCTGTATGAGAAACCCCTGGTGCTGGTCCGGCCCGACGGCACGGTGTGCTGGCGCGGCGACCAGCTGCCCGCCGAGGCCACCGGCATCTGGAACGTGGTCGCCGGTTTCCGCGCGCCCGCCTGACACCTTTTTCCGGACACTGCACATGAAACTCATCCGCTTCAACGGCGGGCGCGTCGGCATCGTCGAACGCGATCAGGTCCACGACATCACCGAACTCGTCGGCGAAGACCCGCAAGCCTGGCCTCCCAGCGGCATCTGCCGCGTCATCCGCGACTTCGAGCGCCACCGTCCGGCAATCGCCTCGCAGGTGGCCCGCGGCCAGGGCATGCCGCTCGGCTCCGTGCGCCTGGAAACCCCGGTGCCCTGGCCCAACAAGCTGATGGCCTATCCGGTCAACTACCACGACCACGCGAAAGAAATGGCCTCGCGCGGGCTGGCGAACATCCAAGGCTACTTCCTGAAATCCAGCTCTTCGCTGATGGGCCCGGCCGACCAGATCGAACTGCCCGCGCTGCCCGGCCGGGAAGTGCACCATGAGTGCGAGATCGCGCTGGTGATCGGCAAGGAAGGCCGGCAGATCCCCCGCGAGAAGGCGCTGGAGCATGTGTTCGGCTACGCCTGCCTGCTCGACATGACGGTGCGCGGCAAGGAAGAGCGCGTCTTCCGCAAGTCGTACGACACCTTCACCCCCATCGGCCCCTGGATCGTCACCGCCGACGAAGTGCCCGACCCCGCCAACATCGAGATGAAGCTGTGGGTCAACGGCGAACTGCGCCAGCACGCGAACACGCGCGACCTCATCGTCGACGTCGCGCAGATGATCGAAGTGGCCTCGTCGGCGTCGACCCTCTACCCCGGCGACCTGATTGCCACCGGCACGCCGGCTGGCGTCGGGCCGGTGCGCGACGGCGACACCGTCACGATCGAAGTGCAGCACGTGGGCCGCATGTCCATCCCCGTGGTCCAGGGCACGCGAGGCGCGAACGTCGTCTTCGAGAAGCCCTATGAGTTCGTGCGGGCCGGCTGAGCCTCATCGATGAAGGAAACATCCATGTCCTCGAACCTGCGTCCCGACGCGATCACCGACCTCAACGCGCTCTACCCCGTCCTCAACCGGGAGCGCTTCACCGCCGGCTGGCACAAGGCAAGGCCTTCGCTGTGGAAGGAACCTCACACGCCGTTCATGCCTCGCCACTGGCGATACGCTGACGCCCGCCGGTACATCGACCTCGCGGCGCAATGGATCGGCACCGACCAGGCCGAGCGCAGAAACCTGCTGATGTTCAACCCGGTCGGCGACAACGACTACGCCTCCCTGCCCAACCTGGTGGCGGCGTACCAGATGCTGCGCCCCGGCGAACATGCCCGCGCGCACCGCCACACGCCCAATGCGCTGCGCCTCGTGCTCGACACAAAGGAAGAGGTCTACACCGTCGTCGACGGCGTGCAGTTGCCGATGAAACCGGGCGACATCCTGCTCACACCCGGGTGGACCTGGCACAGCCACTTCGACAACGGCGAGCACGATGCCTACTGGATCGACTTCCTGGATGTGCCGCTGGTGCACCGGCTGGAATCGATGTTCTTCGAACCGCATCCGGACCACTATCAACGCACCGAGCACACGCCGGCCAGCTCACCCCTGCGGTTCAGCACCACTGACCAGGACGGGCTGCTCGCCGCAGCGCCCGTTCGCGACGGCGTGCGCAGCGCGCAACTCGACACGCCCTCGATGCGCACGATCCGCCTGACGGTGCATCAACTCGACGCCGGCGCGCGCCCACCGATACGCCGCGACTCGGCGACGCGCATCATGGCCGTGATCCACGGCAGCGGCACCTTCCAGGTCGGGAACGAGGCATTCGCCTGCCAGCGGGGCGACATCATCGCGGTGCCGATCTGGGTCGACCACCAGTTCGTGCCGGACGCAGAAACGCGGTTGCTGGAGGTGTCTGACGAGCCGGTGCAGCAGATCCTGGGCTTTTATCGCGCGCTCGATCCGGCTGCACGTTGAACCCGCTGCCGCGCATCGCGCGCGGCAGGCTTCAGACAGCCAGGCCGGCGCCCTGCGCCTGCTTGTCCGCGTGGTAGCTGCTGCGCACCATCGCGCCCACGGCGGCATGCGTGAAACCCATCTTCACCGCCTCGGCCTCGAACATCTTGAAGGTGTCGGGCGTGACATAGCGGCGCACCGGCAGGTGGTGGTTGCTGGGGGCAAGGTACTGGCCGATGGTGAGCATGTCGATGCCGTGTTCGCGCATGTCGCGCATCACCTGCAGGATTTCTTCGTCGGTCTCGCCCAGGCCGACCATCACGCCGCTCTTGGTCGGCACATGCGGCGCGAATTCCTTGAAGCGCTTGAGCAGGTTCAGCGAGTACGCGTAGTCGGAACCGGGCCGCGCTTCCTTGTACAAGCGGGGCGCGGTCTCGAGGTTGTGGTTCATCACGTCGGGCGGCGCCGCCTTGAGGATGTCCAGCGCGCGGTCCATGCGCCCGCGGAAATCGGGCGTGAGGATCTCAATGCGCGTGGCGGGCGACAGTGCGCGTACCTGGCGGATGCACTCCACGAAATGCCCCGCCCCACCATCGCGCAAGTCGTCGCGGTCCACGCTGGTGATGACCACGTAGTTGAGCTTCAGCGCCGCAATCGTCTTGGCCAGGTTGGCAGGTTCATCGGCGTCGAGCGGGTCGGGGCGGCCGTGGCCAACGTCGCAGAACGGGCAGCGGCGAGTGCATTTGTCACCCATGATCATGAACGTGGCGGTGCCGCCGCCGAAGCATTCACCGATGTTCGGGCAGGAGGCTTCTTCGCACACCGTGTGCAGCTTGTGCTCACGCAGGATCTGCTTGATTTCGTAGAAGCGGGTGTTGTGCGAGCCGGCCTTGACGCGGATCCAGTCGGGCTTCTTCAGGGTTTCAGCCGGCACGATCTTGATCGGGATGCGCGCCGTCTTGGCCTGCGATTTCTGCTTGGCCGTGGCGTCGTACTGCGACGGGCCTTGCGCGTGATGGACGACGTGGTCGGACGACATGGAAACGACTTTCGAGAATGGGAGCGGCTAGCTCAAGTGCGCGGACAGCCGCTGGCCGAGTTGCTGTGCGACCTCGCTCCAGTCGACCGTCACGCCCAGTGTAGCCAGATCAACGGTTTGCAGCCCTGCGTAGCCGCAGGGGTCGATGCCGCGATACGGACGCAGATCCATCGCCACATTGAGCGCCACGCCGTGGTACGTGCAATGGCGGCTGACCTTGATGCCCAGCGCGGCGATCTTGCCGAGCCCGGCGAACGGGTCGCGCCGCGGGCCCGTCAGCGCAGCATGCCCGAACGGATCGTCCAGGCGCACATAGATGCCGGGGGCGCCCTCCACGCGGTGCCCGGTGACGCCGTAGTGCGCCAGCGTCTTGAGGATGCAATGCTCGAGCCGGTACACATACTCCTTCACGTAGATGCCCAGGCGGCGCAGGTCGATGAGCGGATACGCCACCACCTGGCCGGGCCCGTGGTAGGTGACTTGGCCACCGCGGTTGGTGGCCACCACCGGGATGTCGCCGGGGTTCAGTACATGGCTGGCACGGCCGGCAATGCCCTGCGTGTACACCGGGTCGTGCTCGCAGAGCCAGATTTCATCGGGGGTGTCGGCATGGCGCTGTTCGGTGAAGGACCGCATCGCCTCCACCGTCTCCAGATAGGGCACCCGGCCCCGCAGGCGCAGGGAAGAAGGCGCTGGCGCCAAGGCACTTTCAGTCCGCATGGGGTTCATTGTCCGTCCTCTCACCCGAGCAACGCTCGCGAGGGGCCATGCCGATGCCAGGGCGCCGGCTTCCCGGCGGCAAGCCCTGTTCAATAGCCCCTTGCGCGCCCATAATTCAGAGTACCTCGGCTCACCCATCCGGCCCGTGGACGCGACAACACCCCCCTCTCCTTCGCAGAGCCTGGAACAGCATCTGGGCGAACAGGTGCGGCAGTTGCGCATTGCCATGCACACCGACCAAGCCTCGCTGGCCGCCCAGGCCCATGTGGCCCTGAATGCCCTGAAGCGGCTGGAACGCGGCAAGGGTTGCACGCTGCGCACCCTGGTGAAGGTCACGCATGCGCTCGGCCGCAGCGAATGGCTGACTCAGCTGATGCCTGAACTGGCGCAGGCGCCGCCCGGTACGCGGAGGGTTCGCGCGTCGCTGCGCAAACGCCCCAACCCACCGCCCCAACCCGACCCCGATTGAGCACGGGCGCGACCGCGCCCGGCCACCCGGCTCACAGCACCACTTTGACCATCGGGTGCGTGCTGAGCGTGCGGTACAGCTCGTCGAGTTGCTCGCGGCTGGTGGCCGTGATGGTGATGGTCACCCCCATGTACTTGCCACCGCTGCTGGGCCGCAACTCCACGCTGGCCGCATCGAAGGTCGGGTCGAAGTGCAATGCAACCTGCGTGACCGCGTGCACGAAACCATCGACATTGGCGCCCATCACCTTGATGGGAAACCGCGACGGGTATTCGATCAGCGACTGCTCGGGTGGAATCTCTTGCATCGTGAGGGTCATCGTTGGCAGGTGGGGGCCGCCTTGCCGATCTCAAGCCGGCAGGCCGCCCGGCTGTCCTTCATTGAATCCACAAACGCATCGCGTCCCAGGCGCGGCCGAAGATCCCGGCCTCGTCCACGGCGTCCAGCACCGTCAGGGGACGCTCCGCCACCAGGGCCCCCGACGGCGTGCTGACCTTGATCGCGCCCACCGTCTGGCCTTTCAGCAGCGGCGCCACCAGCGGATCGGTGCGATCGATGCGGGTCTGCAGCTTGGTGCCGTCGCCCTTGGGCACCGACAGGAACATCGGACCCGACGCGCCCAGGCGCGCCTGACTCGACTTGCCCTTCCAGACAGGCACCGTCGCCAGCGCCTTGTCGGCTTCGAACAGGCGCACCGTGTCGAAGGCCTGGAAGCCCCAGTTCAACAGCCGCTGGCTTTCATTCGCGCGCGCGTTCATCGACGCGGCCCCCATCACCACACTGAGCAGGCGGCGCTTGCCGCCGCCCTCGCCGCTGGGCGCGAGGTTGGGGAAGTCGCGCTGGGCCGACACCACCATGCAGAAGCCGGCGGCTTCGGTGTAGCCGGTCTTCATGCCGTCCACGCTCGGGTCGCGCATCAGCAGCACATTGCGGTTGTTCTCGTTGGAGGCGGGCGAGCCTTCGTAGCGGTATTTCTGAATGGAGTACAGCGTGTAGTACTCGGGGAAATCTTTGATGATGTGCCCGGCGATCGTGGCCACATCGCGCGCGGTGCTCTTGTGGCCGGCCTCGGTGAGGCCCGTCACGTTCTTGAAGGCCGTGTTCTTCAGGCCCCAGGCCTGTGCCTGGCGGTTCATCATCACCACGAACTGGTCCAGGCTGCCCGCCACACCCTCGGCCAACGCCACGGAAGCGTCATTGCCCGAGTTGACGATCACGCCGCGCAGCAGGTCAGCCACGGTGGGCGTCATGCGCGGTTCGATGAACATCAGCGAGCCGCCGCCCTTGCGCTCTTCCCAGGCTCGCAACGAGACCGGCAGCTTCTGCTCCAGCGTCAGCTTGTTTTCGCGCAACGCGGTGAATGCGAGATACGCCGTCATGAGCTTGGTCAGCGAGGCCGGATCGGCCTGCGCATCGGCATCCCGTTCGGCCAGCGTCTGCCCGGTGGTCAGGTCGATCAGCAGGTAGCTGCGCGCAGCGATCTCGGGGGGCGTGGGCATTTGCGCGAACGACGCAGCCGTCGCAAGGGACAGCACCAGGGCAAGAAGTCTCTTCATGAATGAGGGGGAGGTCAGGGGTTGGAGGAAAGGGCTCTATGACCCATCGCGCACCACCAAGTTCTTGAGCAAAGTGAGCTGCCCATGAAAAAAGTGCCCGGCGCCCGGAATCACCAGGACCGGCAAGCTCTGCGGGCGCGCCCAATCGAGCGTCGCCGACAGCGGCACCACGTCATCGGCCTCGCCGTGGATGACCAGCGTGCCTTCGGGCACCGCCGGCATGGCTTGCTTCTGAGTGGACGGGCCCACCAGCACCAGGCGCCGCGCCTTGCCGGCCGCGGGCAGCCGCGTCGCGGCCTCGGCGGCCACATACGCGCCGAACGAGAAACCGGCCAAATGCAAGGGCAGGTCGGCATCGCAGTGCGCGGCGATCACCGCCAACGCGTCGTCGATCTCGCCTTGGCCGTCGTCCCAGGCGCCATCGGACGCGCCGACGCCGCGGAAATTGAAGCGGACGGCGCGCAGCCCGAGCTGGTTGAACGCACGCGCCAGCGTCTGAGCAACCTTGTTGTCCATCGTGCCGCCGTGCTGCGGATGCGGGTGGCAGACCACCGCCACGCCCCGCACCGCGCCTTCGGGCTCATCGATCGCGCACTCGATCGCTCCGGCCGGCCCGTCGATCCGCACGCGTCGCGTCTGACGGTTCATCGGCCGACAGAGTCGGGCAACACAAGGCGCTCGACCACCTGGCCGTTCTTCAGGTGCGACTCGACGATCTCGTCGATGTCTTCTTCGTCCAGGTACGTGTACCAGGTGGCTTCGGGATACACCACGGCCACCGGGCCGCCGGCACAGCGGTCCATGCAGCCGGCCTTGTTGACCCGCACGCCGCCGGGGCCGGCCAGACCTTCTGCCTTCACACGCGACTTGCAGTGATCGAACCCGGCCTTGGCGTTGTGGTGCGCACAGCTGTCTTCGCCGTTCACGCGCTCGTTCAAGCAGAAAAAGATGTGGCGCTGGAAATAACTCATGCGCCATTCTAAGGAGCGGGCATGCCTGAGCCCGCAGCACGGACTACGGCGCAGACTCTTGGGGTGCCGGGGCCGGCTCGCGCGCACTCACGCGAACCAGCAGATAGGCGAGCGCTGCGTACGGCCACAACCAGCCCACCCATTGCGCGGCGCCATGAAAGCGAATGAAACGTCCTTGCTCCCACGCCTGCAGACTCTGCGCGTAGTAGGGATCGGCAGGCGCCTGGGCCACCAGCGCCGCCAACGCTGTCAATGCCACCAGCCCGAGGCCGGCCGCGCCGCGCCGGGGCAGCAGCGACAGCAGCAAAGCCAGCAACGCACCGACGACCACCGCCGGCCACACCGCGGGCGTGAGCCAGGCCATCGCGTGCTGCGGGCCAAAGTTCAACGCCGTGGACAGCGCCGCTGCGCCCAGGCCGCAACCCAGCACGAGCAGCACCAGCACGCCGCGCCGCCAGCCACCGCGCATCACGCTGAACGCGAGGAGGCAGGGCGCCAGCACGCCGAGCACGATGGCAAACCCCTCGGCCCCGCGCGACAGCGGCGTGAGCCCTAGGCGCGCGTACCCCCAGCCATCGACCCAGGCCGACCATGGCGTGCCCGCCAGCCCCTGGGCCACCCACTCCTGCAAACGCACCCACACCTGCCCCATGCCGAACGGCACCGGCGGTGGAAACAGCAGCCCCACCGGCCACAACAGCAGCAGCGCGATGCCACCGGCACTGTGCGTGATGAACCAGCGGTCGCGCAGCACCTGCCAGCGGTCCACGCCGCCCAGGCCCTGCACGATGGCCGCGACCAGCACGCCCAGCACCGTCCCGCCGGCATTCATCAGCCAGTCCACCGTGGACGGCACCCGCTGCGGCAGGTAGTTCTGCAGGCTCTCCATGCACAGGGACAAGAAAGTACCCGCCACCACCGTGATGACCGCGGCGCGCAACGCGCCATGGCCGGCACGCACCTGGGCGCCGAACAGCAAGGCGCCGAACGGCATGTAGCCGAGCAGGTTGGAGATCAGGTCGAACTGCGTCCACCACTGCCGCCACGGCATGTGCGCAAAGCCGAAGTACGGCAGATCGGGTGCTGCCCGCCAGCCAGCAAACGGCGACAGGCTCGCGTAGACGATCAGCGCGGTGTAGAGCAGCGCCAGGAATGCGGCGGAGCTGCGCTGGCGCTTCGGCGACATGGCGTCAGAACGGCTTGACGACCACCAACACGACGATGGCAGCGAACAAAAGCACCGCGACTTCATTGAACACGCGGAACCAGCGCTCGCTGCGCCGGCTGCTGAACGACTCGAACTTGCGCAGCAGCGATCGGCAGGCGTGGTGATAGCCCAGGGCCAGCACCACGAGGAGCAGCTTGGCGTGCAGCCATCCGTTGCCCTCGCCGCGGCCCACCCCCATGCCCAGCCACAGCCACAGCCCGAGCAGCAGCGCTGGAACCATCAGCATGCTGGTGAAGCGATACAGCTTGCGCGCCATCAGCAGCAGCCGTTCACGTTCGGCATGGCTGTCGGGCGGCACCATCGCCAGATTCACGAACAGGCGCGGCAAGTAAAACAAGCCGGCAAACCAGCTCGCAACGAAGATCACGTGAAAGGCTTTGACCCACAGATAAAGGCTGCTCATGCGAAGGCATTATGGAGCCCGCTCTCGCGCACGCCGGACGAAACCCGCCCTGGCGCCGGGGCGCATGCCGGCCATAAAAAAGCCCCGACCATCAGGCCGGGGCTGGAAAGCCCTATCGCTGTCATCACGGTCGGGCTCCTGCTCAGGGAGGAAAAGCAGGGAACGACAGCCTTGCAGCTATCATTCAAGATCGACTTTATCAGATGAAAGCTGGACGGGCGCAAGCCTGTCGTCGCTTGAATACGGGGTGTGCGCGCCTCTGTGCCGCGCGCCCGCTCCGTTCCGCCGAGCCAGGAACCGCGCCCCGTGCAGACCCCCCCGCCCTATCCCGCCAGCCGCCCGCGCCGCCTTCGCCGCGATGACTTCACCCGCGCGCTCGTGCGCGAGAACCACCTGCACGCCAGCGACCTGATTCTTCCGGTCTTCGTGCTGGCCGGGCATGGCCAGCGCCACGCCGTCGCGTCGATGCCGGGCGTGGAACGCCTCAGCCTCGACCTGCTCCTGCCGGTGGCCGAGGAATGCGTGCAGCTGGGCATCCCGGTGCTGGCGCTGTTTCCCGTGATTGATGCGCAGCACAAATCGAACGATGGTGCAGAAGCGTTGAACCCGGATGGCCTGGTGCCCACCGTGGCACGCGCCCTCAAGCAGCGCTTCCCCGAACTCGGCCTGCTGACCGACGTCGCACTCGACCCCTACACCCTCCACGGGCAAGACGGCGTGTGCGATGCCGGCGGCTACATCCTGAACGACGAGACCGTGCAGATCCTGGCGCAGCAGGCGCTGGTGCAGGCCCAGGCAGGCGTGGAC
>CAZBOF010000025.1:0-11188 GCA_964493285.1 uncultured Rhizobacter sp. | reverse complement strand
CATACTTGGCGCTGTACGCCATGATGCGAGTGCGTTCTACGGCCCCTTCCGCGATGCCGTCGGCTCGGCCGCCAACCTCGGCAAGGGCAACAAGAACACCTACCAGATGGACCCGGCCAACGGGGACGAAGCCTTGCGCGAAGTGGCGCTGGATCTCGCCGAAGGCGCGGACATGGTGATGGTGAAGCCCGGCATGCCCTACCTCGACATCGTGCGCCGCGTGAAGGACACCTTCGCCGTGCCGACGTATGCCTACCAGGTGTCCGGCGAGTACGCGATGCTGAAGGCTGCGGCTCTCAATGGTTGGCTCGAGGGCGACCGGGTGATGATGGAAGCCCTGCTCGCCTTCAAACGCGCCGGCGCCGATGGCGTGCTGACCTACTTCGCACTGGAGGCCGCGCGCCTGCTGCGCGCCCGCTGACGCCGCGCCGCACGCCTCTCATGCGCGTCTTGCACATCACCCCGGAACAGAGCACCGAGCTGGACGCATTGCCGGAGCAGATGCCCGCCGAGGGATACCTCTGGATCGGCAGCGCGCGGCGCGAGTTCGAAGTGCAGACGGCCGAACTGCAGGCTGCGCTGCAACGCTGGACCGGCACCCAGCTGGTCGACCTGCACGTGAGCGACCTGTTGAACAACCAGCTGCCCTCGCACTTCGACTACACCTCGTGGTACGACCTGCTGGTGTTCCGGCGCCTGGCCGCCGGCAACGGCAGCGCCAGCCTGTTCGTCGACGAACAGCAAGGCACGCTGGCGTCCGCCAAGAAGGCACTCCAGGCGATCGACACCAGCCCCGTGGGGTTTGCGATGTTCGACCGCGTGCTGCTGACGGTACACCCCACCGATTGCGGCGTGCGCGATCATTTCGTGAGCCGGCTTCCCCAAATGGCGCTCGGCGCGGAATCGCGCAGCGGCTCGTCGCGCCTGCCCACCTCGCCCGCCGACCTGATGCTGCGCATGGTCAACTTCATGGTCGATGGCTACCTGGACCTGCGCCGCCTGCTCACACGCCAGCTCAGCTACCTCCAACAAGAGCTGTTCCACCCCCGAAGCACGTTCAACAGCTGGCAAGTGCTGCTCGAATCGCGCAACGCCTTGCATCTGCTGGAAGACATCTGCGAAGACCAGCGCAGCGCCATCGTCGAATGGATCGATTCCCTGGAAGAGTGGCCCGCCCCGGTGAGTGACGCCGGCGCCCGCGAGCGCGAGCTGCTGCGCGTGCGCTCGCGCGACGTGCTGGAGCACATCGAGCGCGTGCTCGGCCACGTGCGCCGGCTGGAATCGTCTGCCGAAACCGCGGTGCAAATGCACTTCTCGGCGCAAAGCAACCGCACCAACAACATCATGCGCACGCTGACGGTGCTCACGGCCATCTTCATGCCGCTGAACCTCATCACCGGTTTTTTCGGCATGAACTTCGACGGGCTGCCGCTGATCCACGCGCAAACCGGCGTCTGGGTCGCCACGGTCATCATGGTGCTGGTCGGGGGCGGGCTCGGCCTGTTCTTCTGGCGCAAGCGCTACCTGAGCGTCTCGCGCGGCTGAGCCGGCTCAGCGCCGGTACGGATCGGCGATGCCCAGGCGCAGCAGGATCTCGGTTTCCAGCGCCTCCATGCGGCGCGCCTGATCGTCGTCCTCGTGATCGTGCCCCTGTGCATGCAGCGCGCCATGCACCAGCAGGTGCGCGTAGTGCGCTTCGAGCGTGATGCCCTGGTCACGCGCCTCGGCTTCGACCACCGGCGCGCACAGCACCAGGTCGGCCGCCACCACGGGCTCGTGCGTGTAGTCGAATGTCAGCACGTTCGTGGCGTAGTCGCGCGCCCGGTAGTCGCGGTTGAGGGCCTGCCCTTCTTCGGCGCCGACCACACGCACCGCGATCTCCGCGGGCAAGGACAGGGCCGCGCGGATCCAGCGAGCCACCTTGTGCCGCGGCAGCACCGCGCGGTGGCGCGGGTCGGCAAATTGCAGAGACAAGGTCAGCAGCGGGCGAGCCATCAACTCTTCTCGGGCGATTCAGCCTCGTAGGCCTCGACGATGCGGGCCACCAGCGGATGGCGTACCACGTCGGCGGAAGTGAAACGCGTCATCGCAATGCCCTTGACCTTGCGCAGCACGCGCTCGGCATCGATCAGCCCGCTTTCGGTGCCGCGGGGCAGGTCGATCTGGCTCACGTCGCCCGTTACCACGCATTTGCTGCCGAAGCCGATGCGGGTGAGGAACATCTTCATCTGTTCGCGCGTGGTGTTCTGCGCCTCGTCCAGGATCACGAACGCGTGATTCAGCGTGCGCCCGCGCATGAAGGCCAGCGGGGCGATCTCGATCGTGCCCTTCTCGAACGCCTTGCCGACCTTCTCCAGGCCCATCAGGTCGTACAGCGCGTCGTACAGCGGGCGCAGGTAGGGATCGACCTTCTGCGCCAAGTCGCCGGGCAGGAAGCCGAGCCGCTCGCCCGCTTCCACCGCCGGGCGCGTGAGGATGATGCGCTGCACGGCGCTGCGCTCCAGGGCATCGACCGCGCTCGCGACGGCCAGGAAGGTCTTGCCGGTGCCGGCCGGACCGATGCCGAACGTGATGTCGTGGCTCTGGATGCTGCCGAGGTAGTGATGCTGGTTGGACGTGCGCCCGGCCAGGTCGGCGCGGCGGGTACGCAGGGTCGGCACGGCGTCCGGCCCGGGTGCGCCCGGCGCCGGGCCGTCGCTCGCGGCGGCCTGCACCAGGGCGAGCTGCAGCGCCTCGGGCGGGATCGGCTTGCGCGCCCGCTCGTACAGCACCTGCAGCAAACCCATCGCTCGCTCCGCCGCCGCTTTGGGACCCTCGACCCGGAATGCCGCATTGCGCCGGGAAATGCGCACGCCCAGGGCGGTTTCGATCTGCCGCAGGTGCTCGTCCAGGCTGCCGCACAGGTGCGCGAGCCGAACGTTGTCCAGCGGAGCAAATTCGTGTCGAAGAATCACCGGCTTTCCTTCCGAAAGCAGGATTGTGACTTGCGCCACGGCCGGTGCACCCGCACGCACCCGCCAAGGGCATATCCTGCACAATCGCCGACCATGCACGCGCCGCCCCTTCTTCGCACGCTTTGCGCCGCCTGGGCCGCGTGGCTCGCGTTCTCCATCTGCCTCGGCGCCGGCCCGGCCCGTGCGGCGGAAGTCAACGTGCTCGCGCTGGACGCGGCCGTGGCCATCGTCGATGGCACGGCCCGGCCCGTGCAACTGCCTGACGATTGGGCCGACACCCGCCCGCGCGAAGACGGTCCCGTGCGCTACCACCTGCGTTTCGATGCGCCCGGCGCCTCCGCCGACACCCTGCTGGCGGCCTACATCGCGCGCGTGTGCAGCAATGCGGTGGTGGCCCTGAACGGGTTCGTGGTTCACCGCACCGGGCGCATGGAAGAGCCGGTCACGCGCAACTGCTTCTATCCGCAACTGGTCACGCTGCCCACCGCCATGCTGCGGCCGCAGGGCAATGTGCTGGAGATCGAGGTCCAGGGCTACGCCTTGCAGAAAGTCACCTCGCGCCAGCGCGCGGGCGGGATGTCCGCGGTGCTCATCGGCCCGCAAGAGACGCTTGCCGCCACCCAGGCCTCGGCCCTGTTCTGGAACATCACCGTCGTCCAGTGGGTGACGATCGCCACCACCGTCCTGGGCGTGTTCATCCTGTTTCTCGGCTGGATCAACCGGCGCGAAGTGCACCTGATGTATTTCGGCCTGCTCACCCTGACCTGGAATGCCCTGACGGCGCGCACCTGGTGGCAGGAGATCCCGCTCGACAACAGCCTGGTGGAGATGACGATCTGCATCGGCTTTGCGCTTCTGACGGCGCTGGTGGTGCAGTTCCTGCTGAGCTACTGCGCGCTGCGCTCGCGCATCATCGAAGCGGGCCTGGTGGCCCAATGCATCGCCGTGCCGCTGACCCTCTGGCTGGCCGGGCCGGGCCGCACGTTCGCCGTCAGCAACGCCTGGTACCTGCTGATGGCGGCCGAGGTCATCATCGTGATGGGCCTGTATCTCTACACCGAATGGCACGCGCGGCGCGAGAACTTCTGGCCGATGGCGATGATGCTGGCCGTGATGGGCCTGCTGGTGCTGCTGGAGCGCGCGATGCAGATGGACTGGCTGGCGCTGCCGCACGTGCATGTGCTGCACTTCGCACTGCCGCTGATGTTCATCGTCATCGGCTCGCGCCAGCTCAAGGCATTCGGCCTCGCGCTGCAGGCCGCGGAGGCGGCGCGCAACTCGCTGGAAAGCCGCGTCGCCGCCGCCACCGCCGAGATGGAGCGCAACTACGTGCAGATGGCCGAGCTGCGCGTCGAGCAGGTGACCGAAAAGGAGCGCAAGCGCATCGCCGGCGACCTCCACGACGACCTCGGCGCCAAGCTGCTCACCATCGTGCACACCAGCGAGTCGGAACGCATCTCCACGCTGGCGCGTGAAGCGCTCGAGGAAATGCGACTGTCGGTACGGGGCCTCACCGGCAAGCCCTTGCGGGTGGCCGACGCCCTGGCCGACTGGCGGGCCGAGACCGTCTCCCGCCTCGGCCAGGCCGGCGTGGAGGTCGACTGGCGCAGCCCGAACGAGGACGACACCCAGCAGCTGTCGGCGCGCGCATTCGTGCAGACCACCCGCATCCTGCGCGAGGCGGTGAGCAACGTCATCAAGCACAGCGGTGCATCGCACTGCAAAGTGCGCTGTACGCTCGGCCAGCAGGATTTCGTGCTGGTGGTGCAGGACAACGGCCGCGGCATCCCCATGGAACTCGACGGCAAACTCGACCGCGGCCACGGCATGGCCAGCATGAAGCACCGCGCCAAGCAGATGCATGGGCAATGCCTGGTGGAATCCGGCCCCGGCTACGGAACCGTGATCCGGCTCACGCTTCCACTCGGCGTCGCGTGATGTGAAGATGCGTTTCGCTGCCAAGGCAACGCTGAACCCGTCCCCGCGAGGAGGCGCCGTCCGCGAGGGACTTGTTCAGCGCCGCCCTCAAGCAAGCAGCGGACTGTTACGATGATTTCGGTGCTGCCACCCAACCCGCGACCCAAGGCCCGCCATGAACAAGATCCTTCTTCTTGAAGACCTTCCCGAAATACGCGCCTGGCTCAAGGCCCTGGCCGTGCAGGTGTTTCCACAGGCACATGTGTTCGAGGCCGCCCGGGTGCATGACGCTCTGGCGCTGATCACCGCAGAGCGCTTCGAAGTCGCCCTGATCGACCTCGGCCTGCCCGATGGCTCCGGCGTGGACGTCGTCACCGCCTTGCGCGAGGCGCAGCCGGAGGCGCAGTCGGTGGTGGTGACCATCCATGACGACGACGACCATCTCTTCCCCGCCTTGCAGGCCGGCGCCTTCGGCTATCTGCTGAAAGAGCAGCCGCGAGAGCATTTCATCGACCAGCTCCAGCGCATCAGCCAGGGCGAGCCGCCGCTGTCGCCCTCGATCGCGCGCCGGGTCATCGCGTATTTCGCCGCCCAGAACAAGCCGCAGGAGCGGCCACAGAACCTGCCGCACGTCTCGCTCACCGACCGGGAGAACGAAGTGTTGCTGTGGGTGGCCAAGGGGTTCACGTTGCCCGAGATCGGCGTGCAGCTGAACCTGTCGCGCCACACGATCGCCGACTACGTGAAACAGATCTACCGCAAGCTGAATGTCAGCTCGCGCGCCGAAGCCGCGCTGGAAGCGCAGCGCCTCGGCCTGTTCCGCCGCTGAGCGGCCGCCACCCGTTCGCCCCGCCCCATGATCGGACGCCTGAGCGGCCTGCTCGCTGAAAAGAACCCGCCCCAGTTGCTGATCGATGTCGGCGGCGTCGGCTACGAAGTCGACGTGCCGATGAGCACGTTCTACAACCTGCCCGCCCTGGGCGAGCGGGTGACGCTGCTGACCCATTTCGTCGTGCGCGAAGACGCGCAGGTGCTGTTCGGCTTTCTCACCCCCGAGGAGCGCGCCACCTTCCGCCTGCTGGTGAAGATTTCGGGCGTCGGGCCGCGCACGGCGCTGTCCATCCTGTCGGGGCTCAGCATCGCGGAATTGTCGCAAGCCGTGTCATTGCAGGAGAGCGGGCGGCTGGTCAAGGTGCCCGGCATCGGCAAGAAAACCGCCGAGCGGCTGCTGCTCGAACTGAAAGGCAAGCTGGGCGCCGACCTGGCACTGCCCGCACACGTGGCCAGCGACGCGCAGGCCGACATCCTGCAGGCGCTGGTCGCGCTGGGCTATAGCGACCGCGAAGCCGCCGCCGCCTTGAAGAACCTGCCTGCCGACGTGGGTGTGAGCGACGGCATCAAGCTGGCCTTGAAAGCGCTCGCCCGCTGAGGAATCGCGCTGCGCACGAGCGTGCAAAACTCGCTTACACATCAGCCGTGTCGGCAACATGGCCGGGCCCCTCACGGCCCCGTTGCACGCCCCCTCCCGCCTAGAATGCGACCGCATTTCGCGTGCATCCAGCAGAGGTCCATGGCCGATCTGATCACTCCTCGTCTTCTCGCCCGAGTGGAGCGCTCTTTGCGCAAGCGGCTGAACAGCGACGTGTCCTCCCATCTGCAACGCTATGCCGCGCAGGCGCAGAGCGAAGACGAATTCATCGCCGCGGCGGCACGCCTGATCCTCAGCCCGAAAGACCGCCGGCAGTGGCTGGACGCCTGGGTCACACGCCGCCACATCGAAGGCGGCGACACCACACCGGCCGACCTCCCTGGTGACGCCCAGGCACCCGCGCATCACACCTACCGGATCACCCCCGCCCAGCGAGAGCGCCTGCGTGTGGCACTGACCCGCGAGATCGGACCGGGCGCCGACGCCCTGCTCGACGATGAAACGCAACGCGCCGATTCGGCGGGCGAGCTGCTCGACCGGCTGGCCTCGCATCTGAGCACCGACACGCAGCGGGAGCGCTTTCGCAACGCCACGATGTCCCGGTCGCGCCCCGGTGCATAAGGCTCGACGGCACGCCAGTCTCCGTGCACATCCGATCCGCCGCGGCGGCCGATCTCGGCCCCATCGCCGAACTCTTCACCGCGTCAGTCCACACGCTTGCCACCGAGGCGTACTGCGCCGAGCAACGTGCCGCGTGGGCACCGCGCCCACCCGACCTGCGCCACTGGGAAACGCGCCTCGCCGGCCTGAGCACCCTGGTGGCACACGACGGCGCGGCACTCGGCGGGTTCATCGCGTTCACTGCCGACGGGCTGATTGATCTGCTGTTCACGGCGCCGCCCATCGCCCGCCAAGGCGTGGCCACGCAGCTGTATCGCGCCGCGGAACACACACTGCGCGAAGCAGGCGTGACGACTCTGCGGGCCGATGCCAGCCTGGTCGCCGCGCCCTTCTTCGCGCGTCAGGGCTTCAGCGTGATGGAAGCGCAGCATGTGGAACGCGGCGGCGTCACCTTCAAGCGATTCGCGATGAGGAAGGCCTTCTGAGCGAACGGCGCATGCGTCGTCCGCCGAAGGGCCGCATCCGACTCAATGCTTGTGGCCGTGGTCGCCGTGGCCTGCGCTTGACGCACCGGCGGCTTCGACCTTCACCTGCACGGTCACTTCACCCGCCTTTTCGAAGCGCAGCGTGAGCGGAAACTGCGACCCCGCCGCCAGCGGCGCCTTGAGGCCCATGAGCATGAGGTGCAATCCGCCCGGCTTCAGCTCCACGGTCCGCCCCGCGGGCAGCTCGATGGCGTCGACCTGACGCATGCGCATCACCGTGCCGTCCATCGACATCGTGTGCAGCTCCACGGTCTGGGAGACGGGGGCGGATGCCGACAGCAGCCTGTCCGCCGCACCAGGGTTCGTCAGCGTCAGATAGCCCGCCCCCACCGACTGGCCCGCGGCCGTGGCCCGCGCATAGGGCCGCGTCACCGCCACCGCGCGGGTCGACGTCGCCGCATGCGCGGCGTGCGGCTGGGTTGCAGGAGCCTGGCCGTGGTCATGCGCCTGGGCGGCCCACGCCGCCGTCGAGCAGGCCAGGGCGAAAAGGAAACGGGGTGCGTTCGTCATGGTGCGTCTTTCTTCAGATGGGGAGAGCGGGTTCACAGCGCGCTGTGATCGAACTTCAGCTCGACACTGTAGGTGCGCTGCGGGTACGGATGAAAGTTCCAGTACTGGGCGTTGTTGAGATTGTCGATGCCGAAAGCGGCGTGCCAGCGCTTGCCTGCGGCATAGCGCAAGCGCAAGTCCGTAACCAGGTAGCGCGAAGACCCCATGTAGGCATGGCCGTTCACATCCCGGTTGTCGAGGCTGGTGTACTGGACGCCGCTGTAGCGCACCCCGTAGCTGACCGAGCCGCGCTCGCCCAGGCGCCACGCGGCCAGCACCGTGGCGCGCCAGCGCGGCACGCGCGGTTGCCATTTGCCCAGGGTGTCGCCCGGCACCGCCACATAGCCGCTGTTCGCGAGGATCTTCGAGTCGGCATACGTGAGGCTGGCCTGGAGGTCGAGCCCGGGCACCATCACACCTTCGCTCTGCCAGGCGGCTTCCAGCCCCGTGGTCCGCACGCGGTCCACGTTCTGCACGCTGCTGGTGACCGGCGGGCCGGCGTGGGTTTGGCTGTAGAGCGCATCCCGCGTGGTCTCGCGGAACACGGTCACGCGCAGATGCGAGTCTTCGGACGCATGCCACACGGCGCTGACCTCCCCGGTCCACGACGCCTCGGGCCGCAGGTCGGGGTTGGCGACGGCGCTGATGCCGCCCGCCGTGACCGCCCCCTGGTACAACTCCGACACGGTGGGGAAGCGGATCGCGCGCCCCATCGCAGCCTTGAGCTGCCAGTCGCTGCCGATCTGGCGCGACAGCGCCACCTTCGGCGACAAGCGCGTCTGGCTGCGCGCAGGATGTGCGTATGCCGAGTCGCCGCTTTGGGTGAACCCATCCTGCGCCTGCCAGTGCTCCGCCCGCAGGCCAAGCACCGCCTGCCATTCTGGTGCGAAGCGCCAGACGTCTTGCGCGAACACCGATTGCAATCGCGTCTCGCCATCGAAGCGTCCTGGCGTGCCAGCGTCGCCGTGATACCAGTCGGGCAGATTGCCGGCCGTGCGCGTGCGCAGCCGATGCTGCTCGACCTGCCAACCGGCTTCGACCGCGTGGCCGGCGCCGACGCGCCAGGTGCCCTTGGCCGCCAGCGTGGCCCAACCGGTGCCTTGCATGTCGGCCAGCGTGCCGGCGCCCGCGCCGGCCGGCCCCCGGCGCGCCGTATCACGCGCGTAGTCGTACATGCTCGCCGCGAGCGACCAATCCACGTCGCCGACGCCGCGCCGGCTGAGCGTGAGGGCATGCATGTGGTGTTCCAGCCGGTCCAGGTTGGTGAGTCCCGAGGCGTTCGGGCTGACGTATGACTCGTTCACCGCGTCGGACGCGTTGCGCCACCAGCCGAGCAGGTAGCTCGCCCGCAGGCCCGGTGCCAGTTCGCGGGCGACACGCAGTTTGAGATGGTCCTGCACAGTGCGGTACTGCAAGCCTGCGCCGTCGATGAACCAGGGGGCGCCAAAGCGGTCCTGCCCCGGCACCGCGCCCGCCAAGGGCGTGGCGCGGGTGGTGAAGGTCAGCGGCTGGCCTTCGCTGTCCAGGCGACCGAAGCCGAGCCGCCAGGACCAGGGCCCGTGCACGTTGCCCAGCGACGCGCTGCTTTGCCAGCCTGTGTAGGTGCGCCGGGTGTTGTACAGCGCAAATGGCTGCATGAAGGCCGACACCTTCGCATGCGCCTCGAAACGCTCGGGCATGCGGGTCACGAAATCGACGACGGCGCCTGCCGAATTGCCGGGGTAAGCCGCCGAGTACGGGCCGTAGAGCACGTCCACGCGTTCGATTTCCTCCGGCGACACCAAGCCCCAGCGCGGCGCGAACGTGGCGCCATTGCCGAGCAAATTCGACAACAGCACGCCATCGGCGTACACCAGCGAGCGGGCGCTGTTGCCGGTGCCCGAGGCGCGCGTGGAGAGCACCGCGTGGTTGTAGTCGCCGATGTAGCGCTTGCGCACGAGCAGGCTGGGGAAGTACTTGAGCGCGTCTTCGCTGTCGGCAGCATTGATGCGGGTTTCAATGTCGCGCCGGCCGATGCCCTCGACCGTGGCAGGAAAGTACGTAGGCAGCGAGCCGGCAGGCCCGCTGCGCACGACGACCTCGTTCAGTTGCGCGTCGTCTGGGGCAGATTGGGGCGCGGGCTGCGCCCAGGCCATGGGGTGGCACACGAGCAGAGCGCACGCCGGCGCCCACGCCCGTGCGGAGCGTTTGATCATCATCACGAAAGACATCCTGAACAGGCCCGGGCGGAACCCGGGCATCACGAACGCCCGCGCATCAGGCGGGCGGTGGCGGTAGGTTCAGGCGAGAGGCGGCGGCGCGTGCCTCAGCTGGGCAGCCCAGCGGGCCACCGCGTCCGGCGGCGGCGCGTGCAGCGGGATCAGCAGCCGCGGCGCATGGCGGGCCGGCGGTGCGAACCCGCCCAGCGGCTCGCCAGCCGGGCCGGCCGCCACGAGCGCATTCAAGGCACAGTGCTCGCCCGCGTGCGAAGTGGCATCGGGCAGTGGCGACGAAGCCTCGCCGTCGAGGGCGATGGTCGCAATGCCATACACCGTGCAGACCTCGACCAGCGTCTTGCCTTGCCAGCCCGCCGAGGCACTGGCCAGCATCGGCATGGCCGATTTCAGCAGCAAGGCGAACACCGCCACCCACAGGGGGAAGCGTTTCGTCCAGGCCGCACGGGAGGTCATGGGGCGGCATTGTGCCAAACACCCGCCGCAGCCGAGCTGCTCATAATGCCGGCATGAGCATCCAGACCGACGACTTGGCCCCCCGCGGCCGCGCGCCCGCTGACGATCGTCGGGTGGTCAGCGCCGCCCCGGCATCGCCGAACGAGGAAGCGATCGAACGCGCCCTCCGTCCCAAGGGCTTGGCCGAATACGTGGGTCAGGTGAAAGCCCGCGAACAGCTCGAGATCTTCATCGGCGCCGCCAGGAAACGCGGTGAAGCGCTCGACCACGTGCTGCTGTTCGGCCCGCCGGGGCTGGGCAAGACGACGCTCAGCCACATCATCGCCAACGAGCTGGGCGTGAACCTGCGCCAGACCTCGGGGCCGGTGCTCGAGAAGCCGAAGGACCTGGCCGCGATCCTCACCAACCTCGAGCGCAACGACGTGCTCTTCATCGACGAGATCCACCGCCTGAGCCCGGTGGTGGAAGAAATCCTGTACCCCGCGCTGGAGGACTACCAGATCG
>CAZBOF010000024.1:0-34405 GCA_964493285.1 uncultured Rhizobacter sp. | reverse complement strand
GGGGGGCCCGACGAGGCCGACGCCGCCCGCTGGTGCAAAGACCACATGAAGAAGCCCATCGTCGGCTTCATCGCCGGCGTCACCGCGCCTCCCGGCAAGCGCATGGGCCATGCCGGCGCGCTGATCTCCGGCGGCGCCGACACGGCCGACGCGAAGCTGTCCGTGATGGAGGAGTGCGGCTTCAAGGTGACCCGCAACCCATCGGAAATGGGCCGCCTGCTCAAGAGCCTGCTCTGACCGGGGCGTGGTCTCGGCCAGCCGCGCGGCGAGGAGATTTGCACAAGCCTCCCGGCGCCGGCCGGGCCACGTAGTTTCACGCACGACGGGGGCGCATCCGGCTCCTACACTTTTGCCCGCCTCACACTAGCGAGTTTGCAGAGATGGAACAGTTCATGGCGCCAGAGTTCTGGATCGCGGTCGGTCAGATCATCATGATCGACATCCTCCTCGGGGGCGACAACGCGGTCGTGATCGCACTGGCATGCCGCCAGCTCCCGCCGAAGCAGCGCACGAAGGGCATCTTGTGGGGCACCGCCGGTGCGATCTTGCTGCGCGTCATCCTCATCTTCTTCGCCCTCACACTGCTGGCGATCCCGTTCTTGAAGCTGGTCGGCGCCCTTTTGCTGGTCTGGATCGGCATCAAGCTGCTGGTGCCGCATGAAGACGATGCACACGCCAACATCAAGGGCAGCGACAAGCTTTTGGCGGCGATCAAGACCGTCATCGTGGCCGACCTCGTGATGAGCGTGGACAACGTCATCGCCATTGCCGGCGCTGCCCAGTCCGCGGGTGGCGACCACCAGATGCCGCTAGTGATCTTCGGCCTGTTGGTCAGCATCCCCATCATCGTCTGGGGCAGCCAATTGGTCATCAAGCTGATGGACCGCTTCCCGATCATCATCACGCTGGGCGGCATGCTCCTGGGGTGGATTGCCGGCACCATGGCGGTGACCGACCCGGTGGTGGTGCCGTACCTCACCGAAGGTGCCGCCATGCCGGCCGAACCTGCGGCCTGGATCCGCTACAGCGCCGGCGTGGCGGGAGCGCTCCTCGTTTGGCTGATCGGCAAGGCCGTGACGGCGCGCCGCCGCACCAGGGCGGCCACGTCCGAAGCCTGATCATCCGAGGCGGCTCAGCGAGGGTCAAACCTCGCTGAATTGCGCCATGCTTGTGATACTGTCCCCGCTCCGAAGGGCTGTGACAGGTGCAACGGCTTGGCAACAGCGGACACTCTTTTTCGCATCTCCGCGCTGGGCGCAGTCTTGACAGCGCTGGCCCTTGCGCTGGTGTTGGCTCAGCTCGCCTGGGTCTTGCCGCGTCTGCGGCGAGAGGCGGCGATGGCCACCTCTGTGAGTTTCGCAATCAGCGTCCTGGCGGTGGCGGCGTTGTTGCGTTGGCAGCTTTCCATCCCGGTTGGCTGGGTGTGGCCGGCGCTGTCGGCACTGACCTTCGGGCACATCGGATGGCTGCTGGGCCGTGGCCGCGCAGAGACGCCGCGGCCGACCTCGTTGCCCGCTGCCGCTTCGACGGGCGGGGCAGACGACCCCGGCCTTTTCGGGCGCTATCGCATTGAACGCGAACTCGGGCGGGGCGCGATGGGCATGGTCTATCTGGGTCGCGATCCCAAGCTGGGACGCGCGGTCGCGATCAAGACCCTGGCGCTGGGCCGCGAATTCTCGGGCGAAGCCCTGAGCGAAGCGCGCGACCGCTTCTACCGCGAGGCAGAAACTGCGGGCCGCCTGCAGCATCCCGACATCGTCACCATCTTCGACGTGGGCCAGGCGCAGGATCTGGCCTACATCGCGATGGAGTACCTGCAAGGTGACAACCTGCAAGCCCACACCCAGGCACCGCGCTTGCTGCCTGTCGTCACCCTGCTGGATGTCACGGCCCGGGTGGCCGATGCTCTGGCCTATGCCCACAGCAAAGGGGTGGTGCACCGAGACATCAAACCCGCCAACGTGATGATCGATTTGACTGAGGACACGGTGAAAGTCACCGACTTTGGCGTGGCGCGCATCGCCGACGCCAACCGAACTCGCACCGGCTTGGTGCTCGGGACACCCTCGTTCATGTCGCCTGAGCAGTTGGCGGGGCGGCGGGTGGATGGGCGAAGCGATCTGTACTCACTCGGGGTGATGCTGTATCAATTGCTGACCGGGCGCCTGCCGCATCGGTCTGAATCGATGGCGTCGCTGATGCGTCAAATCGCCAACGAGGAGGCGGTGGATGTGCGCCATTGGCGGCCTGAACTGCCCGAGGTGCTGGCGCGGGTGGTTGCGCGGCTGTTGGAGAAACAACCCGAGTTGCGCTATGAAAGTGGGCATCAACTTGCGATTGACCTCCGTGAAATAGCCGATCGGATGCGCGCGGAGCCCCATGTTCCGTCGCCGATGCCGCCAGCGGAAGTCCCCCCCGATTCCGGCGGATTCGAGGCCACCGTGAAAATGGAACGGGCCGAGACAGGGCACAATTCCAGCCTCTGAAGGGTTCGGGAACTCGATGACGCTATCCGCGCTTGCCACTGCCATGTCGTTAGAGTTCTTCAGCGCCACCGACACGGGGCGTGCCCGCAATAACAACGAGGATTCGGTGGCCATTCATGAAGCGGCCGGACTTGTGGTTCTGGCCGACGGCATGGGCGGGTACAACGCCGGCGAAGTCGCCAGTGGCATGGCCACCTCGTTCATCAAGACCGAACTTGGCCGGTGGCTGCAAGAAGCGCTGGGCTCGGCTTCCGACACCGATGTGCGCCGCGCCATGGACATCTGTGTTGACAACGCCAACCGGGCGATCTTCAACGCGGCCAATTCCAACCCCCAATACGCCGGCATGGGCACGACGCTGGTGGTCGGTGCTTTCCGGGAGGGCCGGCTGTTGATGGGCCATGTCGGTGACTCACGCGGCTACCGCCTGCGCGCCGGCCGCCTGTCCCAGATCACCCACGATCATTCATTGCTGCAAGAGCAGATCGACTCCGGGCTCATCACGCCCGAGCAGGCTGCGTTCTCATCCAACAAGAACCTTGTCACGCGCGCCGTGGGCGTGGAAGACACCGTGCTGCTTGAAACGCACCTGCACGACGTGATGCCAGGGGACATCTACCTGTTGTGCTCCGACGGCTTGTCCGACATGCTTGACGACGACACCATCTCGCAGGTGTTGCACGCGCACGACTCGCTTGAACAAGGGGGGGCAGCACTGATAGCGGCTGCCAATGAGGCTGGCGGAAAGGATAATATCGCGGTGGTTCTGGTGCGCGTGCGCGGACAAAGCGCTTCGCCCCGCTCGTGGTGGCCTTTCAGACGTTGAGTGGGCGGCACACCACCATTATTTCGGCCCGCACGGCGGGCCAAGAAACAAGCAAGGGACTGAGGTCAAAGCATGGGCAAACTGGTCGTTTCGCTCGACGGTGTCGTGATCAAGGAAGTACAGATCACCAAGGACAAGACGACTCTTGGCCGACGCCCTTACAACGACATCGTGATCGACAACCTCGCCGTCAGCGGCGAGCATGCCGTGCTTCAGATGGTGGGCTCCGATGTGTTCATCGAAGATCTGAACAGCACCAACGGCACCTACATCAACGGCAAGGCCGTCAAGAAGCAACTGCTCGCCCACAACGACACCGTCGAGATCGGCAAGTACAAGATCAAGTACCTGGTCGATGACGGCGCCGACTACGAGAAAACCATGATCATGAAGCAGGGCGCGGCCGCCCCTGCGAGCTACAGCCATGGGTTTGCGCACACTTCGGCGCAAGGCCCCAGCTCCGGGTTCGGGAGCGTGCCGCCGAGCGTGGCGCCGGGCACCATCAAGGTCCTCAACGGTGCGGCCGCGGGCCGTGAGGTGGCCCTGACCAAGGTTGTCACCACCGTTGGCAAGCCCGGTGTGCAAGTGGCTTCGATCACCAAGCGCCCGGGGGGCTATGTGTTTGCACATGTCGAAGGCGCGACCCGGCCGACGATCAACGGCAATCCGCTGGTGGGCGACACCATGCACCTGAAGAATGGCGACGTGATCGAGCTGGCCGGCACGCAGATGCAGTTCATCCAGATCTGAGCCGAGCACCGCATGGGGCGCCGTGACCCTTTTCACGGCGCCTCCGCATCGCACGCCGCAATTGCCCTCAAATGCGACATCGTGATCTTGCGGAGGCGGGCGCGCACCTTCAGCATTGAGGCGAAGAGCGCCATTCGCGCCGCCCATCCTGCCTCGCCCGCCGCCCCATGAAAATCCGCGTCCTCGGCTGCTCCGGTGCCATTGCCGAAGGCAGCCGAACCACTGCCTTTTTGATCGACTGCGATGTACTGGTCGATGCCGGAACCGGCGTGGGTGACCTGCCTCTCGAAGCTCTGGCGCAGATCGATCACATCCTCATCAGTCATTCGCACCTGGACCACGTGCTGGCCATCGGCCTGCTGGCCGACAGCGTGATGCGGCTGCGCGCGGCCGAGCACTGCAAGCCCATTCAGATCCATGCGTTGCCGGAGACGCTGGACGCGCTGCGCCAGCACATCTTCAATGGCGTGATCTGGCCCGATTTCACCCGGCTCCCCCGAGCCGACCGCCCTGTGCTGCAGCTGGTTCCGGTCGCCATCGGACAGCGGCTGCAACTCGGTGGGAAGACCATCGAAGTGCTTCCTGCCTCGCACACCGTGCCGGCCGTCGGTTATGCCCTGGAGAGTTCCAACGGATGGTGGGTCTACACCGGCGACACCGGGCCCAACCCGGCGCTCTGGGCGCGACTTTCCTCGATGAACGTGGCCCATCTCGTCATCGAGACGGCCTTCAGCGACGAGGAATCCGATCTGGCCGCGGTCAGCCAGCATCTGTGCCCGCGCCGGCTCGGCCGGGAGCTGGCACAGCTCAAGGCGCCCGCGCAGGTTCACATCACGCACATCAAGCCCGGCGAGGTGGATGCCGTCATGGCACAAGTGGGCGCATTGAGCGTGCCGCACCGCATCTCCGCTTTGCGGGCGGGTCAACAGATCGATTTGAATTGATGGCGTGCCTGGTGACGGTTTTTGTCAGCCTGTGTCCAAGCGCAACGTGAACTACCGCGCGTGGTGACCGTTTGTGTCAGAACTGGCGGCAAATCACACGTTTTTTCAGGGGATCGCGGCTGGCACGCACAGTGCATCTGATCAGGCGTCTCATTCCTCATCCCTCACAGGAGCTCACTATGAAGCGTTCAATGCAAAAGGGTTTTACCCTGATCGAACTGATGATCGTGGTTGCGATCATCGGCATCTTGGCGGCCGTGGCGCTGCCTGCTTATCAGGATTACACGATCCGCGCCAAGGTCACTGAAGGATTGAGCTTGGCTTCGTCCTACAAGACGGCGATTGCTGATACGTTTGCCGCCCGCGGTCCGACCGGGATGGCTGCATGTACCGATGCGGCGACCTGCCAAGATGGCATCGGCGTCACTTATGTGGAACTCAATCGAAACGTGTCGTCCATCACGAGCACTGCCGCTGGCGTGATCACGATCAACTACACGCCAGCGGTCGTGCCTGCTGGCCAGAACGTGTTGCTCGTCGTGCCGCAGACGAATGCAGGAACCCCTGCTGATCTCGATTTGAGCCTCGACACCAGCGCGGGCCAAGCTTTCCAGTGGCAATGTCGGCCGGGTACGGGGACTACTGGTGTTCTGGGCAAGTACCTCCCCGCGAACTGCCGTGCTGTCGCAGCCGCACCCGCGCCTTAATTGAGTACTGGGCGTAGTTCGTGACAAGAGGCCCTGTTGGGCCTCTTGTCATTTGGTTGATTTGGGGAACGGTTAGTTAATGCCAAGTTTCTGGGACGTCAGACGCAAGCGATTCTTCGCGTGGCACGCCCTCTTGTCTTTGACGCTCGCGGCTGTTTGTGGTGGCGCAGTTCTTGTGCTGTATCCCGAGTCGCATTTCATCTTGTCCGGTGGGCGCGATCTGCTGCTGATTCTGTTGGGCGTCGATGTCGTCTTGGGCCCGCTTCTGACGCTGTTCATCGTGTCGCCGGGGAAGCCGCAACGTGAAGCGGTGCGGGACGTCGGCATGCTCGTGCTGATGCAGTTGGCTGCATTGCTCTATGGTTTGCATACGGCATACGCTGGGCGGCCGATTGCGGTGGTGTTTGAGGTCGACCGATTCAAGGTCGTCGCGGCCAATGAGGTATTTGGGGACGAGTTGGCGCAAGCCCCTGACGGTTACCGCGTCTTGCCCGTGGCGCATGTGTGGTGGCTGGGCGCGAGGCCAGCGGCAAGCAATGACGAAGCGCTGAAGAGCATCGACATGGCCATGCAGGGGTATGACATCGGGCAGCGTCCCAGCTTCTGGCAGCCCTATGACCTGAGCAAGCGCCAGGCTGCTCGTGTTGCTCGGCCGGTCGAAACGCTGATTCATACCCGACCGGCCGTGCAGGCAAGTGTTGACGGCATTCTGTCCAAGCGAGCGCTGCCAGTCGCATCTGCTTCTTTTCTGCCGCTGGATGGTCGCAAAGGGACGTGGTCGGTGCTGCTGACGCATGACGGCACGGTTCTAGGTGTTGTGCCACATCACACAGAGGCCAGATGAGATGTCAACGTTGAGGAATACCTCTATGTCATCAGTCGTTGGTTATCCGGTTTCCGAGGTGGCAACGCCGGAAGCAACTCCTCCCCGCTATCTTTTCGGGCCCGTTGTCGATTTTGTTTGCCTCGGTGGGGCGTCTCTCATCCTTTTGCCGCTGATCGTCTGGATGTTTCCGGCGCATCTGTATCGCGGCGACGTTTTGGTTTGGACGCTTCTACTGGCGAATGTCATCAACCACCCGCACTTTGCGCATTCCTATCAGCTTTTCTATCGGGGGTTCTGGGGCAAGGCATTTGGGGCGACTTATGAGGGAGCCTTCCAGTGGCGCTATCGGGCTGCGGCGATGCTGGTGCCGCTTGTGTTGATCGCCTTTTTCAGTTGGTGTCTGCTTAAGCGTGACGTATCCAGCCTGGCGTTGGGTGCCAATGTGATGTTCTTTCTGGTTGGATGGCATTACGTGAAGCAGGGGTACGGCATGCTCATCCTCGATTCCGTTTTGAAACGGCGCTATCTGAGCGAACAACAGAAGAAGCGGGTTCTATACAACGGTTATGTTTGTTGGCTGCTGTCTTGGATGCTGGTGAACTGGCTGGTTGCAGAAGGCAATTACTTTGGCTTGAAGTACTACATGTTGCCGATGCCAGAGCTGGTGTTGTATTGCGCGTCTGCGATGGCTGCAGTAACCACATGGCGAGCTCTGCCCGTCCTGTCAGAACTCGTTCGGGCTTCCGAGAAAGGGCCGGCGTGGAATGGTGTGCTGGCTTATGTGGCCTCCTTGTATCTGTGGCTGCTCGTACGGGAGCCGGTGCTTCTCTTGGTTGTGCCCGCGTTCCACTCACTTCAGTACTTGGTTGTTGTATGGCGGTATCGGCTTAACTTCGAAACTGCCCGAGCGGGGCGCGGAGTGAATAGGTCCACTAGAAGAACGATCGTTCTGCGCATGTTCTCCTTTGTGCTGGCCGGCTTTACGTTGGGATATCTTGCCTTTTGGTTTGTGCCTGAATACTTGGACGCCTGGGTTCCATATGATCGTGCGGTCTTCGGAAGCGGCCTCTTTCTGTTCATGTTCTGGATCTTCATCAACGTCCATCACTACTTCTTGGATTCAGTGCTGTGGCGGAAAGAGAATACCGAGACAAAAAGGCACTTGTTTTCACTGAACTGAAAGAAGATTTTGCTGATGGAAGCGCCGTCAAATGGTGTGCTCCAGGCATGGATCAACTTGGGCTGAGCGTGGAGCGCTGAAATGCCGCTGGTTCAATACGCCCTCTACTGAAAATCTTCGGTCTCCTTGTGTCTGCTCAAGCTTCTCCGAGTTCAAGGCCCGCGCAGTCGTTCCAAGGCGCGCTCTTTCTTGTCATGGCGGCGGTTGGTGGCTCGACTCTGCTGGCGTACAACCGGCCGCCTTCCGCGACGTTCTTCAATCAAGCCTTTGCGCTGGCAGGATGGGGTGCGTTGCTTGGCGTTGCTGCATTCCAGGTCCGCGGGGGTCATCGAACGTGGCGTGAAAGCGCATGGGCCTTGCTGGTCTTCGGGTTGCTCGCTGGGGCTGCGGGTGCATCGGCTGCGTTCGCGCTTCTTCCCGCGTCGTTGGCCGCATCGGCCGCGGGCATGCTGGCGGCCGCGGCATTGGCACTTGCCGTCGCGAATGGCGTCAGCCGCAACGCGTGGGGGCGCGCTGCGTTTGAGGCCGTGTGCGCGGCGGCGGTGCTGGCCGGGCTTGTCAGCGTGGTGTTGGCGTGCATTCAAACGTTCCAGCCGGCTTGGGCTGATGGCGATTGGATCGCCCGTCCTTCCACCCCGGGGCGTGCCGGCGGCAATCTGCGCCAGCCCAACCACCTCAGCAGTTTGCTGTTGTGGTCGATGGTTGCGGGGGTCTGGCTTCACGACGTGGCGGCTGAGCGGCGGGGTCGGCTGAACCTCGGGATTCGCCGCTTTGTCGCCGTGGCGCTGTTGTCTGTGCTGGTTTTTGGCACGGTGCTGACCGTCTCCCGGACCGGGATGGTCTGCATCGTTCTTCTGGCCGTCTGGGGCGGTCTGGACAGGAGCCTGTCGCGCTTCTCCCGCGTGATGCTGTGGCTTACGCCACTGATCTACCTGCTGTGCTGGCTGGGCATGAGCGAGTGGGCGCAGGAGGTGGCGCAAGGTTTCGCGGGGGAGGAGCAATTCCAGAAATCCGATCTTTCCAGCTCGCGCTTCGCCATCTGGTCGAACACGCTGGCACTGATCCAGCAGAACCCGTGGTTCGGCGTCGGCTGGGGCGAATTCAACTTTGCCTGGACGTTGACGCCGTTTCCCGATCGGCCCACCGCGTTCTTCGACCACACGCACAACTTGCCGCTGCAGCTGCTGGTGGAGTTGGGCATTCCGCTCGGCATGGTGGTGCTGGGCCTGCTCGCCTGGTGCCTGTGGAAGGCATTTCGTGCGTGCCACCTCGCGCTCGAGGCCCAGCGGTCGATGGTCCGGGCGGCGTTCGTGATGGTGTTGATGATGGGCGTGCACAGCCTGCTGGAGTACCCGCTCTGGTACGCCTATTTCCTGCTGCCGACGGCTTTTGCGCTGGGGATCTGCCTCGGCCATGCCAGCAGGGCAGAGCCGACGACGGCAGAGCCGGCCGACACACCCTGGCTGCGCCGTGGGTTGGGGGCCGCGTCATTGGCCCTCATGCTCGGCGCCGGCCTGGCCGTCTGGGACTACCTGCGCGTGGCCGCCATCTTCTCGCCGGACGAGGAAGTGTCGCTGTCGCAGCGCATTGAGGAAGGCCAGCGAAGCTGGTTCTTTGCGCACCATGCTGACTATGCGGCGGTCACGACGACGGCACATCCGTCCGAGGTGATGCCGGCGTTCGATCGCGCGACACACTACCTGCTGGACACGCGGTTGATGCTCGCCTGGGCGAAGGCCTATGCCGAGCAAGGGGACATCGATCGCGCGCGCTATCTCGCGGATCGATTGCGCGAGTTCCGAAATCCCGACTCGGCGGCGTTCTTTGCGGCGTGCGATGCGCCGCGTGACGCCGAGGCGGTGCTGCCGTTTCAGTGCACGCCGGCCACGCGCGCGTTCACCTTCCGCGATTTCAAACCGCGCTGACCCAGTCGCCTGATTTCCCGCCGCGCTTTTCGAGCAAGCGGATGTCGCCCATCACCATGCCACGGTCGGCGGCCTTGCACATGTCGTAGATGGTGAGCAGGCCGATTTGCACGGCAGTCAATGCTTCCATCTCCACGCCGGTGCGCCCGCGGGTTTCGACCTGGACGGTGCAGCGCACGAGCGATGCGGTGGTGTCGATGTCGAAGGACACGCTCACCCGGGTGAGGGGCAGCGGATGGCACAAGGGAATGAGTTCGGCCGTGCGCTTGCTGGCCTGGATCGCGGCAATGCGGGCGATGCCGATCACGTCGCCCTTGGCGGCCTGGCCCGATTGGATGAGCGCCAGCGTGGCCGGCTGCATGCGGATCACCCCGCTGGCGCGTGCGACGCGGTGCGTTTCCGCCTTGCCGGACACGTCCACCATGTGGGCCTGCCCGTGGTCGTCGAAGTGGGTGAGCGGGGATGGCGCACTTGTGGACATGGTCGTCGCGGCAGCAGGATCGAGGGGCGCTGGCATCATAGCGACGTGACGGCGTTGCGCGGGCAGAACCTTTCTGCGCGGTGGTGCCTCCAAGCTGTTTGTCTGACGGACGTGGCCTTGACCGAAACCCTCCGCCCTTCCCGCACCAAGCGCTGGCTGGCTGCCTTGTGTGCCTCGTTGATGCTGGTGCCGCCGGGCTTGTCGCCCGCGGTGGCGCAGAACCGTCTGCCCGCGCTGGGCGATCTGGCGTCGGAGGACTTGAGCGTGGGCAGCGAGCGGCGCCTGGGCGAGCAGATCATGCGCCAGATCCGCCCCGATCCGGCGTACCTGGACGACCCGGTATTGCTCGACTACCTGCAATCCATCTGGCAGCCGCTGCTGGAAGCCGCGCGCCAGCGCGGCGACATCGCGGACGATCTGGAGCAGGGGTTCGCCTGGGAGGCCTTTCTGGTGCGCGACCGCAGCGTGAACGCGTTTGCGCTGCCCGGCGGTTTCGTCGGCGTGCATCTGGGCTTGATCGCAATGACCGCCACACGCGATGAACTCGCCTCGGTGCTCGCCCACGAACTGACGCACGTCACGCAACGCCACATTGCGCGGGGCATGGCGATCAGCCAGCGGCAGTCGCTGATCGGCTTGGCGGCGATGATCCTGGGCGCGGTGGCGGCGAGCCGAAGCAACCGGGGCGATGGCGCAAACGCAATCTTCACCGGCGGCCAGGCGATGGCGATGCAAGGCCAGCTGAACTTCTCGCGCGACATGGAACGCGAGGCCGACCGCATCGGCTTCGGCGTGCTCTCCAGCGCCGGGTTCTCGCCCGGCGGCATGGCAGCCATGTTCGAGAAACTCGAACAGTCGTCGCGACTGAACGACAGCGGCGGTTATCCGTATTTGCGCAGCCACCCGCTGAATGCGGAGCGCATCGGCGAGGCGCGCTCGCGCCTCGGAACGGCGGCGCCAGTGGCGCCGGCGAGCCTGCTCACGCATGCCGCGGGCCAGGCGCGCGCCAAGGTGATGATGGATCCGCGGACCGATGCGCTGAGGCGCTTGCAGCCGCTCAGTACGCCGGCAGGTGCGAGCGATGCCGATGCGCTTGGCGCGGCCTATGCCAGTGCGCTCGCCTCCACGCTGCTGCGCGACTGGGACCGCGCCGAGGCGTCGCTCCAGGTGGCCGCCGGCATCGTTCGCCGCAACGGCCAGGCCGAGCGCGAGGTTGCGATGCTCCAGGCGCAACTGCTTCTCGCGCGGGGCGATGCGGCAGCGGCCGCGCAAGCGCTCAAGCCCTATGCGAAGGTGGACGTCGCCGCGTCGTCGCGCCCGGTGATGTTGTTGTCGGCGCGGATCGCGATGGCGTTGGACAAGGCCGCGCTGGAACGCAGCGCGCAGGAGATGCAGACCTGGACCGCGCTGCACCCGAATGACGCGCTGGCATGGAGCCAGCTGGCGCAGGCGTGGCAGCAGCTCGGTTTTGGCCTGCGCGCGTTGCGCGCCGAGGCCGAGTCGCGCATTGCCGTGGGAGACCTCACCGGCGGTGTCGACCGCCTGCGCGCCGCGCAGCAGATGGCGCGCAAGATGCCCGCCGTCGATTTCATGGACGCCTCGGTGATCGATGCGCGCTTGCGCGTCGTCGAAGGCCAGGCGCGCCAGCGCGAGTTGGAAGAACCGCGTCAGCAAGGGTAAGGTTGGGGCGCCGGGCGCCGGTTCACTCGGCGGCGCGGATGCTGGTCCCCAACAAAGAGAGCTTCCCCATGTGTCGATGGATTTCCCGCGCCGTTGGCGTGGCGGCCTGGCTGGCCGCGAGCGCGGCACAGGCCGCGACGGTCGCAGGCGTCACGCCACAGGGCGAGGTGGCGCTGGTGCGCCAGATCGTGGTGCGCTTCTCCGAAGCCGTGGTGCCTTTCGGGCGCACGTCCCAGCCCGATCCGGCCCAGGTGAGTTGCGAGGGCACATCGGTGCCGGGCGACGGCCGTTGGTCGAGCGATCGGGTCTGGCTGTACGACTTCCGCGAGGCGCTGCCGGGCGGTGCGCGTTGCGAGATCACAGTGCGCGCCGATTGGCAGCCGCAGTCGGGCGCGCTGGAAGGCGAGCGCCGATTCAGCTTCAGCACCGGCGGGCCGGCAGTGGCGTCGGTGCAGCCGTATCCCGGCAGCGAGATCGAGGAAGACCAGCACTTCCTGATGGAACTCACCGCGCCGGCGCAGGCCGCCAGCGTCTCGGCCCATGCGGCTTGCGAGGTCGAAGGCATCGGCGAACGCATCCCGATGCAGGTGGTGACGGGCGCGGCGCGCGATGCGGTGCTGAAAGAGCGGCGATTGCAGGCCAAGGCGGCGCGCATGCTGCTGCTGGCCTGCCAGCGGCCGTCGCCCAGCGGTGCCAAGGTGCGCGTGGTGTGGGGCGCGGGGGTGGCGGCGCAAGCCAACCCGAAGCAGGTCACCCGCCAGGCGCAGCGGTTCGACTACACGGTGCGCACGCCGCTGGCTGCCGAGTTCTCGTGCGAGCGCGAGCGCTCCGATGCCGCCTGCCTGCCGATCCGCCCGATGGTGCTGAGGTTCTCTTCGCCGGTGCCGCGCAGCGTGGCCCAGGCTGTGCGCCTGATGCCGGACGCGGGCGCCGCCTTGGCGCCGGTGTTCGACGCGGATGACCGCGCCGAAGAGGTTTCAGAGCTGCGCTTTCCGTCACCCTTGCCGGAGAACACGCGTTATCTCCTGGTCATCGACGCGGGCGTGCGCGATGTGACGGGGCGCGCACTCTCGAATGCCGATGCGTTTCCCATGGCGGTGGCAACCGGTGCCGCGCCGCCGTTGGCCAAGTTCGCAGCGGCGCCGTTTGGCGTGGTGGAGTGGGATGGTGAGGCTCTCCTGCCGTTGACGCTGCGCCACGTGCAGGGCGACCTGCGGCCGGCGGCGCCGGCCGGCGCAGTGCGCATCAAGACCCTGCGCAGCGACGCCGACATCTTCGCCTGGCATGCCAAGGTCGCCGCGTACCACGAGCGCAGCATCACCGCCGAGGCCGCCGGCCTGCCGCGGGCGCAATGGCACGAGATGGAGAAGGTGACGGACGCGCGCGGCCGCGTGCGGGAGGTGCAGCGGGTGCGCTACGTGCGCACCCGCGAGCTGCCGCTGCTGAGCCAGGGCGACGATGTGCGCCGGCTCGACCTGCCGCAACTCCAAGGCGGCGATCCGCGACCGTTCGAGGTGATTGGCATCCCGTTGCGCGAACCCGGCTATCACGTGGTCGAGATCGAATCGCGTGGGTTGGGGCAGGCGCTGCTCGACAAGCCGGCGCCGATGTACGTGCGCACCGGTGTGCTGGTCACCAATCTCGGCGTGCATTTCAAGTGGGGCCGCGAGAACAGCCTGGTGTGGGTGACCTCGTTGGATCGGGGGCGTCCGGTGCCCGACGCCGAGGTGCGCGTGAGTGATTGCGCGGGGCGCCCGGTGTGGTCCGGCCGCACCGGCCCCGACGGCATCGCCCGCATCGAACGTGCGCTCGGTGCGCCGGAATGCCGGGACGGCGACGGCTATTTCGTCACGGCCCGCAAGACGCTGCCGAAGAGCCCGCCGGATACCGCCTTCGTCTTCAGCGAATGGCAGCAAGGCGTGGAGCCCTGGCGCTTCGGCCACCCCACGCACCGTGAACCCGAGCCCGACGTGCGGGCGCACACGGTGTTCGACCGCACGCTGCTGCGCGCGGGTGACACGGTGTCGATGAAGCACTTCGTGCGGCGCGAAACCGGGTCGGGCCTGGCCGCGCTTCCGCCCGAGGAGCGGCCGGTGCGCATGACGATCGTGCACCAGGGCAGCGGCCAGGAAGTGGCGCAGCCGCTGTCGTGGCCGGGCGGGCGCAGCGCATCGTCGTCCTGGCAGATCCCGCAGGCGGCCCGGCTCGGGGTGTACGACGTGAAGCTCGAGCGGGCCGCGGGGCCCGATGGCGTGCAACATGCACCGTGGTACAGCGGGATCTTCCAGGTCGAAGAGTTTCGCGTGCCGCTGGTCGACGCGCGCATCAGTGGCCCGCAGACGGTGCCGATCGCCCCACGCGAATTGCCGCTCCAGGTGCAACTCAGCCACCTCTCCGGGGGCGGCATGGCCAATGCCCCGGTGCGCGTCACGGCGTTGTTGCGCGAGCGCCGGGTGCAGATGCCGGGGTACGAGGACTTCAGCTTCGACCCCCCGCGCGATCTGACGGCTGGGGAATCGGAAGACGACGCGGACGATGCGTCGCTGGCCGGCCGCGTGATCGCCGATCGCCAGCCCTTGACCACCGACCGCGAAGGCGCTGCGCACGTGGTGATCGGCGAGCTGCCCACGCTCACGCGCGCCAGCGAGCTGGTGGCCGAGGTGAGCTTCAACGATCCCAACGGCGAGGTGCAGACCGTCTCGGCCCGCACGCCGCTGTGGCCGAGCGCGGTGGTGCTCGGCGTGCGTTCGCAGTCGTGGGCCAGCACGCGCGGACAGGTGATGTTCCAGGCCGTGGCGCTCGACACCGCCGGCCGGCCGATCGCCGGCCAGGCGGTGGAGGTGCGCGGCCGTTCATCGCAGGTTATCAGTTCGCGCAAGCGCATGGTGGGCGGCTTCTATGCCTATGACAACCGCACCGACGTGCGCGACCTCGGCGTGCTGTGCAGCGGCAAAACCGATCGCCAGGGCGTGCTGCGCTGTGATGCGAATCTCACCACCGCGGGCGAGGTGGCGCTGATCGCGCAGGCGCGTGACCGCGATGGCCGCACGGCTCAGGCGGCCGCCAGCGTGTGGATCACCGGGCAAGGCGAACTCTGGTTCGCGCAGGACAACGACGACCGCATCGATCTCCTGCCCGAAAAGAAGACCTACCAGCCCGGCGAGACCGCGCGGCTGCAGGTGCGCATGCCGTACCGCGAAGCCACGGCGCTGGTGAGCGTCGAGCGCGAAGGCGTGATGGCCACCGAGGTGGTCACGCTGCGCGGCAACGATCCCACGGTGAACGTGAAGATCGAGCCCACGTGGGGGCCGAACGTCTACGTGAGCGTGATGGTGCTGCGTGGCCGGCTGCGCGAGGTGCCGTGGTATTCGTTCTTTACCTGGGGCTGGAAGGCGCCGATCAGCTGGGGCCGGGCGTACTGGTACGAAGGCCGCGAAGTGCAGGTCCCTACCGCGATGATCGATCTGTCGAAGCCCTCGTTCAAGCTCGGCGTGGCGGCGCTGAAAGTGGGGCTCGCGGCGCACGAGCTTCAGGTGCGCGTCACGCCTGAGCGCACGCAGTACGCGGTGCGCGAGCATGCCAAGGTGCGTGTGGCCGTGCAACACAACGGCCAGCCGATGGCCGGCGCCGAGGTGGCTTTCGCGGCGGTCGATGAAGGCTTGCTGGCGCTTCGCCCCAACACGTCGTGGGATCTGCTGAACGCCATGCTGCAGCAGCGCCCGTGGGGTGTCGAAACCAGCACCGGCCAGAGTGAAATCATCGGCCGGCGCCATTACGGCCGCAAAGCTGTGGACGCGGGCGGTGGCGGCGGCGCGAACGCCACGCGCGAGTTGTTCGACACCTTGCTGCTGTGGCGCGACCGGGTGGTGCTCGATGCGCGCGGCGAAGCGGTGATCGACGTGCCGCTCAACGACTCGCTCACGAGCTTTCGCCTCGTGGCCATCGCCGATGCCGGCGTGCAGCAGTTCGGCAGCGGCAGTGCGACGATCCGCGTGACCCAGGACTTGCAGGCGCTGGCCGGGCTGCCGCCGCTCGTGCGCGAAGGTGATCGCTTCAGCGCGATGGTCACCCTGCGCAACACCACGGCGCGCGCGATGACGGTGCGTGCCACGCTGCAAGGCGCCCCGGAGCGCGACGACGGCGCCGCGGCCGAGCCGCTGGCCGCGTTCGCGCCGCAAGAGGTCTCGATTCCCCCCGGTGCCGCACGTGAACTCAGCTGGCCTGTCACGGTGCCGGCCCACGCCGATCGCCTGCGCTGGCAGATCGCGACAGACGAGCAGGGCGGCCCCAAGGCGAAGGACCGCGTCACGCTCACGCAGCGCGTGGCATCGGCCGTGCCTTTGCGTGTGCAGCAAGCCGCCGTGCAGCGGCTCGACCAGCCGGTCACCTGGCCCGTGGCGGTGCCGGTCGGGGCCATTGCCGACGCAGGCCGAGCGCGCGGCGGGCTCGTTGTCGCCGCCCAGCCGCGTCTCAGCAGCGCCTTGCCGGGGCTGCGTCGCTACTTCGAGCAGTATCCCTATGCCTGCCTCGAGCAGCAGCTCGCGAAAGTCGTCGGCCTGAATGACACGGTGCGCTGGGCCGAATTGGCCAACGCCTTGCCCACGTACCTCGATGCCGACGGTCTCGTGGGCTATTTCCCGCCGCGCGCCGGCGACCCGGCGCAAGGCAGCGACCGCCTGACCGCGCATCTGCTGTCCGTCACCCACGAGGCCGGCTTCCCGTTGCCCGGCCCGGTGCAGGCGCAGATGCTCGACGGCCTGACGGCCTTTGTGGAAGGCCGCATCGAGCGGCGCTTCTGGTCGCCGCGCGCCGATCTGCCGGTGCGCCAGCTCGCCGCCATCGAAGCGCTCTCGCGTTATGGCCGCGCACAGCCCCGGATGCTGGGCAGCCTGCAGATCGCACCGGCCCAGTGGCCTACCGCGGCGGTGATCGACTGGGTCAACATCCTGCAGCGCCTCGATGGTGTGCCGCAGCAGGCCGCGCGGCGTGCCGAGGCACAGCAGATCCTGCGCAGCCGCCTCACCTATGCTGGCACCACCTTGCGCTTCAGCCAGGAAGACGACGATTTCTGGTGGTGGCTGATGGACAGCGCCGACGCCAACGCGGCGCGCCTCATCATCGCGGTGCTCGACGATCCGGCGTGGCGCGACGAACTGCCGCGCATGGTGCTCGGCCACCTCGCACGCCAGCGCGACGGGGCCTGGCTCACGACCACCGCCAACCTCTGGGGTGCGCTGGCGCTCGACAAGTTCGCCGCGCGTTTCGAGAACGTGCCCGTCACCGGCCGCACGCTGGCAGCCGTGGGCGGTGGCGAGGCCGCGATCGAATGGACGCGCCAGCCCGAAGGCGCGCGGCTCACGCTGCCGTGGCCGGCGGCGCCCGACACGCTGCGCATCTCGCAAGACGGCACCGGCGCTCCGTGGATCACGGTGCAGAGCCTGGCCGCGGTGCCGCCGAGCGCGCCGGTGCGCGCGGGCTACGGACTGGTGCGCACCGTCACGGCGGTGCAGCGCAAAGACCCCTCGGCCTGGTCGCGTGGCGACGTGCTGCGCGTGCGTGTGGAGATCCAGGCGCAAAGCGACATGACGTGGGTTGTTCTCAGCGACCCGGTGCCCGCAGGCGCGGCGATTCTGGGCACGGGCCTCGGCCGCGATTCCAGCGCGGCCACCTCGGGCGAACGCCGCGAAGGCGCGGCGTGGGCTGCGTTCGAGGAGCGCAGCTTCGAGGCCTTTCGCAGTTACTGGGCGCACCTGCCGCGCGGTATGCATGTCGTCGAGTACACGCTGCGCCTGAACAATCCCGGGCGCTTCGTTCTGCCGCCGACGCGCATCGAGGCCATGTATGCGCCCGAAACCCATGGCGAGCTGCCCAACGTGGCGCTCGACGTGGCGCCATGAGATCGACGGCCGCCTGGCTGCTGGCGGCGTTGTTGGCCGCCGGCGCGGCCCACGCGCAGGACGTGCCGCGCTTCGCGCAAGTGAAGGCGGCGCACCGCCCTTCCGATGTCACCTTGCTCGACCGCCGCGGCGTGCCGTTGCAGACCCTGCGTGTCGACATGGCCGTGCGCCGGCTGCCGTGGGTGCCGCTGGCCGACATCTCGCCCGCGCTGCTGCAAGCCATCGTGCTCAGCGAAGACAAGCGCTTCTATGAACACAGCGGCATCGACTGGCGCGCGGTGGCGCAAAGCGCATGGGCGAACACCTGGAACACGCGAACGCGCGGGGCGTCCACGTTGACGATGCAACTGGCAGGCCTGATCGAAGAGGGTCTCGCGCGCCCGGCCGGCGGCCGCACCGTGCGGCAGAAAATCGGCCAGGCGGTCTTGGCGAAGCGCCTCGATGCGCAGTGGCAAAAGAGCGAGATCCTCGAGGCGTACCTGAACAGCGTGGCGTTTCGCGGCGAGTTGGTCGGCATCGGCGCGCTGTCGCAAACGCTGTTCGCCAAGCACGCGAGCGGATTGGACGCGCACGAAGCCGCGGTCGCGGCAGCGCTGGTGCGCGGCCCGAACGCCCGTGCCGATGTGGTGGCGCAACGCGCCTGCGGTGTGCTGCAAGCGCAGTCACTGGCCTGTGACGGCGTGGTGGGGTTGACGCACTCTGCGTTCAACCGCCGTGGCGGCGCGCCGCTGGGCGAGCAGCTGGCGCCGCATTTCGCGCGCCAATGGCCGCTCGACGGCCAGGCGCAACAGCGCACCACGCTCGATGCTGCGGTACAGCGCATGGCGACGACGCTGCTGCGCCGCCATCTCACCGAACTGTCGGGGCGCAACATCGAAGACGGCGCGGTGCTGGTGCTCGACAACGCCAGCGGCGATGTGCTCGCGTGGGTCGGCTCCAGCGGCAGCCTGTCCGGCGCGGCGCATGTCGATGGCGTGCTGGCACGCCGCCAGGCGGGCTCGACCCTCAAGCCGTTCGTCTACCAGCTTGCGTTCGAACGGCGCTACATCACCGCGGCGAGCCTGCTCGACGATTCACCGGCGCAGATCGCCACGGCGGGCGGCCTGTACCTCCCGCAGAACTACGACAAAGGCTTCAAGGGCTGGGTCAGCGCGCGCACGGCGCTCGGGGCCAGCCTCAATGTGCCGGCGGTGCGCGTGGGTGCGATGCTCGGACCGGAGGCGGTGCTGGCGCGGTTGAAGGCCTTCGGCTTCGACCTGCCCGAGACGGCGGGCTACTACGGCCACGCCTTGCCGCTGGGCAGCGCCGACGTCTCTCTGCTCGCGCTGACGAATGCCTATCGAAGCCTCGCCAACGGCGGGCGGCACGCGCCGGTGGCGCCCGGCGTGGCTGCCCCGGTAGCGCGCCGGGTTGCGGACGCGGCAGCCACGCACCTGGTCACCGACATCCTGGCCGACAACACCGCGCGTGTGCTGACCTTCGGTCTCGACAGCGCATTGGTCACGCCGGGCTTCGCCGCGGTGAAAACCGGCACCAGCAAAGACATGCGCGACAACTGGTGCGTCGGCTACACCGACCGCTACACCGTCGGGGTGTGGGTCGGCAACGCGAGCGGCCAGCCCATGCACGACGTGAGCGGCGTCAGCGGTGCCGCGCCGATCTGGCAGGCGCTGGTGCGGCATCTGCACCAAGGGCGTCCTGCGCGCCCGCCCGCCTTGCCGCCGGGCGTCGTGCGGGAAGCGGTTCGCTTCGAGGCAGCGCGCGAGCCACCGCGCGAAGAGCTGTTTCTGGCGGGCACCGTGCAGGCCCGCTGGGCGCCGAGCGGCCAGATGGAGAACGCCCGGCGATTCGGCATCACCCACCCGCGCGACGGCAGCATCTTCGCGCTCGACCCGGACATGCCGCCGCGTGCGCAGCGCATCCGCTTCGAGGGCGAGCGCGGCGTGTGGCAGCTCAATGGCCGGCCGCTTGGGCAGGGCGGCGCGGTCGACTGGGCGCCCTGGCCCGGCCGGCATGAACTGCGCCTGCTCGACGCCCGCGGACGCGAACTGCACAGTGTGCGGTTCGAGGTGCGCGGCGCCCAAGTGCGCAGTTCGGCCGTGACCGCACGGCCCCGTGCGAAATAGCGGTGTCGCCTGGGCAGGCGTCAGTCGGCGCGCTGGAACAGCCGCTCCAGCGCGGCATCGATGACGACGCCCAGTGCGCTGTAGATCAGCGAGCCCAGCAAGGCGGCGCCGAAACTGGCCACCGACATGCCCGGCATCAACTGGGCGGCGAAATAGAACATCAGCGCGTTGATGATGAACAGGAACAGCCCCAGGGTCAGTACCGTGACCGGCAGGGTGAGCAGGATCAGCAGCGGGCGCAGCAGCGCGTTCAGCAACCCCAGGACCAGCGCGGCAATCATCGCTGCCCCGAAACTGTTGAGCACGACGTCGGACACCAGGTGGGCCACCAGCAGCAAGGCGGCGGCGAGCAAGAGCCAGCGGACGAGTGTTTTCATGGCGCGAGCATAGCCACAAGCCCGCGCGCCCGGGAAGAGGGCGAGCCCGCCGCGGTGTTGCGTCCACGTCAAAACGTTAAACGCGAATCGTTCGCGTTTATGTTATGCTGGCTTTCCCCTATTTTTTGAACTCTGCGTCCTTCGCCGCCTCTCACCATGTTGGCCCGACCCGTTGCACCCTCTGTGTCTGCCGGCCGACCCTTGAGCCGGTTGCGTGCCGGCCCTTCGGACTCCCTGACTCCTTTCCAGCGCCGCAGCGTCACCGCGGCCATTTTGCTGGCGCACGTGGGTGGTATCTGGGGCGTGCTTCAGGTGCCTGCCGTTCGGGAGGCGGTGGTGCAAGCCGCGCCGATGTTCGTGGACCTGCTTGCTCCGCCGGCGCCTCCCGAGGTTCCGCCGCCGCCCCCGCCTCCACCGCCGCCTCGGATCAAAGCCCCGCCCCCGACCCTGGTGACGGCGCCGCCGACGCCTGCGCCAGCCGTGTTCGAAGCGCCTCCGCCCCCGGAGGAGCCCGCGCCGATCGAGCCGGTGATCGTGGCCGAGGCGCCGCCGGCCCCGCCCGCCCCACCGGCGCCGCCGGCACCCCCACCCCCGCCCAAGATCATTCCCGCCTCGGCGGTTCAGTATCTGGAGGCCAATCCGCCCGAGTACCCCCGGACGTCCAAGCGCCTGGGTGAGTCCGGCCGTTCGCTGCTGCGTGTCTACATCGACGAGCGCGGTTTGCCGGCCGTGGTGCAACTGAGCCAGTCGTCCGGGTTCCCGCGTCTGGACACGGCCGCCTTGACGGCGGTCAAGCGCTGGCGTTTCAAGCCCTACACCGAGAACGGCGTGCCGACCGCCGGCTGGGCCTACATCCCCCTTCTATTTGAGCTGGAGAAATGAACGTGACGACCCCTGAAACCGCGCTGGGCTTCGGCCACTTCCTCGCGCAAAGCGATGCCGTGGGCAAAACCCTGCTGGTGATTCTGGTGCTGATGTCGGTGGCCTCGTGGGCCATCATCGCCATCAAGGGCATCACGCTCGTGGCTCGCAAGCGCCGCAGCGAATCTTTCCTCACGTTCTTCTGGAACGCCAGTTCGCTGGAAGCGGTGGCGAACGAGATCGCCACGCACGGCGCGAGCGACCCGTTCTCCCACCTGACCAGCCACGCGATGCACGCGCAGGCGCACCACGCCAAGTACGGCGCTGCCAAGCTCGAAGAGGCTGGCAGTTCGGGCGACTTCGTGACGCGCACCATCAAGAAGGTGCTGGACGAAGAAACCACCCGCCTGGAGAACGGCCTGGCCGTGCTGGCTACGGTCGGCGCCACGGCGCCGTTCGTCGGCCTGTTCGGCACCGTATGGGGCGTGTACCACGCGCTCGTGGCGATCGGCATGAGCGGTGCCGGCACGCTGGACAAGGTGGCCGGCCCCGTGGGTGAGGCGCTCATCATGACGGGGCTGGGCCTGGCGGTCGCGATTCCCGCGGTCATGGGCTACAACTGGCTGACCCGCTCGAACCGCGTCATCTTGTCCAAGCTCGATGCGTTCGCCTACGAACTGCACACCTTCGTGTCGATGGGCCAGCCGCTGAGCGGCGACAGCGTCCCGGCACCTCTGCAGCCGGTGCGGGCCGCGGCGCCCAACCGTCCGCGCGTCGCCTGAGGAGCCCACCATGGCATTCGCAAGTTTCGACTCCCGCAGCGCGAATGCGCCGATGGCCGAGATCAACATGGTCCCGCTGATCGACGTGATGCTGGTGCTGCTGGTCATCTTCATCGTCACGGCACCGCTGCTCACGCAAGCGGTCAAGCTGGAATTGCCCAAGGCCACGTCGCAGCCCAATGTGGCGAAGGCCGAGAAGATTGAATTTGCCATCGACGCCGTCGGCCAGAGATTCTGGAACGGCGAGGCGGTGGAGCGTGAAGAGGCGGCCCGTCGCTTTGTCTTGGAAGCCCAGAAAGAGCCGCAACCAGAAGTTCACCTGCGTGCCGACCAGAACGTCACCTACCGCAGCGTCGCCCAGACATTGGCCGACGCTTCCAAGGCAGGTCTCACCAAGGTCGGATTCATCAGCGAGCCGGAGGCCCCTTGACCATGAGCACCCAGACCACCACCCCTTCCATTGCGTTGCCGCCCCATGCACCGTCGCGCGTCGCGCCCCATGCGTTGGCGCCGGTGCACCGAATCTCCAGCGACCAGTTGCTGGCCGGTGCACTGGAAGTACAGATCGAGCACCGGGGGGCGCTCTACCGATTGCGCCAGACCGCGCTCGGGAAGTTGATCCTCACCAAGTGATCCCCCGTCGCGCTGCAATCGCGGCGCGACCATTCCCTCTCGTTGCTTGACGCAGCAGCTGTCGCCAGTCGTCACCCTCCCCCTGACCTGCGCAGCCATCAGCCAGACGCGGACTGTCTTTACGTGTACCAGGAGTCCCATCGTGGCCTATATCAAACATCGCAAGCACCTTCCACACAAGCACTCTGTCCTGAAGCAAACGTCCGCCATCGGCCTGATGGCGATGGCGCTTCCGGTGGCGGCCCAGAACGCCGAACCGCCGAAGAAGCCGGATGGCAACCCTGAGGTGACGCTGCCCGCAGTCCGCGCGACCGGCGCCGCAGACACCGGCGACTACAAGGCAGACAACGTGGCGTCGCCGAAGTTCACTCAGCCGCTGGTGGATACGCCCCAAACCATCACCGTCATCAAGAAAGAGATCCTGCAGCAGCAGGCGGCGACGTCGCTTTCCGAAGCGTTGCGCAACACGCCCGGCATCACGATGCAGATGGGTGAGAACGGCAACACCACGACGGGCGACTCCATCTTCATGCGAGGCTTCGACACCACGAACAGCATCTTCGTGGACGGCATTCGCGACCTGGGCGCCATTTCCCGCGATGTGTTCAACATCGAGCAGATCGAAGTCGTCAAAGGCCCTGCGGGGTCTGACAATGGGCGTGGCGCCTCCTCCGGCTATGTGACGCTCGTGTCCAAGACCGCCGGCCTCGAAGCGTTCAACACCGGCTCGATCTCGCTGGGCACCGCGAACCGCGTGCGCCTGACCGCCGATCTCAACCGCCCCCTGGATCTCGGCATTCCCGGCTCCGCGCTGCGCCTGAACCTGATGGCGCAAGACTATGGCGTTCCGGGACGCGACGAGGTCAAGAACAAGCGCTTCGGCTTCGCCCCCTCGCTGGCGTTTGGCTTGAACACGCCCACCCGCGCATACATCAACTACCTCTACATCGACCAGAAGAACCTGCCGGACGGCGGCGTGGCGGCCTACGGCTTGCCGAGCTGGGTGAACGCGCAGGGCCCTGCTGTCGATCCTTCGCGCTTCTACGGCTCGACGAACGACTTCGAGAACGTGAAGGCGCACATGTTCACCGCGCGGGTCGAACACAACTTCTCGCCGACCACGGTGTTGCGCAACACCGCGCGCCTGGGCAGCACGGAGCAGGAATACCTGCTGACGGCGCTGATCGGCACCACGTTCGTGCCGGGGGCGCCTGAAACCTCGACCATTGCCCGCAGCCGCCAATTGCGCCGGCAGACCAACCAGATCCTCACGAATCAGACCAATCTGAGCACGGAGTTCGCGACCGGTTCGGTGGAGCACAGCCTGTCCACCGGCGTCGAGTTCACTTATGAGCGCCAGAACCAGGCCAATGGGTCGTTGCTTGCGGGCGTGACCCAGGTGCCGGCCAATCTGTACAACCCGAGCGTCAACGACCCGTTCGTGAACCCGGTCTACACGGGGGCCTACACCCGCGGCAGCACCTTGAGCGCGGCGGTTTACGTGTTCGACACGCTGAAGTTCAACGAGCAGTTCATGTTGAACGGGGGCTTGCGGTGGGAAAAGTTCCTCACCGAAACCAACAGCGCAACCTACACCGCCGCAACCGCCCTCCTGGCGCAGAACGCGCCCGCGAGCCTGAACGATTCGCTGCTCAGCTGGAAGCTTGGCGCGGTGTTCAAGCCGGCCAAGGAGGGCAGCATCTACGCCAACGTGTCGACGGTCTACCAGCCGCCAGGCGGCGCGAATTTCTCGCTCAGCAACGCGGCGGGCAACATCAACAATGCCGGCTCGGAGCCGCAGAAGGGCACCAACATCGAGTTGGGCACCAAATGGGATCTGTTGGACGGCAAGCTGGCAGCCACGGCGGCGATTTACCGCACCGAGAACGAAAACGAGATCATCAACGACGCGACCACGGGCGGTACTCCGATGGCCGTGGGCAAGCGCCGCGTGCAAGGCATTGAGCTGGGCCTGGTCGGCCAGGTCACGCCGGCATTGAATGTCAGCGCCGGTTTCGCCAACATGGACCCGAAGATCATTCGCGGCAGCGCGGCCAACAACGGCGGCGTGATTGTGTTCTCGCCGAAGCGCACCTTCAGTTCGTGGGCGACCTACAAGCTGCCAATGGGTCTGGTTCTGGGCGGCGGTGTGCGGTATGTGGACACGGTGGCCCGCAGCAGCAACAACGTGGTCGCGTCCAACCTGGTGTCGAGCGAGGACTACTGGGTCACGGACTTGATGGCGTCTTACGACGTGAACAAGAATGTGTCCATCCAGCTGAACCTGAACAATGTGTTCGACAAGGAATACGTTTCTTCAATCAACAACGGGGGCTCGCGCTATTCGCCGGGCCCGGCTCGCAACGCGCTGGTGACGGCCAATCTGAAGTTCTGAACTTCGGCACCGCCGGCGCAACTGCCCGCGCGGCCCTGAGGCGTTTCGACCACGTTTCAGCGCTGCGCGGGCGGTTGTTCTCTAGAAGTACTGATCATGATGCTGCATGTGCCCGAGGTGTTGACGCAGGACCAGGTGTCCGAGATTCGTCGGGTGATCGATGCGGCATCGTGGGTCGATGGGCGTGCCACCGTCGGCCCGCAAGGCGCGCAGGTCAAGCAGAACCGGCAACTGCCGGAGTTCGACGAGATGACCCAACGCCTGGGCCAGCAGATCCTGAAATCGCTGGACGCGAACCCGCTGTTCGTGTCCGCGGCCTTGCCGCACCGCTATGTGCCGCCGCTGTTCAACCGCTATGAAGGCGGCGAAAACTACGGCCTGCACGTCGATGGCTCGGTGCGCATGGTGCCGGGCACCCACCTGAGGCTGCGCACCGATTTGTCGTGCACGCTGTTCCTGTGTGATCCGCACGACTACGACGGAGGCGAGCTGGAGGTGGTCGACACCTACGGCACGCACGAGGTGAAGTTGCCCGCGGGCGATCTGATCCTGTACCCCTCCAGCAGCTTGCACCGGGTGCTGCCGGTGACGCGGGGCGCGCGCGTGTGTTCCTTCTTCTGGGTGCAAAGCATGGTGCGCGACGATGCTCGCCGATCGCTGCTGTTCGAGCTGGACCAGAACCTGCAGAAGCTCCGCGCGCGGTACGGCGACCCGGAAGAGCTGGTCGCGTTGACCAGCCACTATCACAACCTCGTGCGCATGTGGGCCGAGCTGTGAAGGCGAATACCGCTGCGCCGCAACGGCGCGCCTATTGGCTCAAGACGCTGCACCAGTGGCACTGGATCAGCTCGGCGATCTGCCTGATCGGCATGATCCTGTTCGCCGCCACCGGCATCACGCTGAACAACGCCGGCATCATCGGCGCCAAGCCCGTGGTGACGACGCTGAAGGAAACGCTGTCGGACGACGTGGCCGCGGCGCTGGCGGCTCCGGGCATGCCGCGAGGCGACAAGGAGCTGGCGCCGCTGCCGCCCCCAGTTCGGGCCTGGGTGGCCCGGACGATGAAGGTCGAACTCGACGGACGCGATGCCGAGTGGTCGCCCGAAGAGGTCTACCTCTCGCTGCCACGGCCCGGCGGCGACGCCTGGCTGCGCATTGACCGCGAAGGCGGCGTGGCGGAATACGAACGCACCGACCGCGGCTGGATCTCCTATTTCAACGACCTGCACAAAGGCCGCCACGCCGGCCTCGCCTGGAGCTGGTTCCTGGATGTTTTTTCCGTGGCCTGCCTGATCTTCTCGATCACCGGGCTGTTCATTCTCAAGATGCATGCCGGCAACCGGCCCACCACCTGGCCCCTCGTGGGTGCCGGGCTGGTGATTCCGCTGGTGCTGGTGATCCTGTTCATTCATTAGCCTGAGGAAGACCACCATGCAAATTCGCTATTCGATGGCGCTCGGTTCTGCGCTGGCCCTGGGTGTCACGCCGCTGCTGGCCGCGGACCTCCAGCTCAAGGTGGAAATTCCACGCATGAGCGTGGCCGAGTACCACCGTCCCTACGTGGCGATGTGGATCGAGAACGCCGACCAGAGTCTCGCCGGCAACCTGGCCGTCTGGTACGAGATCAAGAACAAGAACAACGAAGGCACCAAATGGCTGAAGGACATGCGCGCCTGGTGGCGCAAGACCGGGCGCGAGCTGACGATGCCGGCCGACGGCCTGAGCAGCGCCACGCGTGCGCCGGGTGAGCACACCGTGAACTTCGCCAGTGCCAAGAGCCCGCTCGACAAGCTGCCCGCGGGCGAGTACCAGCTCGTGGTGGAAGCCGCGCGCGAAGTGGGCGGGCGCGAACTGGTCAAAGTGCCGTTCACCTGGCCGCCCGCGGCACCCACCACCACCGGCGCCAAAGGCGAGCATGAACTCGGCGCCATCTCCGTCACCGTGAAACCCTGAACCTGAGGATCAATCCGCACCATGAAGCACACCAACCTTCTGAAGACCTTCGTCAAGACGACCGCACTCGTCGCCGCGCTGGCCAGCGTGGGCGCGGCCCATGCGCACCGCGGCTGGATGCTGCCTTCGGCCACCGTGCTGTCCGGCGCCGAGCCGTGGGTCACGGTGGACGCTGCCATTTCCAACGATGTGTTCTTCTTCGAGCACCACCCGATGCGCCTGGACAACCTGGCGGTTTTCGCACCGGACGGCGCGCCGGTGAAAGCCGAAAACCAGAGCACGGGCCGCTATCGCAGTACCTTCGATGTCAAGCTGTCGCAGGTCGGCACCTACAAGATCGCGATGGTGTCCGACGGCATGAACGCCAGCTTCAAGGTCGGCACCGAAACCAAGCGCGTGCGCGGCACGCGTGAAAGCCTCGCCAAGGAGATCCCCGCCAACGCCACCGAAGTGAACGTCTCGCAGAACTTCAGCCGCAACGAGATCTTCGTCACGGCCGGCAAGCCGACCACCACGACGCTCAAACCCACCGGACGCGGGCTCGAGCTGGTGCCGGTCACCCACCCGAACGACCTGTTCGTGGGCGACGTGGCCAAGTTCCGCTTCGTGCTCGACGGCAAGCCGGCGGCAGGCGTTGCCGTCACCGTGATTCCCGGCGGCATCCGCTACCGCGACAAGCTCGACGAGCAGAAGCTCACGACCGATGCGCAAGGCGAAGTCAGCATCAAGTGGGCCACGCCCGGCATGCACTGGCTGAGCGCCAGCCCGGCGCGTGCTGCACAAGGCGGCCCCGCCGGTACGCTGGACAAGCCGACCGTGCGCGCCAGCTACGTCACCACGCTGGAAGTTCTGCCCCAGTGAACCTTGCGCGGCGCGTGATCGTGCCGTTGGATGTTTCGCCGATCGCGCCCGCGCTGGGGGCCGTGGTGCATACCCTGGAAGGGGGCACCATGGGCACCCGCTGGTGTGTCAAGTTCAACGGGCCACGTCAGTTCGACGTGGCCCGTTTGCACGCGGCCATCCAGTTGGAGCTGGAGGTGGTCGTCGGTCAAATGAGCCCGTGGGAAGCGGATTCCGACATCAGCCGGTACAACCGCGCGGGGCCGTCTTCGTGGCATGCCCTGCCGCCCGAGTTCGCGCAGGTCATGGCATGCGCCATGCGTGTGGCGGCCGACAGCCGCGGGGCGTTCGACCCCACCGCCGGTGAACTGGTGAACCTGTGGGGGTTCGGTCCGCCGGGCCGCGGCAGCAGCCCTCCGCCGCAAGGTGTGTCCGACGACGCGCTCACCCGCAGCGGCTGGCAGCGCCTGTGCTGGGATGGCGGCAAGCTGCTGCAGCCCGGCGGCGTGCAACTCGATCTGTCGGCCATCGCCAAAGGGTTTGGCGTGGACCAGCTGGCCCGCTGCCTGAACCGGCACGGCTTCGAGCATCACCTGGTGGAAGTGGGCGGCGAGCTGCGCGGCACCGGCGTGCGGCCGGACGGCCAGCCCTGGTGGGTTGACGTGCAGATGCCGCCGGCCGCGCACGGCCTGGGTGTCACGCGCATCGCCTTGCATGGGCTGAGCGTGGCCACCTCGGGCGACTATCTCCGTGGCTACTTCGATGACGGGGCCTGGCGTTCGCACACCATCGATCCCCGAACCGGTGTACCCATCGCCAGCGGCCTTGCGTCGGTGAGCGTCGTGCATGCCCAGTGCATGGAGGCCGACGCGTTGTCGACGGCCTTGACGGTGCTGGGCGTTGACGAGGGCATGGCCTTTGCACGCGAGCACGGCGTGGCGGCGCTCTTCATCCGGCGCGACGCCGAAGGCTGGACCGAACTCCTTTCGCCTGCGCTGCAAGCGCTGGCGCAGTGACCCATGACGCTTGCGACCCGACCGCTCTGGGCGGCCTTTGTGTTGTTGATCTACGCCGCGTTCTGTGCGGCGCTCTACCTGCGTCGCCGCGCCGAGAAGCGCCGCGCCGAGAGCGCCGCTGCCGCGTTGATCCCCGCCGTGGACGGTGCCACCGCCGTGCTGGTGGCCTACGCCAGCCAGACCGGCTATGCCGAGCAGATCGCGTGGCAGACCGCCCGCGCCCTGCACACGGCCGGCGTGCCGGCGATGCTTCGCCCGCTGGGCGAGGTGACGCCCGCCGAGCTGCACACCTACCAGCGCGCGCTCTTCGTGGCCAGCACCTACGGCGAGGGCGATGCCCCCGATGCCGCCGCGGCGTTTGCCCGGCGCACCATGGCGATCCAGCCCGACCTGAGCGGCCTGAGCTATGGCGTTCTCGCCCTGGGTGATCGCGAGTACGCGCATTTCTGCGGGTTCGGCCGGCGTCTCGACGCATGGCTGTCGGCGTGCCGTGCGCAGCCGCTGTTCGAGCGCGTCGAACTCGACAACGCCGATCCCAAAGCGCTGCTGGACTGGCAGCACCTGGTGGGCCGCGTCGCAGGCACCAGCGACCTCGCGGAATGGGAGGCGCCTCTCTTCGAGCCGTGGCGTCTCGCGCGGCGCGTGTGGCTGAACGAAGGCAGCCTCGGCGGCCCTTGCTTTCTCATCGAGTTGCAGGGTGCGCAAGATGCGACCTGGGAAGCCGGTGACCTGGTGCAGGTGCTGGCACCCGGTGGCGACGACCGGCCGCGCGAGTACTCGGTGGCATGCGTGCCCCGCGGCGGCGTGCTGCAACTGCTCGTGCGCCAGGAGCGCCACAGCGACGGCACCCTGGGCCTGGCCTCCGGCTGGCTGACGCAAGGCGCACAGATCGGCGGCGACGTCGCCCTGCGCCTGCGCCCGCATCGCAACTTCCGCATCGGTGACAACGCATCGCGTCCGCTCGTGCTCATCGGCAACGGGACGGGCCTGGCCGGTCTGCGCGCGCACCTGCAGGCGCGTGCCGCCGCGCCCGGCGCAGCGCGGGCCTGGCTGCTGTACGGGGAGCGCAACGCCGCCCACGACGCGCATTTCCGCGACGAGATCGATGCCTGGCAGCAGCAAGGCGTGCTCACGCATGTCGATTGGGTCTTCTCGCGCGACCAGCCCGAGCGCCGCTACGTCCAGCACCGTCTGCAAGAGCAAGCGGCGCGCCTGCGCGAATGGGTGGCGGGCGGTGCGGCGATCTACGTTTGCGGCAGCCTCGAAGGCATGGCGGCGGGCGTGGACGCGGTGCTGGGCGAAGTGCTCGGCCCCGATGCGACAGCGCATCTCGCGGATGCCGGACGCTACCGGCGAGACGTCTACTGAACTGCGCGCGGCACCGCGTTGATGTTCGGCAGCGACAAAAGCATGCGCTGCGAGGCATGAATGCGCGATTTACCTATGAAAACTTCTTCTCAATGCTGCACTCTCGCAGTAGTATTCGCTCCGCACGTGGTCCATGGAGAACAGAGCGTTCATGCGGCGCTCACCCAACACGGGCACATCAACCACTCACTTGATGGAGAGATTCAAAATGGCAACTGCGAAGAAGGCTGCGAAACCCGCAGCGAAAAAAGCCCCGGCGAAGAAAGCTGCGCCGGCCAAGAAGGTCGTGGCCAAGAAGGCGGCTCCGGCGAAAAAAGCCGCTCCGGCAAAGAAGGCCGCTCCGGCCAAGAAGGCTGCCGCGAAGAAGGCTCCGGCCAAGAAGCGCACCCCCAACGCCGCGTTCATGAAGGCCATGACGCCGAGCGCCGCTCTGGCCGCGATCATCGGCTCCACGCCGGTGCCGCGTACGGAAGTCACCAAGAAGGTGTGGGAGTACATCAAGAAGAATGACCTGCAAGACAAGGCCAAGCGCACGATGATCAACGCTGACGCCAAGCTGAAGGAAATCTTCAAGAAGGCCCAGGTCTCGATGTTCGAGATGACCAAGCTGATCAACGGTCACCTGAAGTAAGCCGAGGCGGTTCGTCTCTTAAAAAAGCCGGTGCAGTGCACCGGCTTTTTTGTCGCCCCTAGCGCCGCGGCCGATGGCCGGCCGCGGCGTCAGCCATCTGCATCCGACAGGGCCTCGCCCAGCGCGTCGAGGATGCGGGCCACGTTGATCGGCTTCGTCCAGTAGCCGTCGAAGCCGGCAGCGAGTGCGGCATCGATCTGGGTTTGCATGGCATCGGCCGAGAGGGCAATGCATTGCGCGTCGGCGGCCAGCGGGTCGGCGCGCAGCATGCGGATCAGTTCCAGCCCGTTCATGTCGGGCAGGTTCATGTCGATCAACAGCAGGTCATGGTGGTGCGCACGGGCGGCGGCCAGGCCCGACTCGCCATCGGTGGCAATCTCGAGGTGCCATTGCGGCCGGGCTTTGAACACCTCTTGCAGCAAGAGCACGTTCAGCGGCTCGTCTTCGATGTAGAGCACCCGCCGGCGCGCCGTGGGGGCGGGCGAAGGCTGGTCGGCGCTCTCGCCGCCGTGCGGCGCCTTCTTGGAGGAGGGGGGTGCGCCCGCGGGCAGCAGCAAGGTGAAGGTGGAACCCTTGCCGGCCTCGCTGAGTACCTGCAACTCGCCTTGCATCGAGGCGGCGAGTTCGCGTGCGATCACCAGCCCCAGGCCGGTGCCTTCCACGCGGCGCTGTTCCGCGCCGAGGCGGTTGAACGGCTGAAACAGGCTCGACTGCTGGCTGGGGCTGAGGCCTTCGCCTTCATCGGTCACGGCGACCTGAACGCGCGAGCCCGTGCGTGACAAGGTCACGCTGACCGCGCCCTCGCTGCGGTTGTACTTGATGGCGTTGGACAGCAGGTTCAGCAGGACCTGCTCCACGGCGCGGGCGTCGGCCAGGGCCCAGTGCGCGCGCTTGGGCGGTGGGATCAGGCGCACGCCCGCGCCGTCGGCCATGGGCTGGATCAGCGAGTAGCAGGTCTGCAGCGTGGCGGCGAGATTCACCGGCGAGGACTGCAGGCTGAAGCTCTGCTGCTCGATGCGCGCGAGGTTCAGCATGTCGTTGATCAACTCGAGCAGGTGGCGCCCGGCGCGCAGCACGCTGTCGAGGCGGCGCGCCTGCACCGGCTCGAGAGGGTGGGCGCCGTCGATGACCATCAGTTGCGCGAAGCCGAGGATGCCGTTTAGCGGCGTTCGCAGCTCGTGGCTCACGCGCGAGAGGAATTCGCTTTTGGCCCGGCTGGCGCGCTCGGCGGCTTCCTTTTCGCTGCGCAGTTGCTCGTGGGCGATCTGCTGCGTGACGTCGCGGCAGCTGCCCACCATGCCGTTCACGCGGTCAGAGGTGTCGGTGGTGCAGCGCGCGACCACTTCCAGCATGGGTTCACCGCCATCCGGCCGTCGGAAGCGGTAGCGTGCATCCAGCGTGCCGCGCGTGGCCAGCGCGTGTTCCAGGCGCGCTTGTGCCGTGCCGCGGTCGTCGGGATGGATGGCATTCAGCCAGTCGGTGAGCCGGTACGCGGTCTGCGGGAACGGCAGGCCGTGGTTGGCACAGGCGCGCGCATCGAAGCTCAACCGCTCGGTGCCGAGATCGAGTTGCGCGATGCCGATGCCCGCCGCTTCGGCCGCGAGGCTCCAGCGCTCTTCGCTGCTGCGCAAGGCGAGTTCGATCTCCTTGCGCGCGGTGACGTCCGCTGCGAAGCCGTGCCAGAGCGTGCCGCCTTGCGGGTCGCGCTCGGGCACCGCGCGGGTTTCGATCCAGCGCTCGGCGCCATGGCGCACGATGCGGTACTCGCGTTGCCAAGGCCGCAAGGCCTTCGAGGCCTCGATCAGGCTGGGCATGAAGCCGGCTTCGTCGTCCGGATGCAGCATGCGGCAGATCGCGTCGGCATCACCGCCGTCGCCGTTGCTGGGAGGCTCCACGCCGAACAACTCGCGCGAGGCGTCGCTTGCGTAGGTGTAGCTGGAGGTGCCGTCGGGACGCAGGTGCAATTGGAAGATCACTCCCGGCACCTGTGACGACAGCTTGCGCAGCAACTCGGCCTGGCTGTGCGTGCGGCGCTCATTGGTGATGTGGGCAGACACATCCCGTGCTGTGCCGCGGTAGCCCTGGAACCGGCCTTGCGCGTCGAACACCGGCACGGCGCTGCGCGACACCTGCAAGGTGCCGCGCGGCGTTTTCTTGTCGGTGATGACGCGCATCAGCGCCTTGTGTTCACCCAGGAGGCGGTGCAGGGTGTGCTGGCCGCCCAGCGGGTTGCCCTGGTTGTCGAGCAGGGGCGCGTCGTTCAGCGGCCGGCCTTTCATCGAGGCTGCCGGCACGCCGGTCACGGCTTCGAAGGTGGACGACACCCAGGTGTAGCGCAGTTGCGGATCGGTTTCCCACATCCAGTCGCCCGACGCACGGGCGAAATCCAGCAAGCGGCCCCGCTCGGCATCGGCGTTGAGTGCACCGCGCTGCTGGCCGCGCAGCAGATGGGTCGCCACGAGGGCCAGGCGGCGCAACGCCTCGGTGTGTGCCGCGGAAAAGGTTCGCGCCGCGGTGTCGAGAACGCACAGCGCGCCCACGGTGCGCTGGTCGTGCTGCAGCGGCGCGCCCGCCATGGCGCGGATGCGCGGCGTGCCCGTGACCAGCGGGTGGGCTGCAAAGCGCCGGTCGCGTGCGGCATCGTCCACATGATCGGCCGTGCCGCCGTGCAGAAGCTGGCTGCACAGTTCAGCGGCCAGTGGGATGTCGCCCGCAGGCAGATCACCCCAGGCGAAGGCGGCTTCGAGCTGGCCTTCGCCCAGGTAGATCACCGCGATGGGGCAGCCGGTCAGGGCGGTGGCGCTTTGCGCAACGGTGTCGAACACCTCGTTGAAGGCACCGCCAGCCTCTTGCGCGCGCACCGTGTCGATGTGAAGTGCGCGCGAGGGCGGGGGCTGCATGGATGGGGAGTTGTCGATGGTGCAGTGGCGGCAAGCGAAGGGCTGCCGCAATGTAGTCCAAGCGCGCGGGCCTTGCCAATAGTGGGTAGCCCGACAGTTCGAAGGTTAGCGAAGCAGTGCACGCAGGTAGTGGCCTGTGTGGCTCGATGTCTGTGCGGCAATGTCTTCAGGCGGCCCTGCCGCGATCACCATGCCCCCGCCGGCACCGCCTTCGGGGCCCATGTCGATCAGCCAGTCGGCGGTCTTGATGACGTCCAGGTTGTGCTCGATGACGACGATGGTGTTGCCGGCATCGCGCAACTGGTGCAGCACGCGCAGCAGCAGGTCGATGTCGGCGAAATGCAGGCCGGTGGTGGGCTCGTCGAGGATGTACAGCGTGCGGCCCGTGTCGCGCTTGCTCAGTTCGAGGGCCAGCTTCACGCGCTGCGCTTCGCCACCCGACAGGGTGGTGGCACTCTGGCCGAGGCGGATGTAGCCGAGGCCCACGTCGAGCAGCGTCTGCAGCTTGCGCGCGATGTTGGGCACGGCGCTGAAGTATGCGTGGGCGTCTTCCACGGTGAGGTTCAGCACCTCCGTGATGTTCTTGCCCTTGTAGAGGACCTCCAGCGTCTCGCGGTTGTAGCGCGCGCCATGGCACACGTCGCACGGCACGTAGACATCGGGCAGGAAGTGCATCTCCACTTTCAATACCCCGTCGCCTTGGCAGGCTTCGCAGCGGCCACCGGCCACGTTGAAACTGAAGCGTCCCGGGCCGTAGCCGCGCTCGCGCGCGGTGAGGGCTTCGGCAAACAGCTCGCGGATCGGGGTGAACAGGCCGGTGT
>CAZBOF010000023.1:0-34507 GCA_964493285.1 uncultured Rhizobacter sp. | reverse complement strand
GGTTCGGGCTGATGTATTGAACCGCGTTGGCGTGCTGCGACGGGTAGCCATAGATACCGCCCAGGCCCTGTTGGAACAGGCTCATGATCGCGCCCAGATTGCTGCGACGGAACGGATCGAGTCGAGCGGTCATGAGCAATGACGGGGTGTACTGGCTGCCCAGCTGCAAGGAGCCATAGGTGTTGCTGCCCAGTCCGACATAGGTCTCGCGATTCCAGAACGTGGCCGCTGAGAAGGCCGCGCCGGTGTCGGAATTGAGGCCGTGCTCCATCTTGAAGTAGGCGCGCAGGCCGCCGCCCAGGTCTTCCACGCCGCGAAAGCCGATCAGCGTCGAATCGCTGGAGACGAAACTCTGCGAACGCGATGGCGCGGTGGCGGTGGAGCCGCTGCGCTGGTGATTCACCGACAGGTCGATGCGCCCATAGATCTGCACATTGGACGCGGTCTGCGCGGCAGCGCAGACCGGCAGCAAGGTGGCGATGGCCAGTGCAAGAGGTTGGATTCGGGTATTCATAAGTCTCCAGTTGTTTTCAGTTGAAACCTTCAAGAAGCGGCACGACATCAACGCCCACCGCCCAAGTGACAGGCAACCCGCAGGTTCCCTAGACGCGGCGAAATCGCCGCGAATCCAATGCCATGCGTTCTCCGGTTCGGCGCGCGCCGTGCGCCCTCCATATTCAGTCCGACTAGACGGCCTATGAAAAGGGCAGGCACATCGCAGAATCTCTTGCGCGCAATCCATGCCAGAAACGCACTCGGCTCAAACTGCGCGTACACGGGAAAAACAGCGCCCCATGCACGGCAGTGCTGCAAATTCAGGATCTCGCAGGAAAGACCGGCTTGCGCTTCTCGCGGAACGCTTTCATGCCCTCACGAAACGATTCGCCGCCACACAGCGCGCGTTGCCGATCCCGCTCGTAATCCAACTGCTGCGAGAGCGGGTGGCGCTCCACGGCGTCGAAAAGTGCACGCGTCTCCGCAATCGCATGGGCAGGAAGTGCAGCCAGGCGGCGCGCCAGGCGTGCGACATCCTGGTCAAACGAAGCATCGTCATAGCAGGCCCAGATGAGGCCGTACTCGGCCGCCTGCTGCGCGCTGACCCGCTCGCCCAGCAACGTGAGGGCGAGCGCCCGTGTGCGGCCGACCGCCCGTGACAGGAACCATGCCCCGCCCGCATCCGGCACCACACCGAGTGCGGGAACGAAGGGCATCGCGAAATAGGCCGAGCGGGTGGCAACGACGACGTCGCCAGCCAATGCAAGGCTCATCCCGCCGCCGGCTGCCACGCCGTTGACGGCGCTCAGCACCGGCACCGGCAACTCGCGAAGCTGCCGCACGAACGGGTTGGCGCCAAGCTCCAGGATCTCGGCCACGTGATCGCCGATGGACAGGCCGCCCGAATGCGCGTCGCGTTCAAGGATGTCTCGCAGGTCAGCCCCGGCGCAGAAGGCGGCGCCGTTGCCGGTGAACACCAGCGCGCGAACCGACTTGTCTTCCCTCACCCGTGCCAGGGCTTCCAGGCCGTCCTGGAACAACGCCAGCGTCACCGCGTTGAACCGCTCGGCCACGTTCAGCGCGAGCGTGGCGATGCCCTCCTCGATCGTCAGAACCACATGCGAGCCGCTCATGGCCGCGCCGATGCGGTGGCACCCGCGAGATAGTCGAGCGCAAGCCGTGCGCCCGTGCGCCCCGTCGTCGCGCATGCCGGCATGCCGCCGTCACCGTAGTCCTTGACCGCATCGCCCACATGCCAGAGGTTTTCGAGCGGCGTCTCTTGCTCCAGATCGAACCCGGCGCATGAACGCTGTGCCGGCCAGCCATCACGCATCACGCGGATGTTCAGCATCTTCACCTGGTCATTGAAGCCGTCCGGGAACTCGTCGCGCAAGTCTTGGAGCGAGGCTTCGATCTCCGGCGCTTCGTCGAAACTGGAAAGCGACGGCTTGGGCACCGAGAACGCGACATACATGAACCACCCGGGCGGCGCGAGTTCCGGGCAGGTGGCGGTCAACTCGACCAGATTGCACAGGCGCCGCGTCTTGCCGAAGGTGAGGTAGCTCGCGGTGTCGATGAGCCGCTTCTGCGTCGCGAAGTAGATCACGATCATCGATGCCGGGCGCGGTGCTGTCTTGGCTCGCTCGATATAGGCAGCGCCGAAGGCTTCCGCGCCGGGCAGCGACGCCGTTGCCGCCGGCCCGATGCTGCTCAGCACCACCCCCGCCTCCACGCGTTGCAGCTTGCCGCCCGACTGGACGTCCAGCGCACTGACCCGGGAGCCAGACGAGATCAGGCCAGCGACCTGCGAGTTCAGCGCAATCGTGCCGCCACGCCTGCGGATCTCGGCGGCCATGTCTTGCCAGATGCCGCCCGTGCCCCGCGGGCAGAATCCGAAGCGCTTCAACGCGCCCTTCACGGAGAAGTAAGTCAGGAACGCGCGAGCGGGCAGCTCGTCCGCGTTGGCTCCCCAGATGGTTCCACAGAGGTTTCTGAAGATGGCATGGACCGTTTCGTTCTTCGTGAACGACTTCAGCCATTCTTCGGTGCTGAGCCGGTCCTCGGGCAGATCGCCGCCACGGGCATCGGCCAGCTTGCTGCCGATCTGGGCGGCCTTCTTCGTGAACATGCCCAGCAACACGCCCCAGCCGCCCTTGGAGACGTCCACCAGTTTGCCTTCGATGCGAAAGGCGGTGTATGGCTTTTGCGGCTCGCGGATGTCGGGCTTCAGGCCCAGCACCGCAAACGTCTCTTCCAATGCGCCACCCACCTCGACGGCGATGGCTCCCTCGTTCAACGTGAAGCCATCGATCTGATAGCTCGCTGCGCGGCCACCCACGTGGCCAAGGCTCTCGAGGATCAGGACCTTCTTGCCGGCGGCAATCAGGTGGGCGGCCGCGCTCAGGCCACTCGCTCCGGCACCGATGATGGCGACGTCGTATCGCGATTCCAACGGAGGATTCGGGGCCTCGGCTGTCTCCTTGCGGATCAATACTTCCTGGTTCATGTTTGCTTTCCTGGATGGCGGGAACAATGGGGGGCATCGAGGCCGCCATAACAGGCGGCGATACCCTGCGGGTTATTTCTTTTCTTTGGACGATTCCATGAACTTCTTGACCAGAAGCCGGTGCTCGTCGGTTTTGAAGAGGTAGCTCTGCACATAAGCCTCATAGGCCAGGCAGGTCTGGAAATCGCCGTCTTCTCCACGGTTGATGGAGAGCTTGCTGGCCGAAGCGGCGCGGCGTGGCGACGCAGCCTTGACTTTCATCGCCACAGCCATGGCGGTGGCCATGAGGCGGTCGCGCGGAACCACATCGACGAATAATCCTGCGGCCCGTCCTTCTTCGGCCTTGACGCTTGCGCCCGTCAATATCCAATACTTTGCCTTGACCGTTCCAACGATCTTGGGGAGCAAATAGGCTACGCCCATGTCGCAGGCGCCGGCACCGATTCGGCCGAACGGAAAATAGTAACTGGCCTCCTCGGCGGCAATGGCGATATCACATGCCATCGCCAAACCCGCCCCACCACCAACCGCAGCGCCATTGACCGCCGCAATCACAGGCAGATCAAGCTCCCTAATTCTCTGGACAACCTTCGAGAAATCTCGGGAGTAGCGGAATTGTTTCTCGCCGTCGATACCGCGATGGTCCATCAGTTTTCCGATTTCACCACCCGCGCAGAAAACCGATCCAGCACCAGTCACGACAATGGCGCTGATACTTTCATCAAGCTCAGCTTGATCGAGTATTCCGATGAAATTGGAGACAAAATCGGGTCCCAGCGGATTTCTCTCACGTGGGCGATTCATCGTGACGATGAGAATCCCATCTCGGCGCTCGGTGAGAATATCGCTCCCGACCGAATCTTCTGCTTCGATAGTCATTGATTTCCTTTACTTGAGATCGTGCGCAGCCAGTCGGCCGCACGCTTGCGGAGGCGCCCAGGCGCCGCCGAACGGAGCACCGCAACGGGCCTGGCGTCGAATGCACAGGGCGTGCGTCGCGGCGATGGAATGGCGCGCAAGACGCGCATCGCTGAAAGAGAAACGGAGTGCTCGCGCCCCGCGCAGCGGAGCGACATTGGATGCGGTGTTCATGCGCGAACCCTCTTTCCCCGCCCGGCAACGACGCGCAGGCTTGAGCATCAATTCGGGCCAAGCCACCCTGCGCCAGAACATGGCAAAACGCCGGCCGAAGCGACCGCAAAGAAGGCCTTCAACTTCAAGCTTCGTTCTCATCAAGACCTCGGCAACACCACCCCGGAACCAGCATCGATTCAGGCGCGGCATTCGCAGCACGACTCACCGCAACAGATCGACGTTATGCAACATGGAGTGAACGCACCGCCTGCAGTCATGACCAGCTGCTCACTCATTTTCTAATGATAAATAGAAAAATGAAGTGTGGCAACTTTTTCCCTATGAAAACTTGCGCCGTCGCGCCCTTGAAACGCGTGCGAAATGGATGGAATCGCGTCGACTTCGACGCATCGGTTTCGGTTCGCGTGAAAGCAAGCTCAACCGGCCTCTCGGCATCGGGAGGCTCAGTTCAGGTCAACGCGCAATTCCGGCCCGGCGAGGCCCGCCGAGCCTTGTGTCTCGCGAGTGCGGACATCGATGCAGCGCACATGCGCCGCCACTTGGGTCCGCTACTTCGCGCGCCGGGAAGAAGTGGACTTGCGCACCACCGCCTTGCTGGGCGGCGCCTTCGCACCTGCGCCGGGTTTGACCCCATCGAAGAGCATCGCGCAGGTGCTGGCCGCGATGTCTTCGATCGACATCCTGGCAGGGTTGAACCACTCCGTGGCCCAGTTCAACGCGCCCATCAGCAGCAGCCGAATCAAGGTGAGGTCCACATGCCCGCCGATCTCGCCGGCGTCTTGCGCCTGAGTCAGCAAGTGCTTCCAGTAGTCGCCGTAGGCACGGCGCACACCCCGGTTGCGCTCGCGAATTTCATCGGTCACGAGCGGGAAGTTTCGAAGATTCGCCGACGAGTAAACCCCGTGGCTCAACAGCGAAGACAAATGGGCGGCCATCGCCGTTTCGATACGTTGCCGAGAGGTGACGCCGGGCTCCAGCGCATCGACCGCCTCTCGCACGGCGTAATGAACGTTTTCGATACCGATGCGCAGAACCTCCTCAATCAGCGCATCTTTCGAAGGAAAGTGATAATAGATACTCGCGGCACGCAAGTTGATTTCATCGCCAAGGTCTTGCAGGCTGGTCAGGCCTGCGCCACGGCGATTGAGGGACAACGCCGCCGCATCGAGTATGCGTTGCCGGGTTTCTGTGGATTTCTTGGTTTTCCCGACAAAAGCCGTCCGCTCGGGTGCTGCCGGTTCTGGCTTTTTCTTCATGGCGTCATTTGAGTTACATGCCCCGGGTATCCATGCGCGATGTGCGATCGGGTAGTGTAACTGAAGGGCCATGTCGGATTACATGCGCTTGGCCGTCTCTTCCAACATGATTTCTGTGGCGCCGCCTCCGATGGTGAGGATTCTGGCGTCGCGCGCCATTCTCTCTATCGGTGTGCCGATCATGTAACCGGTTCCACCATGAAACTGCAAGCACCCATACATCACTTCTTGGGTGACCTCGGTAGTAAACGCTTTCAGCATGGATACTTCGCGAACCACCGATTTGCCTTCCTCCATCATCTGGGCGCATTGGTATACGAATGCCCTCGCCGCCGCCGTCTTCGAGGCAAGCCCGGCGAGTTTGTTTCTGATCACGGCCTGGTCCCACAGCGTTTTACCGAAGGCTTTTCTTTCTTTCGCATAGGCAACCGTCAGCTCGATGGCTTTGGCGCTTTGCCCGATGCACATGGCGCCAATCATGAGGCGCTCGTCCTGCAGCGTATTCATGATGTAGTAGAAGCCTTGGCCCTCTTCACCCAGCAAGGCGTCGAGGGGAAGAAGCATGTTCTCGAAATACAGCTCCGCCGTGTCCGAGCTGCGCCACCCGTGCTTGTCGAACTTGCGCCCGATCTTCAAGCCGGGATTCCCTTTCTCCGCAATGAACAGCGACAGCCCTTGGCTGCCTTTGGCTTCCATGTCGGTGCGCGCCGCGATGATGTAGATGTCGCCCAGAACGCCATTGGAGATGAATGTCTTGGCACCATTCACAAGCCACCCTTTGGCGGTGCGCACGGCCCGGGTTTTGAGGCCCGCAACATCGGAACCCGCATTCGGCTCCGTGAGGCAAACCGCAGCCACCTTCTCGCCGCGACACGCAGCGGGCAGGTACCGCTGCTTCTGTTCGGAGGTGCCCCGCTGCGCGATGTGCGAAACCGACATGTCGGTGTGAACGGTGATGGAGGCCGCCACGCCACCATAGGTCGAACGCGCCAGTTCTTCCCCGAGGATCACCGACGCCAGCGGACCGAGTCCGCCGCCGCCGTACTCTGTGGGCTGGCGCATGCCGAGAAAGCCAAGCGCGCCGAAGTCCTTGAACAACTGGCGTGGGATCTCCTGGGCCGCCTCCCAGCCCTCCCCCTGCGGTTGGATCACTTCCTCGACGAAGCGGCGGATCTGCTCGCGGATCATCCGCAGCTCGTCGCTGAGGAAATCCGGCTCGTTGAACAAAGGCGAACTGCTCATGGCGCTCTCAACTCCCCTGGTGCCGAATGCGTCGCTCAGTCGACGGGCTTGTATGACTTGGTCGCGAAGACGCCCCGCATCAGAATGGGCTTCATGGCCGAGAAATGCGAATCCGCAGTGAACGTGATCGGGCCCATGACGCCGGTGTCGAAGTTCTTCAGCTTTTCGAGTTCGCCAATCGCGCATGACCAGGTCACGCCATTGCGGCCGCAGCGGCGAATCGCCTCGAACAGGGTCTGCGCGCCCGCGTATGCGGTCAAGGTGAAGCGATTCACGCGCTTGAACTCATCCTCCGAGATGCTCTTGCGAAGCCGATCGAGGAACTCCGCGCCCTTGACGCCGTTCTCCGCCTCCACGTAATCGGCCACATAGATGCCGTCACTGGCGGGCCCCATGAGCTGCAGGGTCACGGGGTAGCGACCGTAATACAGAATGCCGGTCGGCACCTTGGCACCCAAGCGTTCCAGCTCCTTCACCATGGCCACGTTCTCGGTCAGGATGCCGCCTGCGATCAGCACCTCGGCGCCAGACTGCACGAACCGCGCCATCTCGGAAGAGAAGTCTTGCTGGCCGCGGGTGTAGATCTGCCGCGAGGCCACGGCCAGATTCTTCTCCTTGACCGCCCGCTCGAAGCCCGCGCGCACCAGGTCGCCAGCGTCGTCGTCCTGCGAAACCAGGCCCCATTTCTTGCCGGGATACTTCTGCACCATGTGCAGCATCAGTTCATACAGCAACTCGTCGGCAGATTGGCCGATGACGAAGACGTTGTTCTTCTTCGGCTGATAGAGCTGCTTCGAAAAGCTCATCACGCTGAACGCAGGGATGCCCGACTGCTCCAGCAACGGCAAGACGGCCACGCCGTGGTTCGCCCCGGACAACGTCGCGATGGAAAACACCTTGTCCACATGGATGAGCTTGCGAACGGCCTGCACCGTGCGTGTCGGCACGTAGCCGTCGTCTTCGGCAATCAGCCTGATCTTGCGGCCGTGGATGCCGCCTGCCGCATTCACTTCGGAGATCGCGAAGCGCAGCCCGATGTTGTGGGCAAGACCCGCCACGGCAACCGCCCCGGTGAAGGGCATCACGTCGCCAATCAGGATCTCGTTGTCCGTCACGCCCTGCTGCTGGGCCCACGCCATCTGGGACATACCCAGCCACGCCGCAGCAACCGCGAAAGCGGAAACGGCCATGTGCCGGCGCCATGCGCCGGGCTGAATGCAAAGAAATCGACCCATGTCTGTGTACCTCGCTTGGTCACGTCTGGAGAAGGTGCCGGGTCCGTGCCCCGGCACCCGGGCTGAATGCGGCGCGTTACTCGGCCGGCTTGTAGCTCTTGGTGGCGAAGTCGCCTTGCATCAACGTCGGCTTCATCGACGAAAAATGCGACGTCGCAGAGAAGGTGATCGGATGGGTGACGCCCGTTTCGAAATCCTTCATCTTCTCCAGCTCGGCGATCGTGCACGCCCATGTCACGTTGTTGCGCCCGCAGCGGCGAATGGCCTCGAACATCGTGACGGCCCCGGCGTAACCCGTGAAGGTGAAGCGGTTCACGCGCTTGAACTCGTCTTCCGACACGCTCTTGCGCAGGCGGTCCAGAAAGGCCGTGCCCTTCGCACCGGTTTCCGATTCCACGTAGTCGGCGACGTAGATGCCGTCGCTCGCCGGCCCCATCAGCTGGAGGGTGACCGGGTAGCGGCCGAAATGCATCATCGCCTTCGGCACCTTCAGACCCAGGCGCTCCAGTTCCTTCACCATCGCGACGTTCTCCGTGACGATGCCGCCGGCGATGAGGATCTCCGCACCGGATTGGGCAAACCGGGCCATCTCCGAAGAGAAGTCCTGCTGGCCACGGGTGTAGACCTGGCGCGAAGTGACGTTCAGGTTCTTGGCCTTCACAACCCTTTCGAAGCCGGCGCGCACGAGGTCGCCGTACTCATCGTCCTGCGACACGAGGCCCCATTTCTTGCCGGGGTACTTGCTCGCCATGTGCGTCATGATGTCGGCGAGCAGCACGTCGCTGGTTTGTCCGATCACGAACACGTTCTTCTTGACGGGTTCGTACAACTGCTTGGCAATGCTCATCACGCTGAACGCGAGCACGCCAGACTGCTCCACCAGCGGCAAGGCGGCCACCCCGTGGTTGGTACCCGACAGCGTGGTGATGGCAAACACCTTGTCGACGTTGATCAGCTTGCGAACCGCCTGCACGGTGCGCGTGGGGATGTAGCCGTCGTCCTCGGCCACCAAGCGGATCTTTCGCCCGTGGATGCCCCCGGCGGCATTCACTTCGGCAATGGCAAAACGCACCCCGATCATGTGCGCCAACCCGCCGATGGCTGCGCCACCGGTGCTCGGGTTCACGTCGCCAATCACGATCTCGGTATCGCTCACCCCTTGCTGCTGTGCCATCGCCGGCGCCAGCATCGCGCAGCACAGGCCAGCGGCAACGGCCAGCGCCGCCGCAGGGTGGCGCCCCTGAACCGAGAGAAGACTTTTTAAACGGCTATACATAGTGAATCGTCCTTCTGTAAACACATCTCAACGTTTCGCACGGGAACCGACGAATCAGTACCTCAGCGGCCAATGAACCCATGAATGCTTGATGTCCAGCCACAGCCCCCTGATGCCGCGGGGGTCCATGCGCAGGAAAACGATGATCGCCAGCCCATACAAGATGCTCTTGATCTCGTTGGCGCCCGAGGTGGCGATCTCCGTGAATCGGCCGCCGACGATGCTGAAGAGCGCCGAGGTCGCTTCCGGGAGCAGAACGATGAAGATCGTTCCCAGCACGGCGCCAAGCACCGAACCCATGCCGCCGACGATGATGATCGCCAGCGCTTCAATGCTGAACAGGAACGGAAAGCCTTCGACGGTGACGAAGCTGATGTAGATCGCCATCAGCGCGCCTGCCAACCCCGTGAGCAGCGCACTCAGGACAAATGCCGTGAGCTTGTATCGCCACAGGTTGATGCCCATGGATTGCGCGGCGATGTCGTTGTCGCGGATCGCCATCAGGGCACGGCCCAGTTTGGTCCGGCGGATGTTGAGGCAGGCCAGGACCGAGAGCACCGCGACCAGCAGGCAGAACCAGTACAAGGCCTGATCGCTCTGCAGGCTGATGCCGAGGATCTCCGGCCGGTTGACCATGATCCCGCGGCTGGCACCGGTGAAATCGCCACCGGCCAGGATGAGAGAGTTCACGATGAACGTGAACGCCAGCGTGGTGATGGCCAGGTACAACCCCTTCAGACGCAATGACGGGATGCCGACGACCAGCCCCGCGAGCGCGGGCGTGATGCACGACAGCCCGATCGCGGCCAGCGGATTGAGCCCGAATCGGCTGACGCCGATCGCGTAGGTGTACGCCCCCAGCATCAAGAACCCGACGTGCCCGAGCGAGATCAATCCGGTGAACCCCGTGAGGATCGTCAGCCCCATGACACCCACCAAGGTGATCAGGATCACGGTCAGGTGAGACAAGCCGTAGACGCCGAACACCGTCGGCGCGAATACCAGTGCAACAAGAAGCACGAGGACCCAGAACCTGACGACGTTGGAATCCGTCAGGGCCGTCAGTTCGGAGAATGATTCCTTGAAGTAGCCGCTGCGCATCACACTCTTTCGATTTCTTTTTCACCAAACAGGCCGAACGGACGGACCATCAGCACGACAAGGATCAGGAGAAAACCCGCCACGTCCTTGGCGCTGGACGACACGTAGCCCCCGATCAGGTTCTCGAACACGCCGATGATCAAACCGCTGAATGCGGAGCCCAGCACGGAGTCGAGGCCGCCGAGCACCGTGGCGGGAAAGGCCTTCAAGCCCAGCGCGAAGATCGTCGGAGACAGGCTGTAGATCACCGCGAAGAGCACGCCGGCCAAACCCGCCAGGGCCGATGAGGCAGCCCAGGCCACGGCCTGCACCTTCGCGGTCGAGACCCCCATGAGGCGAGCCGTCCGCTCGTCGGCCGCCACGGCCCGCATCGCCACGCCGAAGCGGCTGTGCTTGAAGAAAATCCAGAAGCCCGCGATCGCGATCAGCAATGCAACGATCACGCCGAGCTGGCTCAGGCGAATGCCGATGTCGGCCACCCGCACGACGGCATCTGCCGCGCCCGCATCGAGCTTGTGCGGAGAAGCGCCCCAGATCATCAGGACCACCGATCGCAGGATGACCGCCAACCCGACCGTGACCAGCACGCCGGCGAAGACCGGCTCGCCGAGCATCGGCCGCATGACCAGCCGCTCGAGAACCAGGCCCAGCACCACACCGGCCACCAGCGCGACGATCACGGTCGTGAACACATGGGTGCCAAAGGTCACGCTCACCCACCACGCGATGTATGCCACCAGCATTCCCACTTCGCCCTGGGCGAAGTTCACGAGGCCCGTGGCCTTGTAGATCACCGCGAACGCCATCGCGATCAAGCCGTAGATGGCACCGATCGCCAAGCCCGACACAACCAGCTCGATGAGGTACTGCATCAGGCGGACTCCCCGTAGATCATCTTCAGCTCTTTGGCAAACTTCTGGTTGATCAAGCCGCGCCGGACCTTCTGCGTGGCGGTGAGTTCGCCATCGTCATGGTCCAGCTCCTTCTCCAGCAGCACGAACTTGCGGATGTTCTCGACCCGCGCGAACTTGCCATTGACCTCCATCACAATGCCGTCGATGAGCGTCTGGACCTCGGGGATCTGGGTCAGCGACTTGTAGGTGGTGTAGCCCATGTCGCGATCGCTCGCCCATTGCCCCACCGCGTCGAAATCGATCTGGATCAAGGCGCCGAGGAACTTCTTGCCTTCGCCGACAACGATGGCCTCGCGGATATAGATGCTGTCTTTCAAGGAGTTCTCGATCTCCGACGGCGCGATGTTCTTGCCGCCGCTGGTGATGATGATGGCCTTCTTGCGATCGACAATCGCGACCTCGTCGCCATTGCACCGCTCGCCGATGTCACCGGTCGCCAGCCAGCCGTCTGCCTGCAGAACGGCGGCCGTGCCCTTGGGATCGTTGAAGTACCCGCGGAACACACCTGGTGAACGAACCAGGATCTCGCCGTCGTCGGCAAGCTTCCATTCGGTGCCATCCAGCGCGTGGCCGGCGCTTCCGATCGTCCACGGCCGGTCGCGCCCTTGCGCAGTCGCCAGCCCGGCGGTCTCGGTCATGCCATAGCCCTGCCCCACCGGCATGCCGATGATGTCGAAGAACCGCAAGGTTTCGGGAGACACAGCGGCGCCGCCGCACAGCCGCGTATGCGAGCGGTCCAGGCCCATGTGCCGATGCATGTTCCGGAACAGCACCCAGTACAGGGCGAAGAACTCCAGCGACCCGAGGAGGGTGTGGCGTCCCCGGTTGCCTGCCCGCTGCTCCGACAACGCCCTGCCGCGGCGCATGCCCCACGCGTAGACCTTTCGCTGGAGCCATTTGGACTCCCGGATCTTCACGGCGAATCCTTCTTGCAGCTTCTCCCAGATCCGCGGCACGCCGAGGAAGTAGGTCGGGGCAATCTCGCGGATGTTCGTGGACACCGTATCGATCGATTCGGCAAAGTTGGCGCGCCCGCCCAGCAGCAGGTGCATCACCATGCCGTAGCACCGCTCGGCCGCATGGCACAGCGGCAGGTAGCACACCGACTCGAATCGCCGCTCCAGCATCCCGGTGACCTTGGCGTACCCGAAAGCGGAGTAGATGAAGTTGCGGTGACAGAGCTGCGCGCCCTTGGGCGGCCCGGTGGTGCCGGAGGTGTAGACCAGCACATTGATCTCATCGGGAGAACCGTCCTCGATCTGCTGCTCGAGTTGGCGAAAGCTGCTGGCGTGGGCGGCCTCTTCCTGCCCCATGCGGACAAGCTCCTGAAAGGCCGACGGTTGCCCGGGCGCGTAGTGGCGCAAGCCTTTCATGTCAACGCAGTACACATGCTGCAGATCGGGCAGCCCGCCGTCCTTGGCCATCGCGTCGAGCACCTTGTCGGTCTGCTCCTGGTCGCCGCAGATCGCGACTTTGGCACCGCAATGCCGCGTGATGTACTGGAGTTCGGGCCAAGGGTTGGTCGGGTAGATGCCGACGACCTGCGCACCGAGGATCTGGGCGCCGACATCGCTGTAGAACCACTCGGGAGAGTCCTCGCTTGCAATGACGATCCGGTCGCCGCGCTGGATGCCCAGGCGCTTCAATCCCAGAGCCACCCAGCAGGCCTTCTGGTAGTACTCGCGCCAGCTGACCGGCTGCCAGATGCCGAGCTTTTTTTCTCGCAAGGCAACGACATCGCCCTTTGTCTGGGCCCAGTGGCGCAGAAGCTTGGGCAACGTGCATTCGCCACGCGCCAGGAGTTGCGCATCGATCACGCTTTGCCTCCCGCCGCGCCGAGGTAGGCCTTCAACACCGCGGGGTTCTTTGAAACCTCCTCGGGCGTGCCCTTCGCGATCAGATGGCCGAAATCCAGAACGTAGATCCGATCCGACAAGTCCATCACGACACGCATGTCATGCTCGATCATAAGAATTGAAATATTGAATTCATCGCGAATGTCGAGAATGAAGCGCGCAATGTCTTCCTTCTCTTCGCGGTTCATGCCAGCCACGATTTCATCGAGCAACAAAAGCTTGGGCTCGGTGGCCAGCGCCCGCCCCAGTTCGACACGCTTTTGCTGCCCATACGACAAGGTGGAAACCGTCTTGTCGCGCAGGCTTTCGATCTCCAGGAATTCGATGATTTCCTCGACCCGCTTGCGCGCCTTGATCTCTTCGCTTCGGGGGCGCCCGAAATACAGCATGGACTCGAGAAAGGTGCTGCGAAGGTGGATGTGCCGCCCCACCAGCAGGTTCTCGACCACCGTGCCATGCTGGAACAGCGCCAGGTTCTGGAACGTGCGGCCGATTCCGGCACGGGCGAATTGAGATGCTCGCAACTGCGATGCGTCGGCCCCGTCGAGCACGATCTGCCCGGCGGTGGGCGCCAGCACGCCGCTGATGAGATTGAACAGCGTCGTCTTGCCCGCGCCGTTGGGACCGATCACGCTGCAAATCTCTCCCGGATGGACCTCGAGGCTGACATCGCTGATCGCGGCCAGCTTGCGGAACGACTTCGACACGTTCCGAACATCAAGAAGCGCGCTCATGACAACCACCTCTTGCGGCGCTTGTAGTGCTTCACGTCGCGCAAGCTGGTCTTGTCACCCGAACTGCCAATGCCCAGATAGAAGTCGCGGACATCGGGATTGCGCTGAAGCACGTCCGATGGCCCGTCCAGCACCACACGGCCGTTCTCCATGATGTAGGCGTAGTCGGCAATGCCCAGGGCCAGGCTCGCGTTCTGCTCCACCAGTAGGATCGTCAGGCGATTGCTCGCGCGCAGCTTCTGGATGGCCGAGAAGATCTCTTCGACGATCAGCGGCGCCAGCCCCAGCGAGGGCTCGTCCAGCGCCAGTAGACGGGGCTCGCCCATCAGCGCGCGGCCGATCGCCACCATCTGCTGTTCACCGCCTGACAGGTACCCGGCAGTGCGCGGGCGCAGTTCCACCAGACGCGGAAACAGGCTGTAGACGTAGTCGCGGGTTCTGGCGATCGATGCCCTGCTGCGCAGATGCGCGCCCACCATGAGGTTCTCCTCCACGGTCAGCGTGGCGAACAAGCGCCGCCCTTCGGGCACTTGGATCAGGCCGCTCATCACGATGTCGGATGCGGGCTCCCGCTCGATCGCACGCTCGCGAAAGATGATCGACCCCTTGACGATCTCCCCATCTTCGGCATCGAGTACACCGGACATCGCCTTCAGCACCGTGGACTTCCCGGCACCGTTGGAGCCGAGCAGCGCAACCACCTTGCCCGCAGGAATGGACAGCGAAACGTCGCGAACGGCTTCAATGGCTCCGCCGTACACGATCTGTACGTTTTGCAGGCTGAGCAGCGGCGGCTCGGTGGGGGCGGATACGCCCCCCGCTTCATAGGCAATGACACTGGACATGGGAATTCAATGAAGTTCTTTCTAAATCCGACCGGTCGGTCTAATAAGCAACAGGGTGATTGTGGTCGGCAAATTTTCTATTGATCATTAGAATAAACCCTAGCGTGAAGAACACCGGGGGAAATCCGGCGCCATCGCACACCGGATCTGTCGTTCGGCGGGCGGGCGCGATCGCCGGGGCGCGGCCAGGTCCGCTGAGCAGGCGTTCCGATCGCACAGGCGCATGGCGGGTGCACATCGCGTGTACGCCGGCGCCGAAGGCCTGGTCCAGCGAGGGCGGCCGACGGCCGAGGGAGGAACGGGGCCGCTTCACCCGGCAAGGGCGGGTTGCTCGCCACCCGCCCAGCCATGGCGGCGCAAGCCACTCTCACGGTGCCGCGCGTGCGCGGCAGCCTGGGCAACGAAGCAACTCTTCTTGCACCGTTTGGGAACACCGCTTTCCGGCGGCCGCGGGCTGGCGAAGAGCGCGGTCCACGCCAGCGGATCGGCCCCTCACCGGGTCGGCACGCCCACGCGGATCATCCCCGCGCCATCGCGCGGCAGCCGGCCGAACTCGCGCCGGTCAGTTGATGCAGGTCCGGTTCTTGCCAGCGCGCTTGGCTTCGTACAGCGCTTCGTCGGCGCGCTCCAGCGCTGCCTCCAGACGCTCGCCTGGCCGGTACGAAGTGACCCCCGCCGAGAAGGTGACGAACACCTGCCGGTTCTCGTGCATGAACAACCCGCTGCTGAGCGACCGCTGCAAACGGGTGAGGATCTGCTCGCCCTCCGCGACCGGCGTGTTGGGCAGCAGTACCACGAACTCCTCGCCGCCATAGCGCGCCACCATGTCGGTGGGGCGCAGCGTCTTGCTGACCACGTCGGCGAGCGAGCGCAGTGCTTCGTCGCCCGCGCCGTGGCCGAGTTCGTCGTTGAGTTTCTTGAAGTTGTCGATGTCGAGCAGCCCCACCGCCAGCATGGTGCCGTCGCGCTCCAGCCGAGAACGCTCGGCATCGAATGCCTGCATCAGCCCCCGGCGGTTGGCGATCTTGGTCAGCTGGTCGGTCGACACCTCTTCGGACAGGCGCCGCAGTTCGGTTTCGAGGACGATCACGCGCTCGGAGAGATCAGTGGCGCGTTCATGCTCATACTGAAGCTTGCCTTGCGCCACCTTGACCAGTGACTGCACCGTGCGGCTTTCCTCCACCATCTCGCGCACCACGCCGGCCAGGCTCTCGACCGAATCGGCCTTCTCGATCACGCCGACATAGCGGTCGAGGTTCTCGTGGAAACGGCCGGTTTCCGAGCCCAGCTGAGACAGCTCATTGAGCATGCGATTGATGAGCCCCTTGAGGGCATCGCGCGCCTTGGCGCGCTCGACGCGAATCTGCTTCTGGCGTTCGCGCGTGTGCTGGAGCATCTCGCTCAGCGAACGCGCACCGCGCGCGGTGAGGCCCTGCCCGATCTCCTGCTGCATGACTTCGCACTGGCCGCGGGCCCAGCTTTCGTCTTCGGTGAGGTCGACCAGGCTGGCCGTCAATTCCTGGCACAAACCGCCGAGCTGGCCCACCAGGTGGAGCCGGTGCGACAGCGCGCGGTCGGCGCGTTTGCACAGGCCGTCGAGTTCAACCGTCTGCTCGCTGGTCGGGCCGGTTTCTCGCACGCGCCGCGCGAGCGCGGCCAGCTCGATGGACAGCTCCGCGCCAGGTTCGGGCGGCGCAGGCAAGGCATGCTGGACCACGGTCTCCAGGCTGGAAAACATGCGTGCCCACAGCACGGCGTCCTGCCCGCTCGACAGCGGCTCCTCGCCGTTCAGCGACGCCGGTTGCGTGGGATCGGCCCAAGGCTGCTCGACCTCGGCCTGCATCGCCTCCGGATCGACTGCCCCGTCGATGGTGTCGCTCTCCCAGCCGGCAAGCAACTGGCCCAGACGCTGATGCAGGCGGTGGATGTCGCTGCGCGAACTCGACAGCACGCGCTGCAGGCTGTCTTTCTTGCGGGCGGTGGTCCATTGCCGCCCACCCCGCTGAACGCCGCGCACGATGCGCTCGATCAGTGCGGCCAGTGCAACGGCCTGCGTCGCCGACTCCTCCCTGCTGAGCGCAGCGACAGCGCCGCCAGGCGCGGCCAGCGTTCCCGCTTCTTGCTGATAGGCGCGCGCGTAGTTCTCCGGCGTCGGTTCGAGCTTGTCGAGCACGAGCCGGCGCAGCGCTGCCTTGGCCAGATGGGCGGGCGGGGCTTCAGCGGGAGAGCGGGGGGCGGCAGGACGGTTCGGGTCCATGGTCCAGGCCTTGTGAATGAGATGTCAGCCCGAAGGCGTGAAACGCGAGCGCGGGCCGACGGTGCCGCGCAGCGCTTCGGCAGCGTCCACCTCTTCGGCATCCACGATCCAAGGGGCTTTGCGGGGCAGCACGGTTTGCTCCAGCCACTGCTCGAGCACGTCGGGCGGCTGGGCCTTGCTGAACAGGAAACCTTGCATCACCACGCAGCCGAGGCGGTGCAAAACTTCCATCTGGCGCATGCTCTCCACGCCTTCGGCGATCACCCGCAAACCGAGCGAGCGCGCCAGCGCAATGATGGCCGTGACAACGGCGGAGCTTTGCGGCGTCATGCCCAGATCGCGGACGAACGAGCGGTCGATCTTCAACTCGCTGATCGGCAGCGTGGTGAGGTAGGCCAGCGAGGAGTAGCCGGTTCCGAAATCGTCGATCGAGATCTCGACACCGATCTCGTTCAGCCGGTGCAGCGACGGGATGACGTTCTGCAGGTCTTTCATCAGACCGGTTTCCGTGATCTCGAGTTCGATGGCGTGGTGCGGAACGCCGTACAACGTGACGGCCTGGTGGATGTTCTCGACCAGGTCGGTGCGTTCGAACAGCCGGTTCGGCAGGTTGACGGCGATGGAATCGGTGAACCCGAAGCTGTCTTGCCACAGCCTGGCCTGGCGCGCGGCCTCGCGGATCGCCCAGTCGCTCAGCGGAATGATGAGCCCGGTTTCCTCGGCCAGCGGAATGAAGTCTCCGGGGGGCACCAGCACGCTGCCGCGCTGCCAGCGCATGAGCGCCTCAACGCCCACCATGCGCGCGCCGCGAACGTCGACCTTGGGCTGGTAATGCAGCACCAGTTCGTCGCGCTCGATGGCCTTGTGCAGCGCGCTTTCGAGTTCCAGCTTTTCACGGCCCTTGCCGGCCAGCGCCGGGCGGTAGAGCAAGGCGGCGTTGCGGCCCTGCGCCTTGGCGGAGTACATCGCCACGTCGGAGTTGCGCATGAGGTCGGCCACCGTGCCGCCGTCGCGCGGAAACATCGCAATGCCCACGCTGGCGGTGACGAAGCACTCCTGGCCTCCGACGAAGATCGGGTCGCGCATCACATCCAGGATGCGGTCGGCCACGCGCTCGGCATCCGCGTCGTCGGACACCTCGGGCAGCAGGGCCACGAATTCGTCGCCGCCCAGGCGCCCCACCGCCTCCAGCGTACGGTGCGAACGCGAGCCCATGGACTCGATCGAGGCATCCATGACCTGGTCGGAGTGGCGGACGCACGAGCGCAGGCGGCGAGACACCTCCATCAGCAGTTCGTCGCCGGCCCCGTGGCCCAGCGTGTCGTTGATGACCTTGAACCGGTCGAGATCGATCAGCAGCAGCGCAGCGGGATGACTGAGCCGGCGCGCGTGCTCCAGCGCACGCTCGGCGCGCCAGATGAGCTGGCGGCGATTCGGCAAGCCGGTGAGCGCGTCGAAGTTGGCCAGGTGGCGGATCTTGTCTTCCGCCATGCGGCGGTCGGTCACGTCCTGGACGATGCCGGTGTAGCCGATGAGGTTGCCGTGCTCGTTGAACTCGGGTTCGGCTTCCACGTGGATGATGCGCTGCTGGCGCCCATCGGGCAGCACGATCGGGATGTCCGTGGCGAGCACCGAGCCATGCCGGAATACATCGTGCAGCACGAGCAGGAAACCTTCGCGCTCGTCGCCGGGCACCATGCGCAGCAGGCTGCGCATGGCGGCGTCGTCGTCGATACCCAGGCCGAACACGCGCATGCCTTCGACCGAGATCACCGGGCTGCCGCCGCCCACGCGCCAATCGAAACTGCCCATGCGGGCGAGATCCTGGGCGCGCGCCAGCTTGGATTTGCTGCGTTCCAGTTCGAGCCGGGTGCGTGAAGAGCGCAACAGGTAGCGCAGGCGTCCCGCAAGCAGGCTCCACTGGGTGGATTTGACGAAGAAGTCGGTGGCGCCGGCTTCATAGGCGCGGGTGATGGACGCGTCGTCGTCCAGCCCGGTGAGCATGAGCACGGGCAACGACTCGAAGCCCGGCAAGTTGCGCAGCTCGTGGCAGGTCTGGAACCCGTCGAGGCCGGGCATCAGCGCGTCCAGCACCACGACATCGGGCAGCCAGTCGGCCAGCAACTGGATGGCGCGCTCGCCGCTGGTCGCTTCGGTGATGGCAAAGCCGCGCTCGCGCAGTGCGATCGCGGTCAGCAGGAGGTTGACCTCGTCATCGTCGACGAGAAGCACCTTGGGCTGAACCAGCAGATCGTCGTCAGCGAGGTCGCGGGACATCATGGTCAGGCGCCCAACAACCGTTTGAGCGCCACGCGAACGATCTCGACTTCGGCCAGCAGCAGATCGACACGCTCGGCCAGCCCTTCTTCTTGTTCATGGCGGGCCCTGGTTTCGACTTCCGAGCACAATCTGGACAACTTCATCGCTCCGATGCTGGCGGACGACGATTTTAGGGTGTGGGCCACATGCCGAATACCCCCGAGTTCGTTCGCTGCCAAGGCCTCGCGCAATTGGGGCATCAGCCTCGCCACGGAGCTTTCAAAGGCCTTGACCACGCGCTCCATCAACCGATTCTGCCCCTGGGGATCGAGTTCACGCAGGCGTTCAAGCGCTTGCCCATCCAGCACCGAGTCGCCCGCCTCGGGCAACGCCGCGGGCACGGTGGGTGCACGGTCGGCAGGCGGCGCGCCAGCGCCTTGGGTTTCATCGGGTGCGGCGGGTCGGAGATGTTTGGTCAGCATGGCAAGCAGTTGACTCTGGCGAAACGGTTTGGACAGATAGTCATCGAATCCCAGGCCCAGAAAGCGGTCTTCGTCTCCGCCTAGGGCGTTCGCCGTGACCGCGATGACCGGAGTATCCGCTGATGTCAGAAAGTTGAATCGCCCCGCCGTTCCGCGGCGGAACCAATTGAGCGCCTCCACGCCATCCATGCCGGGCATCTGGATGTCCATCAGCACCAGGTCGAACCGCTTCTCGCACATGGCGCGCAGCCCCGCCAGCGCGCCGGAACTGACCTGCACCCGGCAACCCAAGGTCCGCAGCATCTGCCCGATGACCTCCTGGTTGACCACATTGTCTTCGACGACAAGGATGTGGGCGTTCAAACGCGGCGTCAACCGCTCAGACTCCGAAATCGTGGCCGAAATACCCAATATTGCCTGCCGCAGTTCGGCCTTGCGGACAGGTTTGGGCACAAATCGATCGAACCCGGCCTGATGGGCCGAACGCACGTCATCCGGCGATGAAACGGAAGACAGCATGATTTTCTTCATGGCCGGCTGGATGGCCGACGCCTGAAGCACCGTGGCCAGCCCCAGGCCGTCCATGCGGGGCATGTGCATGTCGATCAGGGCCAAGTCGAAGCGCGGATCGATCGCGGTGCGGCCCTGGAGGATGTCCAGCGCCTGGCGGCCATCCTCGGCCAGCACCACGTCCTGGCCCCAGTCGCGCAGCATGTTGTCGAGGACCACGCGGTTGGTCTCGTTGTCCTCCACCACCAGAATGCGCAGGCGAGGCATGTCCAGCAGATCCAGCCCCAGCGCGCCGCTGTCCGACTCCACCGCGCCGAAGCGCAGCACGAATGAAAACTCCGATCCCACGCCTTCTTGACTGCGCACGTCGATCGCGCCACCCATGAGTTCCACCAGTTGCCTGGAGATCGCGAGACCGAGGCCGGTACCGCCGTAACGCCGCGACATGCCGACGCTGCCCTGCGTGAACGCACTGAACAGGCGGGGCAATGCCTCCGCCTCGATGCCGATGCCGGAATCACGCACGCTGAACTCGAACGTCCCGATCTGCGGTCCGGCACGCAGGCTGACGGTCACTTCGCCCTGCTCCGTGAACTTGATCGCATTGGCCACCAGATTCGTCAGGACCTGGCGCAGGCGAAGCGGGTCGCCATGCACGACAACCGGCAAACCAGCCTCTTCGCGAAAGCTCAGCTCGATCCCTTTCTCATGGGCGCGCGGCGCCAGCAGTTCGAGCGTGTCCTCCACCACCCCGCGCAGCACGAAGTCCATCAGCGACAACTCAAGCCGCCCCGCCTCGATCTTCGAGAAATCGAGGATGTCGTTGATGATCTCCAGCAGCGATTCACCCGAGCGGTAGACCGCCAGCACAAACCGGCGCTGCTTGTCGGTCAGCGGCGTCCCCAGGAGCAGCTCCGTCATCCCGAGGATGCCGTTCATCGGCGTGCGGATCTCGTGGCTCATGTTGGCCATGAACTGGCTCTTGGCCTGGCTCGCCTTCTCCGCCGCGTCGCGCGCGCATTGCAGTTCGAGTTCGCGCTCGTGCTCTTCGGTCACGTCGGAGGCCATGCCGTAGACGCGCACCTCGCCGCCGGGCAGGCGCCTGGAACGCGTGCGAGCGCGCATCCAGCGCAACCCCAGCCGCGGGTGCTGAACGCGGTAGAGCACATCGGTGGGCTCGAGCCGGCGTTCATTGCGCGCACGCTGCATCAGCAATGCCACATCGTCCGGGACGACGTGGCTGAACAGCACCGCCGGATCCACCCTGAAGTTGACACGCGTCATGCGCTGCCCGTCGTAGCGCGTGGTGGCCTGGAACTGGAAATGCGTGCGCTCCGGGTTGGTCACGAAGAGCTTGTGGTCCACCGTCTCGGCAAACTCCTTGAAGCGCTCATGCGCCTGCGCCAGCTCACGTTCACCCTCGCACTCTGGCGTGACGTCGCGCGCCAGCACAACGAGCATGCCGGGGCCGCTCTCACCGGACGGCAGAGCGAGGCAACGCAGCCGAGCCACGCGGCGGCCATGGATGCCGCTGAAAGGGATGTCGCGCTCGATGACGCCCCCGCTCTCGATCGCCAAGGCGAGCGAGCGCTCGATGCGGCCACCCGTTCGCGGCCCGAACACCGCCGCCAGATCGCGCCCCACCAGGTCTTTGCGCAACGTGCCAAACTCGCGCTCGGCATGCGCGTTGATGCCCACGATGCGCCGGTCCGTCGTCCGGATCAGCGCCATGCTGACCGGCATGCCTTCCACCAGCGAGCGAAGCAGTTGCGGGGTCAGCGGTTCGGCGGCCGATGCCTCCCGCACCCGATCCCGCTCGGCCAACAGGTTGAGCTGGAGACGCAGGCATTCCATCGTCTCGTGCAACGAGACATCGCTCGAGCGGCAAGCCACCCCATGCCATTCGATCACCGCGACGCAGGCCCCCGAGCGGGACACCGGCAGCGTCACCACGCATCGTCCTGCCGCCCCCGGGGCCAGCAGCACGACCACCTGCTGCCGCCAGGCGGCCTGCCAGGCGCCACCGCCGCAGACCTCATGCCGAACCGCCGGCAGGCCGCCCGGCGAGTCCATCGATTCGAGTTCGATGCCATCGTCCGCCGTGGACACCACGCGGCACATGGCGGCATCGGCCGCGCCCAGCCCCTGCAAGCCAATGTGCGCGACACCCTGCATCGCATCGTGCAAGGAGTTTGCATGCCCGATGCAGCGGGTCGCTTGAATCAGCAGATCCAGGCAGGCTGTAGACAGGTCCGGCCCGGGCCCATGGGTCCCGGGGGATACCGACGCCGGCGCGGCGCGCACCTCGCCATGCGAGCGGTGCAGCACCCAATACGCGAGCATCAACGCGCCCGTGGGCACCACCACCCACCATGCAACCACGCTGGCCGCGACGCCCACGGCCAGGCAGGCGGCCGCGGCAGCGATGTAGGCAAGATGGCGTGATGAGGCGACAGGCTGGCGAAGCATGGGGACCGAGTGTGAGGAAGTGCACGGTTCGCACTCTCCGAACCACCCGAGGGTGATCGCCTCTTTCTTTTCGGCCGCCCGGCGGACGACTTGAGTTTCAGCAGATCGCCCGGCCGTGAATCGCACGACTGTCCCTACAATGAATTCGATGACTTTCGTGCTGCTTCTGGTGTTGGCCCTGCTCGCCCTGCTGGCCGCGGGCGGCGCCCTCTTCTGGGCTTGGCGCGTGCAGCGCGCCCACGTGCAGGTCGCCGTCGAATTGCACGACTACCGGGCGCAAATGCACGCGCTGTCGAACGCCTTGGACGTCTGGCAATGGCGCACCGATGCCCAGCACCGGTTGATCCTCCTGCGCGCGCCGGTAGGCACCCGCGCCGCAGTACCTTCGATCACGCAGCCTCTGCTGCTGTGGAACTGCTTCGACGTCGGCGACGGTTCGCTTCGCACCCAACTGGAAAGCCTCTCGCCGTTCACGGGCCTGACGGCCTGGGTGTCGGACGACGCCAGCGGCGAACGCCAGGCCATGCAGCTTCGCGGTGCGGCCGTGCTCGATGCCAGCGGGCGCTACGCCGGCCACATCGGCACCGCACGCGAGATGGGCGACCCGGGTGCGGCGCGCGAGCCCACCCCGCAGGAAGCCCAGACCGCCGCCGACCACGAGGCATTCAGCTACACGATCGCGCACGACCTGCGCGCGCCGATCCGGGTGGTCGAAGGCTTCACGCGCATCATCAAGGAAGACTACGGCAGCTCGTTCGACCGCATTGGCAACGACCACCTCGAACGGGTGCTCAGCGCCGCAGCACGCATGAACAACATGATCGACTCGCTGCTGACGCTGTCCCAGCTGAGCGTGCGTCCGCTGTCGCGCCAGGCAATCGACCTGTCGCAGCTGGCGCACTACATCGTGGACGACTTGCGGCGCGAATCTCCCGCGCGCGAGGTGGCGGTGGAGATCGAGCCCGGCCTGCGCGCCAGCGGCGACCCGACGCTGTTGCGTGTGGCCCTGGAGAACCTGTTCGGCAACGCGTGGAAATACACCGCCAAGCGCAGCGACGCGCGCATCACCTTCGAGCGGTGCGAACACCTGGGCCAATCGGCGCTGATGGTGCGCGACAACGGCGCCGGATTCGACATGCGGTTCGCCGAACGGCTCTTCGGCGTGTTCCAGCGCCTGCACAGCGCAAGCGAGTTCCAGGGGACCGGCATTGGGCTCGCCTCGGCGCTGCGAATCATCCGCCGCCATGGGGGCGACATCTGGGCCGAAGGCGAAGTGGACCGCGGAGCGCGGTTCCGGTTCACGCTGCCCGAGTAGGCGCCGCGCCTGCCCGAACGCCTCAGTCGCCGCCCGGCAGCGAGAGCAACTCCACCGCTTCGAGCAAGCGCTCGGCCTGCGCCCTCACGGGCCGCCCTTCGGCCAAGGCCAGCTTGTTGAGCCGCTCCAGCGCAGCAGTACGCGACAGCGAGTAGCGGTGCATCAGCACGCCCACCGCCATCGGCACGGGCTGCGCCAAGGCGTCGGCCGAGTCGGGCGATGCCGCCACAACGGGCGCAGCAGCCGGGGCCCGCTGGATCTGTGCAAACGCAGCCTCGACAGCCGGCACGATCTGCCGGATGTCGAGCGGCTTGATCAGATAGGCCAGCGCACCGAGCGCCTTGACCTGCTCCAGCGTCTCGTCGTCGGCAAATGCCGAGAGGAACATGAAGGGGATCTGGCAGTACTGGCGCAGGTAGGCGGCCACGTCGAAGCCGCTCTTGCCTTCCATTCGGATGTCGAGCAAGGCGAGGTCGGGGCGGTGCTCGCGCGCGAGCAGGATGGCATCGTCGCCGTTGTCGGCGTCAATGATGTCGTAGCCCGCCACCGCCAGACCGTGGGTCAGCGTTGCCAGAACCAGCCGGTCGTCATCGACCACGAGAATCTTGCCTTTTGTTGTCACCTTCTGCCTTCAGCGGTCGGCACACGCAGCCGCCGGTATTCTGCCGGAGCCGCCCGCATTCGGGCTAGGGGGGCTTGAAAGGCCCCGCGCGGCGCGCCCGGGATGGGCGCGTTCAGGCGGGTTCCAGGCGCATGACGCCGGGCGAGACCAGGGCAATCGTGGCCACCACGTCGCTGCCCTGCTGGTCGATGGTGAGCTTGGCGCTGCGCCGCGGCAGCAATGCACGCACCAAGCCGAGGCCCGACACCCCGCCCGGGAAACGGGCGAGGTTGAACCCGGCCGGCAACTCGCCGGCATTGGCGATCACGATGTGCACTGCGTCGTCGTGGCACACCAGGCGGCAACCCACCGACTGGCGGCCAGAACCCGCCTGGCTGTGCTTGATCGCGTTGGACAGCAGCTCATTGACCGTCAGCGCGATCGGGATGGATTCGGCCTCCGGCAGCGCCCAGATGTGCGAGTGCGCGCCTTCGACCGACATCTCGATCGGCATGCCGAAGGTGCGCTGCACCGAGCCGGTGATGGCCTCCAGCACGCTGCGAACCCGCAGCGGCCCGGCCACGCCGACCTGAAGCCCGTACACCTGCGCGATCGCCTGCACCTGCGACACCGCCTCGTTCAAGGCGGGCGCCATGTCGGGCTTGCGCAGGCTGATCTGCGCCAGCAGCCCCGCCACGCCCTGCAGGTTGTTCTTGATGCGGTGGTGCACTTCCTTGACGAGCATGTCGCGCTGGGCGATGGCCGCCTCCAGGCGCGCTTCCTGCGCGGCGCGCTGCTCGGTGACGTCGGTGGCCACCAGCAGCAGCTGGTCGGGCGGCGCGCCTTCGCTGGCCAGCGGCAGGTACCGCGCATCCCACTGGCAGATCTCGCCTCCCGATTCGACGCGGTAATCGCGCTGGGTGACATCGCGCGCGGCCAGCGCGTGCAACATGTCGGCCCGCCGCTGGGCGGCCTGCTCGGGCGGGTAGGTGGCCTCCGGCGTGCGCCCGACCATGTCTTCGGGGGTGCGTCCGGCGCTGCGGGCCGCCAGCTGGTTGACCTGCAGGATGCGCAGGCTCTCGGCGTCGAACAGCGTGATCGCCAGCGGAGCCGCCTCGATCACGCGCTGCAACGATGCCTTCACCTGCGCCATCAGGGCTTCGGCCTGCCGGCGCTGCTCGATGTCGAGCAAGGCATAGGTCAGCTGCCGCCCGGGCAACTCGCGCCCGGTGGCCACGGCGTTGCCGACCACCCAGAACTCGCGCCCGTCAAGTGCCTTGACCTTGCATTCGAAGGTCTCGGCCTCGCCTTCGACCAGCTCTTGGAGGTAATGCGTCTGCCGGAAGGGGTGGCCGTCGCCTTCGGTGGCGGCAATGCTCATCGGCCGGTCGATGAACTCGGTCAGGTCGCCGCCGAACATGCGGCGCGCCGAGCGGTTCATCCACTCGATGCCCTTGGGGCCGACCGTCACGATGCCCACCAGCACGGAATCGAGGATCGCCCGCGTGCGCTCGGCCTGCAACGCCACGGTCTCCTGCGCGCGGTGGCGGTCGTCGACGTTGACATACGACGCGATCAGCCCGCTTTGAGGATCGTCTTCCAGCACCGGGCGCATGCTGATCTGCACCCAGAGCAGGCTGCCGTCGCGCCGCTTGATCTGGCGTTCGCCGGTCCAGCTGCCATGGCGGCGCAGGTCGGACTCCATGGCCGTGCGCATGCGTGGGAAATCGTCCGGGTCGGGGAACAGCGTGTTCACGGGCAACTCGCCCCAGTCGCTCGGGTCGTAGCCCGTCAACTGGCACATGGCCTGGTTGGCGCGCTGGATGCAGTCCTTGCGGATGAACGCGATGCCCACTTCCGACAGGCTGAACATCAGCTCGCGATCGCGCACCAGAGCTTCCAGTTCCATCTGCTGGGCCTTGAGCCGGGTGATGTCGGACAACACGGCAATGCTCTCCGATGCGTCGCCCCCTGGTCCGGCGCGGCGCACGGTGAGCGAACACCAGCGGCGCGGCTGGTGCGGCAGGTCGATCGCGATCTCGGTTTCATAGACGGCGCCGCTGTCGAGCGCCGCGTCGATGTCGGTCACCAGCATGTTCACGTGCGGTTGGCGCGCAAACAGCTCGTACATCGCGCTGCCGGCCACCTTGCCGGCCGAGAATCCGAGGAGGGACTCAAAGCGGCTGTTGCAGCGCGCCAGCACGCTGCCACGGAAGTAGGCGATGCCCGCCGTGGTGCTTTCCAGGATCGTGGTCAGCTCGCGCAGCAGCATGTCGCTGCGGTGCTGGGCGCGATGCTGCTCGGTCACGTCGAGGGTGACCACCGACGTGGTGCGCTTGCCGGAGGCCAGCGTCGCCGGCTCCACCCGGGTGAGCAGCCACCGCTGGCCGAGGTCGGGGTGGCGGATCGCGTAGCGCACTTCCACCCGTTCGGTGTTGCGCAGCGCCTCCTGGAGCCGCTCGTATTCGGGAAGCGACTCGCGCACGACCAGGTCGCGCCGGATCGACAACGACGCCGCCGAGGCCGGCATGTCCTGTGCCGCGCCGGCAAGGCTCCCGCCCCGCTGCACCCAGCCCGAGGACTCCTGGAACGTGGCCAGCCCCACGCCCGCGGTTTCCATCAGCGCGCCAATCTGCACCTGGGCCAGATCGCGCTCGTCCTCGGCGCTGCAGTCTTCGACCACCGCCATGAAACGCAGTTGCTTGGCCGCCGTGCGGTAGCAGCGAACGATGGAACGCAGGTGGCGCGGGTCGCCGCCGGGCGGGCTGATCCAGTCGCGCAACTGCACCGGCCGTGCACCCGGCTCCAGCTCGGGCATCGGCTTGCCGTCGTGCCAGCCCAGCAGGCGCTGCACGCCGGGATCGGCCTCGGAGATCAGCACCGGCGCTTGCCCGGCCAGGGCCTCGAACGCGGGATTGGAGCGCACCATCAGCCCGTGGTGGTCGAACAGCACCATGCCGACGGGGCTGAGGTCGAACCAGTCGTCCAGCTCGCGTGCCGAATGGTCCGCGCGCTCGCGCGCGGTGTGCTCGGCCGTGCTGTCTTGAAGAATGGAAAGGAAGCACCGGTGGCCCTGCGGATCGGTCCAGGCCCGCCAGGTCGTGCGGAACCAGCGCTCGCGGCCATCGGCATGGACCAAGCGGCGCTCGGCCATCTGTTCGGGGGGTGAGCCTGGGGTCGCCTGGTCCTGGCGCCGCCGGTAGGCCAGGCTCTGGCGACGGTCGTTCTCCGGCTGGAAATCGATCGGGTCGTGCCCGATCAACTGCGACGGATCGCGCCCCGTGAAGTCGGCATAGGCCTGGTTGACCTCGACGATGCGGAATTGCTCATTCATCAGGAAGGTCGGGAACGGCGAGCCCCAGACCAGCCCCACCAAGGCGACGGACATCGACGCCGGGTCGCCGGGCGCAGGCCGCGGCTTGGGGCCGACCGGCAGGTTCATCCCCTGCGCCAGGGCCGCCAGGCGCAACGCCCAGCGGTCGCTTTCGATCGGCGAGAGCGCGACGCTGTAGCGGCGCCCGTCGGGCAGCGCGATTTCTTCGGGCAGCGGCGTGGGATGCAGCTTTTCCAGGCGGAGCATGCCGCGCGCCAGGATCTGGGTGACGCCTTCCACCAGCGTCTGGCCCAGCAGCGGCTTCAGGTCGGCCAGCGTGCTGCTGCCCGCCTCCACGTACAGCAGGCGCAGCGCTGTCGTGTTGGCGAAATAGATCCGCGCTCCTCGATCCAGCACCAGCACCGCATCGGATAGCAGATCGAAAAACAGACGCTGGGCCTTGGGATCGAACATGAACACACGCTGGAAAAACCCCATGGCGGGGCCGGGCCCAGTGTACGCAAGGACGCCGGTTGGCGCTGCTGCATCAGGGCAAACGCGAGCAAACAGCTTGGCCGCGGGGTGATGGAGTGACGGGCAGGCGTGCGGGCGCCGGTGGATCAGTCGACCTGGGACGCCAGCATCAACGCGCTCAGAACCGCGCGGTTGATTTCGCTGACGCTGAGGATCAGCGTTTCGGCCGCCGCGCGGAAATCGTAGAGCGACTCGTTCTCCACGGCCTGCACCAGCTCGAAGTAAGGCTGATACGGGCCGCTGCCCTCGACCAGCGCCTGGTACACCCGCTCCGGCACCGGAATGGTCTTCAGCAGCTCGGAGAACGGCTGCTTGAACATGCGGTCGAGCAGAGAAAAAACGCCGCAGATGAACATCTCATTGCGCATCTCCTCGTCACCCGAGGAGCGCACCAGCTCTTCCATCAGCAGGCCGCGGCGCACGGCGGCAAACATGACGGGCTTCATGTTCACGTCCTTGGCCGCGGTGGCCAGCAGCAGCGACAGCCAGCGCTTGAGGCGCTGGTAGCCGAGCATCATGATCGCGTGGCGGAACGAACTGATCTCGACCCGCAGGCCAAACGCCGGCGAGTTGATGTAGCGCATGAGCTTGTAGGCCAGCGAGGGGTCGCGCTTGAGAGTGGCTTCGAGCTTGTCGATCGGCTCGTGCCGATCCACGCGCTGAATGAGTTCGATGATGGCCTGCAGGTCAGCCTGCTGCCCGCCCTTGGGGCCGGCTTGCTGCACGACGCCGATGGCGTCGTCGATCGGCCATCCGAGCACGGCCGCGGCGCCGCGGCTGAAGCAGCGATCCAGTTCGGCCACTGTGCGGACACCGGCCTGCACATGTGGAATATTGCGCACCACGCCCAGCGGCGCATTGGCACGCTCCTCACCGACGCGGCGGTCTTCGGCGAGATCGATGATCGAGTACTTGAAGCAGTGCAGCACCTCGCGTGGCAACTCGTTCACCGGGCGGCCCTTGATGAGCAGCTCGGTGCCCGCGGCGTGCAGGTTCTGCAGCGGAATGATGTTGGTGGAATCGGCCGCCATGAAGGCCGGCACTTCCACCATCAGGTTGTTGGAGGGTTCGGCGCGCAGCAAGTCCTGCAGCAGGCTTTCGCTCAGCACGTTGAGCGACACCTTGCCGCCTTCCGCCGGCCACACGGCGCCCACGGCATGGAGCAGTTGGGCAACATCGGGTGTCGCCTCGGGCCGCAGCGGGAACACCGTCAGGCGCGTGGCCGTGACGGAACGATTGCTGGCGATGAAGGGAGAGTAGCCCAAGGCCACTTGGCCGAGGATCTGGTGGTCTGTCACGCGCGCAAGCTCCGGTAGGGGGCAACTCGATCAGGTGAGGTAGTTGAAGAGCGACATCCTCTGGACCATCGAATAGCTCTTGAGCGCCGCATCGTAGCCTGTTTGCTTGTTCTCGAAGTCGGAGATCGCGCGAACCATGTCAAGACTTTCCGCATTTGAACGGTCTGTTTGCGCTGCGAGGCGGGAATCGTCCAGCCGGCCGGTGGCGCTGTCGATGCGCACCAGTGTCTCGCCAGCCTGGCTGCGGGCCGCTTGAAGCTGGCCCATGGCCATGTCGACGGCGGCCAGGAACGATGAATTGGCCTGCGCGATCTGAGACTGGCTTCGCGACGGCGTACCGAGCGCCGCCGCGGCTTGCTCGAGCATGTCGAACACATTGAGGTCGGCGGTGGACGGCGCCAGATCGAACTGGTCGGCGTCAGCGGGTTGCCCGGTGATGGTGACGGAAAGCCCATCCACCTGGATCGCCCGCCCCGCGACGTAAGGCTCGCCGGCCACGGCGGTGGGCGCGCCGTCTTGAAGAATCGAATAGGTGGTGACGCCCGCGGCCACTTCGAAGACCACGCTGTACGAAGAGCCCGTCAGCAACGTGGGGTCGTAGACCTGCCCGGGGTTGATCCATGCCGTGCCGTTGCTGACGGCCGGGCTGGTGACGAACACGCCGTTGCCGGTGCGCCCGCTGAGCCAGGCGCTCTGGCCATCGAGGGTCAGCGGCAGGGGCTCGCCTGCGGCCGCACCCACTTCGCCCGGCCGGCTTTGATAGATCACGCCACCGGTGGTTTCGAGAAAGGGCTGGCGGTCGGCGCCCTGCCCGCCGAAGAGATAGGTGCCCGAGCCGTCCTGGCGGTTCGCGACGGTGATCAACTGATCGCGCAGGCTCATGATCTTGTCGGCCAGCACGCGTCGCTCGGCGTCGCTGTAGCTGCCGTTGCCCGCGGCCAGCAAGGTCTCGCGAATCTCCTGCATCAGGTCGATCCCGTCGCCCAGCGCGCTTTCGGCCAGCACCATCGCGGTCTGGCTGGCGTTCACCGCACGCTGTGAGGCGTCGGCGCGCTTCTCGGCCGCGAGGGCACGCTCGGCGCGCGCAGCCGCGGCCGGGTCATCACTGGCGCGGTTGACGCGCTTGCCGGTGGTGAGTTGCTCTTGCGCCTCGACCATCGAGCCTTGCCGACGCAGCAGCGTTTCGATGGCGGCGTCATACGATTGGGCGGTGCTGATGCGCATGAGGATCTCTCAGGAAAGTGCGAAGCGATCAGCGCCCCGCGGTTTCGAGCAGCATGTCGAAGAGCGACTGGGCCACCTGCAGCATCTTGGCCGCCGCCTGGTAGCTTTGCTGGAACTGGATCAGGCGGGCCGCCTCTTCATCCAGATTCACCCCGGCCTTGTTCGACCGGGCGGCTTCCGCCGAGCCCGCGATGGACGATGAGATTTCGGCCGATGCCCGCGCACTTTGCACTCGCACGCCGATGGTGGACAGCGCGCTTGCGTAGGCATCGGTGATGCTCAGGCCGCCGAGTTGCCCGCCACCGATCAGATCGGTGATGCCCACGAACGGCGTGGTCCCGAGGGCGACGAACGCATGTGCGTTGCCGTTGTTCGACACGGGAGAGGTGTTGCGGCCGACTTCAACCACGTCCCCGTTGGCAGGCACGCCGCTGAGTTGCAGTTGAATGCCGTTGACCTCGATCGGCGTGCCGGCGACCCACGTGCCGCTGCTGCTGGAGACGACGTTGCTGCCGGCATCCAGCAGATCGACGTCGTAGTCGCCCGTGCCGGAATTGAATGTGATGCGGGCGGTGAGCGAAGGATCGTAGGCCGCGGGGTCGGCGAGCCCGGCCGAGGCGATGCGCGCCGTGCCGGTGTTCTCGGGCGCCAACGAGCCGGCCACCGCAGATGCGGCCGCGATGCCGCGCGGGTCGGCGAGCGTGGCGCGCATGTCGGCGGCCGCGGGGCCGACGGCCTGGACAAGGAACCGGTCTCCGGGCGCGGGCGTGCCGCCGGCGAGCTGGATGCTGATGCCGTCCACCACCACCCCGGCACTGAGGTCGGCGGGCGTGTAGGGCCCGCCAAGGGCCGGGCTGTTGTCGGACAGGCGGGTGATCGTGTACTGCGAACCGTCGTACCGCACCTCGTAGTCGCTCGCCTGAACGCGCGAGAAGTCCGCGATGGCGAGGCTGAATGCCGCGTCTCCACCGTTGGTGGATGCGGCCAGCGTGCGCGGCGCGCCCACCGAGAACATCGCCGCTCCGGCACCAGCGGGCACACCGGCATCCAGGCCAAGAGATTGTTGCTGGTTCATGGCCCCGCTGATGGCAACCGCCATCTGGCCCAGCAGGTTGCGCGCGGCGGAGAGGTCTTCGTTCTGGAAGCGCACCCACCCGGCGATCGCGCCGCCGCTGATGGACTCCATCGGCACCGGCCGGTCCACGCCACCCTCGCGCAAGGCGAGCTGCACTTTGGCGGGATCGAAGGGGTCGGTCATGGCCGACAGCGAGTTGGCGGTGCTGCCAAGCACCAGCGACATGCCGCCGCCCACGAACAGGCCTACGCTGCCGTCGTCGGCAGAGATCGTGGTGACGTTGATGTAGCTGCTGATCTCGTTGATGAGGCGATCGCGCGTGTCGAGAAGATCGTTCGGCGAATGGCTGGTGCCGTTGAACGCGGAGATCTGCTTGTTCAGATCGGCCACACGGGCCGCCAGCGCGTTCACGCTGCCTACCGCGGAGCGAATGTCCTGGGTGACACCCGACTGCAGCGTATTGATCTGCTCGCCAGCGGACTTGAAACGCGCGGCCAGCTCGTTGGCGCGGGTGAGCACCACCTGCCGCGCGGACGGGTCCTGCGGATTGTTGGCCACGTCGACAAACGCATTCAACAGCTGTCCCGCGGCGTAGCCGAGGCCGGCTTCACCCATCGGGAGGATCTTCTCGAGCTGCTGCAACTGCGTCAGGCGCGCCGAGTCGGCGGAAGCCAGCGCCCGGGTCGTTGCCGCCTGCGTGGTAAGGAACGCGTCGTAGGAACGCGTGACCGAGGTGATGTTCACCCCCTGCCCGAAAAAGCCCGCGCCGGTGTATTGGCCCGCGGCGGTCTCGAGCTGCACTTCCTGGCGTGAATAGCCGGCGGTGTTGGCATTCGCGATGTTGTTGCCGATGGTCTGGAGCGCGGCGAAGTTGGCGAACATCGCCTTCGCGCCAATGCCCATCAGTGAGGAGGTACCCATGTGGCGGCCTTCCCTATCCCGTTGCGCGCTGCAGGCGCAAGGTGGTGTTGATCATGCGGGTGAGCTTCTCGGCGTATGCCGGGTCGGTGGCGTAGCCGGCCTGCTGAAGCCCTCGTGCAAAGCCCTGCGCCGTGTCGCTGTTGGCGATCACGTTCGAGTAGCGCGGGTTGTTCTTCATCATGCGGGCGTAGTCGGCAAACGACTCTTCGTAGCTGCCATAGGCGCGGAATTTCGCCTTCACCTTCTGGGCCTGGCCATCGATCACCTCGGTTGTGGTGATCTCGGTGACGGCGCCCTTCCAGCTCGGGCCGGCCTTGATGCCGAAGACGTTGAACGAGGTGGAGCCATCGGTGTTCTTGATCTCGCGGCGGCCCCACCCGGATTCGTGGGCCGCCTGCGCCATCAGGAACTCGGCGGGGATGCCGGTCTCGGCCTGCGCGGCCTGGGCTGCACTGTCGTGGCGGCGGAGGAAACCCACCTGCCGCTCCTTGCCATTCAAGGTGTTCAACGGCACCGCGTCGCCCGGAGCCTTGCCTGTGCCGACCGCCGCGGCGGCCGCATCCTTGGCCATGTTGGCCAGTGGCTCCATCTGGCGTTCGAGCTGGCGCGCAATGATGTCCGAGAGCCCCCCGGGCTGGCCGGTCATCTGCGCCGCGAACTGCATGTCGAGCATGTCCGTGCCCATCTTCGTGCCACTGTTGTCGAGCATGCCGGACGACATCGTCGCCTCGCGCATGCTCTTCATCAGCTGCTGCATGAACAAGCCTTCGAACTGCTTCGCGGCTTCGCGGATCGCCGCTTTCGGGTCGGCGGATGCGGCGTGCCGCAAGGTTTGCAGGGCGCGCATGTCGCCGGCCATCGATGAAGGACCCATCGGGATCGCCATGTCAGCCTCCCCGCAGGTGCGCGGCAGTCGTCGAGTGCCCGTTCATATGACCTCGATCTCGGCGTTCAGCGCACCCGCGCTTTTCATGGCCTGGAGAATCGCGAGCAGGTCCTGGGGCGTGGCGCCCAGCGCACTCAGCGCCTTGACCACATCGGCCAACTGGGTGCTGGCCGCCATCTGGATCAGCGCACCCGGCTCCTGGCGCACGGTGATGTCGGCGCGCTCGCGCACCACCGTCTGCCCACCGGTGGACAACGGCGACGGCTGGCTGATGACCGGCGTGGAACTGATCGTGACCGACAGGTTCCCGTGCGCCACTGCGCACGCGTTCAGTGACACCGCCTGGTTCATCACCACCGAGCCGGTGCGCGCGTTGATCACCACCTTGGCCGAGGGGGCCGCCATCTGCAGCGAAAGGTTCTCGATGTCGGCGAGGAAGCCCACGCGGGATTCGATTGCCTCGGGCATGCGCACGCGCACCACGCGGCCGTTCACCGGCAATGCCGTGCCGTCGCCCATCTTGGCGTTGATCGCGCGCGCCACTTCTCGCGCGGTATTGAAGTCGCTCGCGTTGAGGTCGAGCTGGAGGAAATGGCCATCGTTCAACGGCGTGGGCACGGCCCGCTCGACCGTCGCGCCTTCCGGGATGCGCCCGGCGCTCAAGTGGTTGATCTGCACCTTGGAGCCGCCAGCCGATGCCCCGGCGCCACCGACCATCAGGTTGCCTTGCGCGAGCGCGTAGATCTCTCCGTCGGCGCCCTTGAGCGGGGTGACCACGAGCGTGCCGCCGCGCAGCGACTTGGCGTTG
>CAZBOF010000022.1:34185-34544 GCA_964493285.1 uncultured Rhizobacter sp. | reverse complement strand
CACTTGCTGGCGCCTGTGGTCACCGACATGAAGCAGGCGGCCAATGCGCTCAATTGGTGTGTGGGTGAGATGGAGCGGCGCTACAAGCTGATGAGCAAGTTGGGCGTGCGCAACCTGGCCGGCTACAACAAGAAGATTGCCGAAGCCACCGAGCGCGGCGAGCCGTTGCCGAACCCCTTCAGCCTCACGCCGGAGCAGCCCGAGCCCCTGGAACGCCTGCCCTTCGTGGTGGTCGTGATCGACGAACTGGCCGATTTGATGATGGTGGTCGGCAAGAAGATCGAGGAGCTGATCGCGCGGTTGGCGCAGAAGGCGCGCGCGGCGGGCATCCACCTGATCCTGGCCACGCAGCGCCCGAG
>CAZBOF010000022.1:29806-34175 GCA_964493285.1 uncultured Rhizobacter sp. | reverse complement strand
GGCGCGGAGGCGCTGCTGGGAATGGGCGACATGCTGTACATGGCCTCGGGCACCGGCTTGCCGGTGCGCGTGCACGGGGCGTTCGTGAGCGACGAGGAAGTCCATCGGGTGGTGGACTACTTGAAGCAGCAGGGCGAGCCGAACTACATTGAGGGCTTGCTTGAAGGCGGGACGTTGGACGGCGAGGGCGGCGCAGATGCCATGCCGGGCGAGGCCAATGCCGAAACCGATCCCATGTACGACCAGGCGGTGGCCATCGTGCTGCAACATCGGCGCGCATCGATCTCCTTGGTGCAACGGCATCTGCGCATCGGCTACAACCGCGCGGCGAGGTTGCTGGAACAAATGGAGAAATCCGGGCTCGTAAGTGCCATGTCCACCAACGGCAACCGCGACATCATCGTCCCGGCGCGTTCCGAATGAAAAGATGGCTTGCTGCCGCGTGTCTGACAGCGGCTGCGTTTTCGGCGCAAGCCGATGCAGTCGACACGCTCAAGGCGTTCGTGCGGGATGTGAAGACCGGCAGCGCAGCGTTCACGCAAACGGTCACCTCGCCGGATGGCGCGAAGAAGAGAACGTCGAGCGGCACGTTCGAGTTTGCGCGGCCGAACCGGTTTCTCTTCAACTACACGAAGCCGTTTGAGCAGCGCATCGTCGCCGACGGCCAGAAGGTCTGGATCTATGACGCGGATCTGAACCAGGCCAGTTCGCGGCGACTCTCGCAGGCGCTGGGTGCCACGCCGGCGGCGTTGCTGGCGGGCGGCTCGATGGAACAGGACTTTGATCTGGCACCCTTGCCGGCCAAGGGCGGGATCGAATGGGTGGAGGCCGTTCCGAAAGCGAAGGATGGCGCATTCAAGTCGGTGCGCATCGGCTTTCGTGGCCAGTCGCTGGAAGCGGTCGAGGTGGTGGACGCGTTCGGCCAGCGCTCATCGCTGCAATTCACGCAGTTCGCCGCGAACCCGCCGATCCCGGCCAGCACCTTTGTGTTTGTCGTCCCCACCGGCGCGGACGTTCTCGAGCAATAAGGCGAGTGCATCGCTCGCAGGCGGGCGGCTGCGACAATCGTCCGCATGGAATCGCTGCCCCTGCCGTTGGGAGATGACGTCGCCGAGCAGGCACCGCTTGCCGAGCGCTTGCGGCCCCGCGTGCTGCCCGATGTGATCGGGCAGCAGCATCTGCTGGCGCCGGGCAAGCCGTTGCGCGCGGCATTCGATTCCGGGCGATTGCATTCGATGATTCTGTGGGGCCCGCCCGGCGTTGGAAAGACCACGCTGGCGCGCTTGATGGCCGACGGGTTCGATGCGCTCTTCATCCAGATCTCGGCCGTGCTTGGCGGTGTGAAAGACATCCGGGAAGCCGTGGAGCGCGCACAGGCTTCCCGGACCGGCGGGCGGCGCACCGTGGTCTTCGTCGATGAAGTCCATCGCTTCAACAAAGCCCAGCAGGATGCGTTCTTGCCGCATGTGGAGTCGGGGCTGTTCACCTTCATTGGCGCCACGACGGAGAATCCGTCGTTCGAGGTGAACTCGGCGTTGCTGTCGCGAGCGACTGTGCATGTGTTGAAGTCGCTCCAGGACGCCGACATGCATGAATTGTTGTCACGCGGGCGGGCGTTGCTTGCCGCGCCGCCGATGACCGACGCCGCGCGCGACCGCTTGGTGGCTTATGCCGACGGCGACGCGCGCCGGCTCTTGAATGCGTACGAGAACCTCGTGCGCATGGCGGGCGCGCTGCCGCAGATCGATGAAGCGCAGCTCGAGCGCTCGTTGGGAGAGCAATTGCGCCGCTATGACAAAGGCGGCGAGCATTTCTACGACACGATCTCGGCCTTGCACAAGGCGGTGCGCGGCAGCGACCCCGATGCCGCGCTGTACTGGTTCGTGCGAATGCTCGATGGCGGCGTCGACCCGCGCTACGCCGCCAGGCGGATCGTCCGGATGGCCAGCGAGGACATTGGCCTGGCCGACCCGCGCGCCTTGCGCATGGCGCTGGACGCGGCGCAGACTTACGACCGCCTGGGTTCGCCCGAGGGCGAGCTGGCGCTTGCGCAGGCCGTGGTGTTTCTTGCCGTGGCGCCCAAGTCGAACGCGCTGTACGTTGCCTATAACGCCGCCCGCAGCTTCGTGGCGCGCGACGGCACCCGCGAAGTGCCCAAGCACTTGCGAAATGCGCCCACGCGCCTCATGAAAGATCTCGACTACGGGCAGGGCTATCGCTATGCGCATGACGAGGAGGGCGGTTTTGCCGCGGGTGAGTGCTATTGGCCCGACGGCATGGAGCCGCCACGGTTCTACGAGCCGGTGCCGCGCGGGCTCGAGCTGCGCATCGGCGAGCGCTTGACGGAGTTGCGCCGCCTCAACGAGGCCGCGGCTGGACGCGTTACGCCCAAGAAACGCTGAGAAGCCTACGGGGAAACGCGCAGGCGGCGGGCGCAAGTACGCCCCCTAGAATCGTCGCTGCCAGCGCATGATCAGTTGCCTTTCCCCCTTGCGGCATCACCACGGCGGGCTTTTTGCTTCTACGCATGGGCGAGGTCCGGAAGACCAAGCGGAGTCGAGTTCGCAGGAGAACGAGGAATGGACACATTCATCCAGCAGGTGATCAACGGGCTGGTGCTCGGCAGCGTGTACGCGCTGGTGGCACTGGGGTACACCATGGTGTACGGCATCATCAACCTCATCAACTTCGCCCACGGCGAGGTCCTGATGGTGGGCGCGTTGACGAGCTGGACGGTGGTGAGCCTGCTGGCCGCCAGCGGGCTGCCCGGCTGGCTGATCCTGTTGATTTCGGTGATCGCGGCGATCATCGCCTGCTCGCTGCTCAACTTCAGCATCGAGAAGGTCGCCTACCGGCCCTTGCGAACGGCGCCGCGGCTCGCGCCGCTGATCACCGCCATGGGCATGTCGCTCTTGCTGCAGACGCTGGCGATGATCATCTGGAAGCCCAATCCGAAGCCGTTCCCCATCCTGCTTCCCACCGAGCCGTTCCACATTGGCGGAGCGGTCATCAACACGGTGCAGATCATCATCCTCGTGACCACCGCAGTCACGCTGACCGGGCTCATGTACCTCGTGAACCGCACCAAGCTGGGGCGGGCCATGCGGGCCACTGCCGAGAATCCGCGTGTCGCGGGGTTGATGGGGGTGCGGCCCGACATGGTGATCTCCGCCACATTCATCATCGGTGCCGCCTTGGCGGCGATCGCTGGCGTGATGTACGCGGCCAACTACGGATCGGTCCAGCACTCGATGGGGTTCATGCCGGGGCTGAAAGCCTTCACCGCCGCCGTGTTCGGCGGCATCGGCAACCTGGGCGGGGCGATGCTGGGGGGCGTGTTGCTGGGCTTGATCGAAGCCATGGGTGCCGGCTATATCGGCGACTTGACCGGCGGCCTGCTGGGCAGCCACTACCAGGACATCTTTGCGTTCGTGGTGCTGATCTTGGTGCTGACCCTGAGACCGCAGGGCCTGCTGGGCGAGCGTGTCGCCGATCGGGCATGACGAAGGAGCTGCCATGAAATCCCTCTCCTACGCGTCGCCGTTCGCCAAGCTCGTGGTCTTCCTCGTGACGGCAGCGCTGCTGCTGTGCGTGCCGCTGGTGGCGCAGCAGGCGGGCAACGCCTGGGTGCGCATCATCGACATTGCGCTGCTGTACGTGTTGCTTGCGCTCGGGCTCAACATCGTTGTCGGCTACGCTGGCCTGCTTGACTTGGGCTACGTGGCGTTCTACGCGGTGGGCGCTTACATGATGGGCTTGCTGGCGTCGCCGCACCTGTCCAATACCTTTCCGGGGTTTGCCGCGACGTTCCCGAACGGGCTGCACACGCCGCTGTGGCTGGTGATCGGTGCCGGGGCGGTGCTGGCCGGGGCGTTCGGCGTGATGCTGGGTGCGCCGACGCTGAAGCTGCGTGGCGACTATCTCGCCATCGTGACGCTCGGCTTCGGCGAGATCGTCCGCGTGTTCCTCACCAACCTCGACGCGCCGATCAACATCACCAACGGCCCCAAGGGCCTGGGCCAGATCGATTCCATCAAGCTCTTCGGATTCGACTTCGCGAAGTCGCACACGGTGTTCGGCTATTCGATCCCGTCGGTGACGAACTACTACTACCTCTTTCTCGCGCTGGTGGTCATCAGCGTGATCATCTGCTATCGCCTGGAGCGCTCGCGGATCGGGCGTGCCTGGATGGCGATCCGCGAAGATGAAGTGGCGGCCAAGGCCATGGGCGTCAACACGCGCAACCTGAAGTTGCTGGCGTTCGGTATGGGCGCGACGTTCGGCGGCGTCTCGGGCGTGATGTTCGCGAGCTTCCAGGGGTTCGTGTCGCCCGAGTCGTTCAGCCTGCACGAGTCGGTGATGATCGTCG
>CAZBOF010000022.1:25125-29796 GCA_964493285.1 uncultured Rhizobacter sp. | reverse complement strand
TGGTGCTGGGCGGCATCGGCCACATCCCTGGCGTGATCATCGGCGCGTTGATGCTTGCGGCCTTGCCGGAGGTGCTGCGCTACGTGGCGGGGCCCCTGCAGGCCATGACCGACGGGCGCCTGGATGCCTCGATTCTTCGCCAGTTGCTGATCGCGCTGGCCATGATCTGCATCATGCTCGCGCGCCCGCGAGGGCTGTGGCCCACGCCCGAACACGGCAAAGGCGCACCCACTGCGCCTGCGGCATGACGGAGGGCATGGCCATGGCGACCACCGGAAACAGTGTCCTTCGCGTCAGCGGCGTGTCCAAGCGATTCGGCGGGTTGCAGGCCCTGTCGGATGTCGGCATCGACATCAAGGAAGGCCAGGTCTATGGGTTGATTGGCCCCAACGGCGCTGGAAAAACCACCTTCTTCAATGTTCTGACCGGGCTGTACACGCCGGATTCGGGTTCGTTCGAACTGGGTGGGCAGCCCTACAAGCCTGAAGCGGTGCACGAGGTGGCGAAAGCGGGCATCGCGCGCACGTTCCAGAACATCCGTCTCTTCGCCGAAATGACAGCTCTGGAGAACGTGATGGTGGGCCGCCACGTGCGAACGCACTCGGGGCTGATCGGTGCCGTTTTCCGCACGCGCGAATTCAAGGCGGAGGAGGCCGACACCGAAGCGCGCGCACGTGCGCTGCTCGAGTACGTCGGCATCGGCCGCTATGCAGATTTCCGGGCTCGCACACTCAGCTATGGCGATCAGCGCCGGCTCGAGATCGCCCGGGCGCTCGCGACCGAGCCCAAGCTGATCGCGCTCGACGAGCCGGCTGCGGGCATGAATGCCACTGAGAAGGTGGTGCTGCGCGAACTGATCGACACGATCCGCAAGGATGGCCGAACCATCCTGCTGATCGAACATGACGTCAAGCTCGTGATGGGGCTGTGCGACCGGGTGACGGTGCTCGACTACGGCAAGCAGATCGCCGAAGGCACGCCGCTCGACGTCCAGCGCAACGAAAAGGTGATCGAGGCCTACCTCGGCGTCGGACACAAGGCAAGTTGATGTGCCACCCCCTGCGGCCTTCGGCCGCCCCCTCGAGGGGGCAGCACCAGCGAACCGGCCGAGCCGGCTCGCTGGTGTTCGTCTCATCGTTCAGCGTGCTGGAAGCATTCCAATGAGTCAGAGCAACACACTACTCCAGGTCAGCGGGTTGAAGGTGGCGTACGGCGGCATCCAAGCCGTCAAGGGCATCTCGTTCGAGGTTCGTGAAGGCGAACTGGTGAGCTTGATCGGCGCCAACGGCGCGGGCAAGACGACCACGCTCAAAGCCATCACCGGCCTGCAACCGGTGATGGGTGGTGACATCCAGTTCCTCGGGCAGTCCATCAAGGGCAAGGGTTCTTGGGACCTGGTCAAGCAAGGGCTGGTGATGGTGCCGGAAGGCCGCGGCACGTTCACGCGCATGTCGATCACCGAGAACCTGCTGATGGGCGCCTACGTGCGCAACGACGCCGAGGTGCAGGCCGACATCGACAAGGTGTTCACGATCTTCCCGCGTCTCAAGGAGCGCCGCAGCCAGTTGGCCGGAACGATGTCGGGTGGCGAGCAGCAGATGCTGGCGATGGGCCGTGCACTGATGGCACGCCCCAAGGTGCTGCTGATGGACGAACCCTCGATGGGCCTGTCGCCCATCATGGTCGACAAGATCTTCGAAGTGGTGGCCGACATCTCCAAGCAAGGCGTGACGATCTTGCTGGTGGAGCAGAATGCGAGCCGCGCGCTGGAGCTGGCCCATCGCGGCTATGTCATGGAGTCGGGTGAAGTCACCATGAGCGGCGAAGCCAAGGTGCTGCTCCAGGACCCGAAGGTGCGCGCCGCGTACCTGGGGGAGTAGACGCGGTGGCCGGGATGCGCCGGCCCCGTGATGTGGCTGTCAGTTCTCGTTGAAGAACACCACCCAGCCGTCGCTCGTCTTCAGGAACCGGCCTTGCGCCGCGCCGCCACGGCCGACGAGGGCTGCCATGGTGGGGCCGGCGGCGCCGGTTGCGCCTCCGGTGTAGGCCAGCAGGTAATCGCACACATAGCCGGGCTTGCCGCTGGCGCGCTCACAGCCCAGCTTCTCGAACTTGGTGATCTTCATCGGCTCGCCCGCGCCTGCGGCGCTTTGGAAGATGTTGCCCAGGCAGAGGATGGAACGAACCGGGTCGTTCGGATTGGCGCCGCGGCTGCAATCTTGCTGTGTTTCCTTGACGTTCTCCGCGATGCTGTTGAACTTGCTTTGGATCAGGTCGTACATCTCGCTGGCCGTGGGTTCGCGCGAGCCGGGCCGTGACGACGGGGCTGCATTTTCCTGGCGTGCAGCGGCCACCTCCGGCATGACAGGTCGTTCCTGGGCTTGCGAGCCGAGCACTTGCGCTTTGTACAGGGACTCTTCGCGCGCCTGCGCTCGCTGTCGGAGATCACGGCCTGCGGAGCTTTCGCTGTCACCGGGAACGGACAAGGCACCCGACAAGGCGGTGTTCAGCTCTGCGGCGGATGACGCACCATTGATTCTGGCGGCCAGCGTGGGCTGCGCCGCGGCGAGCTGCTGATCGCGCTTGCTGCGGAACTCCGACATGAGCAGTTGAAAGTCGGGGTGTTGCCGGGCGTCGTTGTCGTGCCGGCGCTGAACGTCTTGGTACCACGTTGCGCTCAACGGCAGATTGGCTGCACCCGGCCCGATGGCATGGAGGCGTTCGCGATCGGCGGCCACCGCCACTTTGACCAGCCCATCTCGTCTTTGCTGCAAAGTGCTTCGCGCCGACGACAACTCACCGGGGTTTGCAAATCCTTCAAACACGGAGAGCTGCGATGTGGCGGCGCGCAGCCTCGACAGGCCGTCCGAACCCTCTGCCGCTGCCAACGCCGATTCGACCGTCGATGCGATGGCGGACGAAGCCAAGCGCGCGCCGGTTTGTTGGAGCGATGTTTGGGCGCGTTGGCGTTCTGATGCGGGCAGGTAGCGAATCGCGTCGTCTGCTTCGGGCTTCCTGGCCAGGAAGGTGTTCCACGATGCCGGAGCATCGGGCAAGGACTGAAGTTCGGCGAGGACCGACTGCGAGCGGCTGCCCGCGTTGCGCATCTTCTTGATGGCGTCGCTGACCTGGGCTGCGGTCATGCTGCCGGGCCGCGGGCGCGCCATCGGCGAGCCGGCGTTCACGTCTTGGAAAGGGGCGCCCAGCGTGGGGGTGAAACTGCGCACCGCGTTGCCGTAGGTGCGATTGCGCTGGCAGGCGACGAACGTTTCGTTGTAGATCTCAAGCCGTTGCGACGCCGAGAGGTCATCGAAAGCCTTGCCGAAGACCGGCTTGAACAGTTCGTCGGTGAACAGGCGCAGATTGGGATCCAACTCGGTGGTGGCCGCAGCCGAGGCTCGGCGGGCTCGGGGGTCGAACGCAGAAGGCGATCCTTGTGCGGAGGCTTCGGCGGACCCGGCCCAATCGACAAGCTCCTTGCATCGGCCGTCCGCCATGCCTTCTTCGATCTTGCGCTGTACGTCGCGCAGTTGCCCGGTGTTGGGCAGCATCTTCTTCGGGATCAGGTCCATGAAGGACTGGGCCGTTGCCGGCGGAATCGCGGCGCACGTCAAGAGTGCGAACGCGCATAGGCGCGTGGCCTGAGCCAGCCGAAGTGTCATGCGAGTGCTCCCTCGTGGATGAACGCGGCTGTGGGCGCCGTTGTTCTCGGCGGATTATCAAAGTCTTGACGGCTGCGCGCTTCCCCCTTGTCACGGGGGATGGCGTGCTGGCGGGAAGCTCAGTCAGTCCACCTTGGCGCCGGAGGCCTTGACCACTTGCCGGTACTTCTCGCGTTCGCGCGCGACGAACTCACCGAACTGCGTGGGCGTGGTGGGCATGGGTTCGACCAGCAGGCTGGCGAGCCGCGCTTGCAGCTCGGGGGCGTTCAGCGCGTCGACGAAGGCCGTGTTCAGGCGTCGCAACTGGTCGGCCGGCAGACCGGCGGGCCCGAAGAGGCCGAACCAGGTGTTCACGTCGAAGTTGGCCAGGCCCCCGCCCGTCTCGGCGATGGTGGGCAGCTCTGGCATCGCCTTCGCCCGCGCGCCGGTGGTCACGGCGAGTGCCAGCAACTTGCCCGCCTGGATGTTGGCCGAAGCACTGGCCATGTTGTCGAAGGTGAGATCCACCTGGCCGGACAGCAGCGCCAGTTGCGCCGGGTTGCCCCCGGCGTAGGGAATATGGGCCATGAAGATGCCGGCCTGCGCCTTGAACATCTCGCCCGCCAGATGGCCGGCACTGCCATTGCCGCCTGAGCCGTAGTTCAGCTGGCCCGGGTGGCGCTTCGCGTAGCTCACCAGGTCGCGCACGTGGGCGATGCCCATCCGCTTCGCGGCGTCCGGATTCATCACCAGCACGTTGGGCACCTGCGCCACGCCGGTGATCGGCGTGAAGTCGCGCAACGGGTCGTACGGGATGCGTGCGTACAGCCAGGGGTTGATGGCGTGGGTGGCCACCGCGCCCATCACGATCATGTGGCTGTCGGGGGCGGCCTTGGCGATCAGATCGGCGCCGAGGTTGCCGCCCGCACCGGGCTTGTTCTCGACGATCACGTTGCCGAGGCTGTCCTTCACCCGTTCGGCCAGTGCGCGCGCCACGATGTCCAGCGGCCCGCCGGGCGGGTAGGGCACG
>CAZBOF010000022.1:18541-25115 GCA_964493285.1 uncultured Rhizobacter sp. | reverse complement strand
CAGCGGCCGGGCCTGCTGTGCCATGGCGGGCAAGAGTGCCGCGCCGAGCAGGGCGGGCAGGGCCTGGAGGGCGAATCGTCGTTGCATGGTCAGTCTCCGTGTTTGTCGGCTTCGGAAGTGAAGCTGTCGGCGTAGAACTCGTCGAGCGGCAGGTTGCGCTGGGCCACGAAATCGCGTTGGGCCGACTCGACCATGATTGGCGCGCCACAGGCATAGACCTGGTGGCCCGACAGGTCGGCGTGGTCTTGCATCACCGCCTGGTGTACGAGGCCGGTGCGGCCTTGCCAGTGGTCTTGCGGTTGTGGTTCCGAGAGCACCGGGACGTACCGCAGCCACGGGAGATCGCGCGCAGCGGCCAGGCACCAGTCGTGCATGTAGAGGTCGGCCTGGCTGCGGCAGCCCCAGTACAGGCTCGCCGGGCGGTCGATGCCTTTGAGGCGCATGTGTTCGATGATGGCTTTCACCGGCGCGAAGCCTGTGCCGCTGGCCAGGAGCACGATCGGCTTGCGGCTTTCTTCCCGCAGGAAGAAGCTCCCGAACGGGCCTTCCAGGCGCAGGATTTCTTTCTCTTTCATGGCGCCGAAAACGTGGTCGGTGAACAGGCCGCCGGGCATGTGGCGGATGTGCAGTTCGATGCCGGGCTTGCCGGTTTGCACCTCCGGCGCGTTGGCCATGCTGTAGCTGCGGCGCTGGCCGTCGCGCAGGATGAATTCGATGTACTGGCCCGCGCGGTATTGCAGCGAGTCGTTGGCCGGCAGTTGCAAGCGAACGACGGCCACATCGTGGCTGGGGCGGGTGAGGGTGGTCACGCGGCACGGCATCTTGCGGATGGGCATGTCGCCTGCGCCCGCCACGGTGCGTGCTTCCAGCACGATGTCGGTCTGCGGCGCGGCGCGGCAGGTGAGCGTGAACCCGGCTTCTTCTTCGGCGGGACTCAGTGCCTTGGCCTGGTGCGTGCCATGGATGACGCGGCCTTCGAGCAGCTTGCACTTGCACGAGCCGCAGGCGCCATCGCGGCAGCCGTAGGGCAGGCCGACGCCTTGGCGGATGGCAGCCGAAAGAATGGGCTCGTCGCGATCCACCTGAAAGCTGGCACCGCTGGGCTGCACCGTCACCGTGAAAGTCATGGGATAACCTCGAGAACTACCTGCAACCCGCAATTTTGCCCGCGATCCATGACTGCCCTGACAAGCCGGCCTCAGCGTTTCAAGCGTCCCACGCTTCTGATCGTGGGGTGTGGTGACATCGGGCTGCGCGTCGTACGCCTGTTGCGCGCGCGGTGGCGCATCTTGGCGTTGACTTCGGACCCGCAGCGCATTCCGATGCTGCGCGCCGCGGGAGCCATCCCCTTGCTCGGCAATCTGGATGACGCACCAACGCTTTCGCGCCTGGCCGGCCTGCCGGACGCCTTGCTTCATCTCGCGCCGCCGCAAGGCAGCGGCGCGGCGGATCGGCGCACGCAAGCGCTGCTTCAGGCCATGGCGCGCCTCGGGCGCGTGCGGCGCATCGTCTACGCGAGCACCAGCGGCGTCTATGGTGATGCGCAGGGTGCGCGATTCGACGAAACCCGTGCGGTCGGCCCGGCCACCGACCGGGCCCGGCGGCGTGTGGATGCCGAAGCGCGGGTGCGCTGGTACGGGCGCGCGTTCGGCATCCCTGTCAGCGTGCTGCGCATCCCGGGCATCTACGCGGGCGATCGCCTGGGGGGACACCCGCGCGAGCGCCTGGCCCGCGGCACGCCGGTGCTCGCCGCGGCCGATGACGTCTACACCAATCACATCCACGCCGACGATCTGGCGCGCGCTTGCATGCTTGCATTGCACCGCGGGCGGCCGCAGCGTGTGGTCCATGCCAGCGACGACACCGAGCTAAAGATGGGCGACTACTTCGACCTGGCGGCCGACCTGTGCGGCTTGGTGCGTCCGCCACGCATCTCGCGTGCGCAAGCCATCGCGGAGCTGCCGGTCATGCAGATGTCATTCATGAGCGAATCGCGCCGGCTGGACAACCGGCGGCTCAAGCACGAACTGCGCCTTCGCCTGCACTACCCCAGCGTGCGCGAAGGCCTCGCGGACTCGCTCAGCGCCGGCGATTGCCAAACGGCGCCTGCCCGCGCCAGTAGCGGATCGTGATCCACCCGCCCAGCATGCCGCCCAGATGCGCCAGCGCTCCATAGTTGGAGCCGCTGAAGCCGAGGAAGAGCGCCAGCACCCCGAAGATGATCACGAAGGTGCGCATCTTCATCGGAATGGGCGGGAACAGCGGCATGATGGTTCGCGTGGGGAACAGCATGGCCGAGGCCAGCAGCAACGCGTAGATGGCGCCTGAGAATCCGACCAGCGCGGAGGGAACGCCCATCATCGTGGTGATCACGATGAAGGTCAGCCCGCCAAACAAGGCACCCATGGCAAGAAAAGCCATATAGCGTTTGCGGCCCCACATCTGCTCCAGGTCGCCGCCGAACATCCACAGCGCCAGCATGTTGAAGAACAAGTGGAACATGTCGCCGTGCAGGAAGGCATAGGTGACCAGCTGCCATGGGCCGAACAGGCTGCTCTCCAGGGGGAAGAGCGCAAACCACTGCCCGATCGGTGCGAAGTTCTGAAGGCAGAAGATGGCTGTGCAGGCCAGCAGCAGGAATTGTGTGATCGGTGGAATGGGGGGCATGCGCTCGAGGGGGGCTGACAAAAATGCAAGGGTACCCGTTTTGTGCGGAACCCATGCCAGCCTGTGGCAAAATCGCGGGCTTCCATCACCGGCCTCGGTGGCGAAATTGGTAGACGCGCGGGACTCAAAATCCCGTTCCGCAAGGAGTGTCGGTTCGATTCCGACCCGAGGCACCAGAACTTTCCGGCCCTATCCGGCCGCACCCGGTAGAAGCCCATAGGCGCTACTGCCGATCCCGCTCAAAGCCGCTCATCCTTCTGGCCCGTCCGTTCGATTTCCGCGCGGGGTCCCGCTCAGGGCACCACCGACTTAGCGCACTTTGCCGCCGATCGCTTCCGCATCCGGCGTCCGCGTCGGTTCCGCAAAAACGCGGTTGCCTCAGGGCTTGTCAATGCCCGAGCAAGATGACGGCGAGAACGAATCCTGCAATCCACAGTGTCTCGAGGATGATCAGTGCAAGCGGGCGCCAGCCGGCGCCGGCAAGCTGCATATAGCTGGTCTTCATGCCAAGCGCTGCAATCGCGGCGACCAAGCAACCGCGAGACAAGTCGTTGAGTCCGGATTGCAGTGGTGCGGGGACCGCACCCATCGAGTTGAGCAGAACCATGCCGATGAAGAGCCATAGGAACCATGGCACCAGTGCTCGCCGCGAGATTTTCTTGTCGGCCGAACCCTCTGGTGCCGCGTGTTCGCGAGATCTCTTGAAGGCGGCGGCGAGAATCACGACAACGACCGTCAGCAGCGAGACGCGAAAGAGCTTCACGATCGTGGCGTTGTCACCGGCCTCCTGACTGAGGATGTAGCCAGCGCCCACGACCTGGGCCACATCGTGAATGGTCCCGCCCAGAAAGAGCCCGGCTTGTTCCGGGGAGAGGTGCAGCAGTCGCGCGACCAAGGGATAGAGCACCATCGCCAAGGTGGACAGCACAGTCACCGAGACAACCACCATCAGGGTGAATCGGTCATTTCCCCTCTCGCGTGGGAGGACCGCGGAAATCGCCAGCGCTGCAGATGCCCCGCAAATGGCGACTGCCCCGCCTGTTAGAACGCGTTGGCTGCGCGTCATGCCAAGTTTCTTGCCTACGGCAAGGCCGCACAGCATGGTCGTCACCAGCGCAGCAACGATGGTGAGAGCCGTCTCCCAGCCGAGCCCGACGATCTGCGTCGCGGTGATGCGCGCACCGAGCAGTCCGACGCCCAAGCGAAGGATCACGCGCCCGCAGAACTCGATTCCAGGGCTGACGCGGCTCTCGGAGCTGAGATGGTGAAAAGCAACGCCGATCAGCAGCGCGTACAGCAACTGCGGACCACCATGCTGCGAGGATACGAAGGTGGCGGCAAGCCCGATGACGCATGCGAGCGAGGTACCCAGCATGACGGCGCGGGCGTGGTTCCATGCGTGCTGGGCGCGTGTGCGAAGGCCCGCCGCCGACTGGGCGCGCGATAGGGCACTCATGCCGCTTCGGGCCTTTTGTCGCGGGGTGCGCCCGTACTGGCAAGCACTGCCAAGGCGCAAGATGCAATTCGGCTTGCGACAGAGTCAGAGCGGCTCGTCAGCACGAGGGGAACGCGCATGCCGACAACAATGCCGGCGCACTCGGCTCCAGCGAGGTAAACGAGCTGCTTGTAGAGCATGTTGCCGGCCTCCAAGTTGGGGATGAGCAGCACGTCTGGGTGTCCGGCGACTTCTGATGTGACTCCCTTGTTTCGGGCAGACTGCTCCGAGATTGCGTTGTCGAACGCGAGCGGGCCATCGAGCAGTGCGCCGCGTATCTGCCCCCGGTCTGCCATCTTGCAAAGCGCGGCGGCATCGACGGTTCCCGGCATCGCGGGGTTGACCGTTTCCACGGCCGCCAGAATGGCGACCTTGGGGGTTCGGATGCCAAGAACCTGCGCGAGATCGATAGCGTTCTGGGCGATGTCGGCCTTTTCGCTGAGCGCGGGGTGGATATTGACCACGCAATCTGTGATCAGCAGCGGCCGGCCCAAGCCAGGGATGTCCATCACGAACACATGGCTGGCTCGGCGAGAGGTGCGCAATCCCCCTTCGCGACTGACTGCTGCGGCGAGCAGGTCATCGCTGTGCAATGACCCCTTCATCAGCGCGCCGGCCTTGCCTTCGCTGCACAACGCCGCTGCGGCCTTGGCTGCCTCGCGAGGATCGTCGGCCGTCTCGTAGAGCGCGAATGCGGCAATGGATACACCGGCCTGGTCGGCGGCTGCCTGGATGCGTGCGCGAGGCCCGACCAGCACCGGCTGGATCAGCTCCGCTTGCGCGGCACTGTGTACAGCCGTGATCGACGCTGCATCACAGGGATAGGCGATTGCGATTGCAATACTGCCGTGCGAGCGGGCCCGTGCAATCAACGATTGAATGTACGGATGCGGTTGCGTGGCAACGGACGGAGATTCGGTAGGCATGGCTGCTGCGATGTTTCCCTCTGCCGCTTGAGCGCTGGAGATTGTTTCGGCGCTCCGCGGCGGAGAGGGAGGAAAGCCCCGTCGTCAGACGTAATCTTTGTACTTTTCAAGCAGCCGCACGGGCTTGGACAAGGCATCGCGCCGGAATGGGTCGCCCAACTCGCGCGTGCACATGATTTCGATGACGCAGGTCTTGCCTTCGTTCATCTGGAGTTCAACGGCGCGCTTGAGCGCGGGCCCGACATCTTCAAGTTTGTCGACGATGATTCCTTCCGCGCCCATGGCGATCGCAATGCCGGCAAAGCTCTCGCTATCGAGTTCCCCGGCCACGAAGCGGCGGTTGTAGAAGTCAACTTGATTCTTCTTTTCTGCGCCCCACTGACGGTTGTGGAACACGACGGCGGTGACTGGAATGTCGTGACGCACCGCCGTCATCGTTTCCATCAGGCTCATACCCCAGGCGCCGTCGCCTGCGTAGGCGATGGCTGGACGATGAGGCGCGGCCACCTTGGCGCCGATGATCGTGGGCAGTGCATATCCGCAGTTGCCGAAACTCATCGGCGCGAAGAAGCTGCGGGGCTTCTCAAAGCGCAAATAGCTGTTGGCGACGGAGTTGATGTTGCCGATGTCGGTCGACACCATCACGTCGGCAGGCATGGCTTTTTCGAGTTCGCGCAGCACCTGACGCGGATGCAGATAGGTGCCGCCGGTGGGCGTTTTCTCCTGCTTTTGTTCCTCGATCATGTCGAGGCTGAACGCATCGCGTTCGTGTGTCCACTCGTCGAGTTCTTTTTCCCACGCGGCCTTCTCCGCGGCAACGGTGTTCGCACGCTGGGCGCGGGAGCCATCGCACGCCAGTGTTTTGTCGGCAAGGCGCTGCACGAGTGCGACGGCCGCCGCCTTCGCATCGCCGCAGATTCCCACTGAGATTTTCTTCACCAGGCCGAGCATCTTGTGGTCGGCATCGATCTGGATGATCTTGGCGTTCTTGGGCCAGTAGTCCATGCCGTGCTGCGGGAGCGTGCCGAACGGGCCGAGCCGGGAGCCGAGCGCGATCACCACGTCGGCTTGCATGATCAGCTTCATCGCTGCTTTGGAGCCCTGATAGCCCAGCGAACCGCACCACAGAGGATGACTGGCGGGGAATGAGTCGTTGTGCAGATAGCTGTTGACGACGGGGGCGCCCAGTCGTTCGGCCAGTGCCTTGCATTCCTCGACGCCATCGGCCATGACAACGCCGCCGCCGGCGATGATCACCGGGAATTTGGCGGTGGCCAGCAGCTGCGCCGCCTCATTCAAGCTCGCATCGCCACCGGGCCCGCGATCCAGCCGCATGGGTTGCGGAATTTCGCAGGTGATCTCGCCGTAGAAGTAGTCGCGCGGGATGTTGAGCTGTGTCGGGCCCATCTCGGAGATGGCGCGGTCGAAACAGCGTCCGGTGAACTCGGCAATCCGTTTCGGGTTGTTCACATGCCCTTGATACTTG
>CAZBOF010000022.1:0-18531 GCA_964493285.1 uncultured Rhizobacter sp. | reverse complement strand
TGGTGAACTCCTGGAACATGGGCAATTGATTGGCTTCTTGGAAGCCGCCGAGGCCCATGCCCATCGTGCCCGTTTCCGGTGTCACGATGACAACCGGGCTGTGCGCCCAGTAGGCCGCGGCGATCGCTGTCACGCAATTGCTGATGCCCGGCCCGTTCTGCCCGATGACGACCCCATGGCGACCGGAGACGCGGGCGTAGCCGTCTGCCATGTGGCCGGCACCCTGTTCGTGCACGACGGGGATCAAACGAATACCGGCCGGCGCGAAGATGTCCATCGCGTCCATGAATGCCGAACCCATGATGCCGAACATGTCGGTGACGCCGTTGGCGACCATGGTTTCGACAAACGCCTCGGAGGGGGTCATTTTTTGAGGGCTGGTGATGGCGGGATGGTTTGAGTGGCGCGGCTTCAAGGCTGTCTCCTGTCGATAATCGGTACGATTTGTTCCGAAAAACGGAATGTGATCGGAATGTAGTGGCAAGACAGCACATCTGTCAAATTCGACAGATAAATGGAATTTTCTGTACCGTTAAATGAAATTTGATAGGATCGCCTTATGAAAATCGTTCACGACTCAAAGTCGGAGCCGCTCGACATCGGGGGGGACACGCCCACCTTGAGGCTCTTTGCCTTGCTCGAAGTCATTGCGTCCAAGGACCAGCTTTTCTCGCTTCAGGGGTTGGTCGATGAACTCGGCCTGCCGAAGCCGACCTTGCATCGCATGCTTCAGCAACTGGAATCCGCGGGGCTGTTGCAGCGTAGTGGCGATGGGCGCCACTACGGCACGGGTGTGAGGTTGCGCCGGCTGGCCGAGAACCTTTTGCTCAACAGCGTGCACCACGGCGCTCAGCATGCCGTGCTGCGCCAGTTGGTCGACGAGATCGGCGAGAGCTGCAACCTCACGGCGCTGTCCGGCAGTGAAGTGATCTATCTGGACCGCGTTGAAACCGCGGCACCTTTGCGCTTCTATTTGCATCCGGGCTCGCGTGTGCCGGTGCATTGCTCGGCAAGCGGAAAGCTCTTCCTGGCGCAGATGACGCCGACGCAGCGGCAGCGCCTGCTCGAGCACACGCCGCTGGAGCCCTTCACTTCTAAGACGATCACCCGGATGGATCAACTTGAAGACGAGGTCAAGCGCGTCCGCCGGCAAGGGTTCGCGATCGACAACGAGGAGTTTCTGCCGGGGCTTCTGTGCGTGGCGGCACTGGTGCCTTCGTCTAACGGGCGTTCGAATCTCTGCGTGGCCGTTCAAGCGCCGATTGTCAGATTGACTCCTGATAAGGCGCTGACACTTCTGCCCCCGCTGCAGCGGGCCGCTGCCGCCCTGAGCAGCATCGAAGCGCAGGCGCTCCCGCACGCCAGCGAGAGTGCTTGAGCATCGCAATGGAATCTGTGATGAGCGATCACCCCTGCGGCGCACCTCCGGTACGAATGATCTCTGTGCGGGAGGCGTTCGGGATTGAGAGCGACTTGCAGGTTCCTGGCTTTGAGCACGGTGCTGATCATGTGCCCGAGTTCGACGCCGCGTACCGATTCAACGACGAGGTCACGCTCGCGTTGGTGGCCGGTTTCACCCGCAATCGCAGGGTGATGGTCCAGGGGCATCATGGCACCGGGAAGTCGAGCCATATCGAACAGGTGGCCGCGAGGCTCGGTTGGCCCTGCATGCGAGTGAATCTGGATGGGCATCTCAGCCGCCTGGACCTTGTGGGCAAGGACGCGGTGGTATTGCGCGACGGTCGACAGGTCACGGAGTTTCAAGAAGGCATCATTCCCTGGGCCATGCAGCGCCCCATGGCCCTGGTCTTCGATGAGTACGATGCTGGCCGCCCGGATGTCATGTTCGTGATCCAACGCATTCTCGAGCGCGACGGCAAGTTCACGCTCACGGATCAGAACCGCGTGATCTGTCCCCATCCGTACTTCCGCCTGTTCGCGACCGCAAACACCGTGGGGCTAGGAAATTCCACGGGGATGTATCACGGCGTTCAACGCCTCAACCATGCACAGATCGACCGCTGGAACATCGTGGCGGCGTTGAACTACCTTCCGCCGGAAGAGGAAGTCGCCATCGTGCAGGCGCGTGTCCCTCGTCTGTCGAATGAGCACGGTCGCACATTGATCCGTTCGATGGTGGCGCTGGCCGATCTGACGCGCAAGGGGTTCGCGGCGGGGGATCTTTCCTCTCTGATGTCACCGCGAACAGTGATCACTTGGGCCGAGAACATCGAGATCTTTCACGATCCTGCGCTTGCCTTCCGCCTGACGTTCCTGAACAAGTGCGAAGAGGCCGAGCGTGTGGTCGTGGCCGAGTATTTCCAGCGCTGTTTTGATCGCGAGCTGGAAGAAAGCCATGCACTTGCAATCGATGCCCTGTGATGCATCGGCGGCACGAGGCTGATTCCACGACTCGCCGGCAACAGGTTGAGTCCCTTTGTGCGGCGACCCTACGTGCCCTGAGCGGTGACGGCGAACTGCACGTTCGAGACCGTCGCTTGTATCGGGGTCTGAGCTTGTTGCCGCAGCGTGCGCCGCATTTGCAGCCCCTGCCGGGACATGACGATTTGCTTTCTTGTCGTGGCGCGGCCGACGGCATGGCTCTGCGGTTGATGCTGTCTGATGATGAGATGCACGCTTGCCTCTCACCGGATGAGCCCCTGGCACGTGCGCTGTTCGAACTGTTCGAGCAAATCCGGGTGGAATCGCTCCCGCCTCCCGATATGCCGGGCCTCGCACGCAATCTGCGGCGGCGCTACGAACAGTGGTCACTCGGCTTCCACCACAGCCGATTGACTGAAACACACCGCGGCATCTTGCTCTACACGGTGGCGCAAGTCTGCCGTGCGAAAGTCACCGCGCAACCTGTGACCGAGGCCACCGAGGCCTTGATCGAGGCGACACGCATGGCGATCGCGCCAGGCCTAGGCCGTGACCTCGCAGAGATGCGGCTGCATCGCCGCGATCAGGCCGCCTATGCGCTGCCTGCACGCAGGCTCGCGGAGTCTGTGGCCGAGATGGCGCACAGCGCCGACCTCCGAACTGACGGTGAGCAGAACCCCGTCAAGCGGAGGGTTCGGAGAGATACGCTTCAACGTTGGCTGCATGTCGATGAGACAGCGGAGGCAGAGTCTCCCGGCTCGCTTGCCAGCGCCGATCGTGCCGACGAGTCAGCTGCAAGCATTTACCGCGTCTTTACCACCGCCTATGACCGCGAGTTGACAATTGCCTCGATCGTGCGTGCGGCGCTTCTGGCGGAGTATCGAGTCACGCTCGATCAAAGCATCAGCCGACTCGGAATTCAGGTCTCCCGCTTGTCACGCGAACTGTCGGCGTTGTTTTCCGCGCTTGCGCCGAACGGGTGGGATGGCTCGCAGGAAGACGGTCGCATCGATGGCCGCCGACTGCCCCAACTGATTGCTTCCCCAACGGAGAGACGCCTCTTTCGCACCGAGCGTCTGGAGCCAAGAGCCGAAGGCCTGGTGACCTTCTTGATTGATTGTTCAGGCTCAATGAGGAGACACATCGACTCGGTGGCGACTTTGATCGACCTGTTCGTGCGGGCACTGGATCAAGCTGATGTCGCCACGGAAGTGCTCGGATTCACCACAGGCGCATGGAATGGGGGGCGTGCGCATCGCGACTGGCAACGTGCTGGCCGGCCGCACCAGCCCGGTCGCCTCAACGAGCTGTGCCACTTGGTCTTCAAAGACGCTGACACCCCATGGCGCCGCGCGCGCGCCAGCATGGCTGGGCTGATGAAGAGCGACTTGTTTCGAGAAGGCGTGGACGGCGAAGCGGTGGACTGGGCTTGCTCGCGCATGGATTCGCGCAGTGCGACTCGGCGTGTTCTGGTGGTCTTCTCTGACGGTTGCCCCATGGACAGCGCGACGCAAATCACCAACGGGGACTGGTATCTCGATGAGCACTTGCGAGCTGTCGTGGCGCGTGCCGAGCAGCGAGGCGACCGCGCCATTGTGGGGGTCGGGATCGGATCGGACCTCAGCGCCTGCTATCGCCAAAGCACGGTGCTGGATCTATCGGCCGGGGTGAACAACACCGTGTGCAACGAGCTTGTGAGGACGATTGCCGAGGCGTTGCGCGCCTGCGTACGTGTGCGCCGGCCGCTTGAAGCGCCCACCGCGGTGAGGTAGGCGCATCCGAAGGTCGTCGCTTGCGATGTCTACGGCGCGCTGGAAAGCCGGCGGTACGCGATGCTCAGATCCGCCGCGGCGCGGCGGAAGTAGGGAAGAAACTTCAAGGCCCGTTCGAGACTCAGCCGGGCCTCGAGGGCGTGGACTGCGACGGTCCCGATGACGCTTTTGTTCAGGCCGTACACAGGGACGGCTAACGAAATCAAGCCGGCCAGAAATGCGCCTTCATCGGTTGATACGCGAGTTCGACGAATTCTCGCGAGTTCCTTCTCCAGCGTTGCGGGGTCGGTGATGGTTTTGTCCGTGAATCGTGGAATGGGCGCTGCGTGAAGCAGTCGTTTCCGCTGTGCCGGAGGCATGAAACTCAGGTAGAGCTTGCCGCTTGATGTACAGAAAAGCGGTGTGACTGAGCCGGGATGCAGCGTCAGGCGCAGCGGCCATTCCGACTCCACCCGGTCAACGTAGAGAACTTGCCCATCATGGAATGTGGTGAAGTTGCAGGTTTCGCCCACCTGTGCGACGAGGGCTTGAAGAATGGCATGCCGGGCGGCCTGGAAGGAACCGCCGGACATCAGAAGCAACGACAGCTCATTGAGTCTCGGCCCTGGGGAAAAGCCGCTTCCTTTCGGCTCGCGCAGCAGCACGTTCTGCGTGCACAGCGCAGAGACGAGCCGGTACGCGGTCGCCCGAGGCAGTTTTGTCGTGGCGACGATGGCATCGATGCTCAGTGGCTTGGCTGAGGCCACAACAGCGCGGATCAGTTCGAAGGTTCGCAGGGCTGCAATGCTCATCGTGTCTTCCGTTCAAAGAATGTCGGCTGGCCGGGCGATCTGGCATCAAGCCACATGTGTTGCGCTGAAGGGCGTGAAGCGGGCGGAACCAACCCGCCGTGCCAGTGATGCGCGCGCTGAGAAATCGGGAGTTGACGCCTCGCGCCCATCTTGGGGTTCAGCGCCACCTCACCCCGTTCGGGATAGGCGTCACTCACGTGAGCACGCAGCGAGAACCGAGACGACTTGGCGAGCGCCGATGTGGCCGCTCGTCGCGAGTGCGCAGGCACATTCATTTCATGCTTGGCGATCGCCGGGTGTCTGCTGCGGGTGGCGATGTTGTGATCAACGAGATGATTCATGCGGGAAGGGAGGGGTGTTCGAGAGAGGAGCTAGGGTTTTCACGATCAATGGATTTCTCGAAATTGAGACTGATTATTCGATATTCGTGGGAAGTGTGTTGAATGAAGTGTGGTCAATTCCTACACTTCAATCAAGCCCTGTCGCGAGCAGGAACTCTGAGCAACTTTCTCTTGTGGGATTCAGCATGACAACCGAGATTCATCACCTGCCGTTCCAAAGTCTGACCGCGGTAAGCCGAGGGCAGGGCATCACGAATTACCCCATTGCGAGCCCCAAGGTGGGATCCATCAATCTCAAATCTGGCATCACGCGCATTCCTGAGAACGCGGTTGTCTCTCGCCATCTGCACGATGCGGAAGAGCAGGTCACGGTTCTGGAAGGAACCATTCGATTCTTTCTGGGCGACGAAGTTTTCGACTGCGGCCAGTACGACTCGACATTCATCTCCGCACGTGTGCCCCATGAGTTCAAAAATGTCGGAAAGGGGATCGCCGTGGTGCTGGTCATCTACGGCGGCGCCAGCACCACCCGAACCTTCGTCAGCACAGGCGAGACGGTTGAGATCGGCTCAGAGCGAGATCGCTTTCCGCCGCTTCCCTTGACGGGTGCTGGCGCGTGAGCCTGGCCGCAACGAACATCCGGCTCGGTCAAGCTCGGTCGAGCCGGGGCGGCCTGTACAGCTACCTGGCGACACCATACGACCGCAACGGCGATGTGAACGTCGGCGTGTTGCGCGAGTACACGGAGCAGATGTTGGCATCCGGGATCTCAGGTGTTACCTGCGTGGCGAGCACCTGTGAAGGGCCGTACCTGACTGATGCGGAACGCATGCTGGTTGTGGAGACGGTGGGCAGAGCCGTTGATTCACGGCTGCATATGAATGTGGGAATTGGTGCGTTCTCTACGCGCCAGGCCATCGCCTATGCAAAGCATGCGCAGGCGTTCGGAGCGACGAGTCTGATGCTCGAGATGCCGCAGTACTTCCCTGTGTCGACCGATGAGGTGGTTCGTCACTACGAGGCGGTTGCCGGGGCCGTGGACCTGCCGATTCGGCTCTACAACCTGACCTTGCCGACGAGGTTTGACTTCACGCCTGAGCTGGTCTGCAGAATGAGTTCCATCGGGGCCATCGACTCGGTCAAGGAGGCGTCAGGCGACGTGCGCCGTCTTCAGGAAATACGGCTGCTGGCAGGCGACAGGTTCGATCTCTACTGCGGGTTTCACTATCAGGCTCTCGAGGGGTTTCGTCTGGGAGCCGACGGATGGGAAGTCATGATGCACCCGGTCATTGCCCATCATCTTGTGCGGCTGTACGAGCTTCTGAAGGCAGACCCGTGGTCTTGCGACGGCGCTTTGTTGTTCACGCGACTGCAGCCGATGTTCCAACTGTTCAAGCAGTTTGGCGTGCCGCAGTGCATCAAGGCGATCTCCGAAGTCACGGATCTCAAGTTTGGCGTGCCGCGCGCGCCATACCCGCAACTGAATGAGTTCGCTCGGGCCCGTGTTCAACAAGAACTGGTGGCCGTCAACGGCGGCTAGGCAAGTCGAGTAGGCCAGGAGTCACTACGCAAATGATCTTGTATCGAAGATTCTCCGCATCGCCCGCGTGGATCAAATGGTGTGCCGTTGGCGGCGTTCTGCTGCTGTGGTTCATCGCGACCGACCTGACGCGATTCATCAGCGCCGGACGCTTTCCATCACCGTCAGATGTCTATGAGGCGGCGGTTCATGCGCTGAGCGCACAGGGGTATGCCGGCGGGACCATGTGGACACACATCCTCAGGAGCTGCTGGCTCATCGTTGTCGGATTCTTCGTCGCATCCACGATTGGCGTGCCGCTGGGTTTGCTGATGGGATGGAGCCGAACTGCCCGCTCCTTGTTCAATCCGGTCTTCTCGCTGATCAGGCCGATTCCTCCACTCGCCTGGATTCCGCTCAGCATGCTTTGGTTCGGTCTCGAAGACAGCGCCAAGGTGTTCGTGATCTGTCTGTCGGCGTTTGTCCCGTGCGTGATCAACAGCTATGTGGGCATCCGCGACGTGGACCCGGTGTTGGTCGAAGCCGCTCGCGTGCATGGAGCGTCGCGATGGAATCTTCTGTTCAAAGTGTTGCTGCCCGGAGCGTTGCCGATGACGTTCACAGGCCTGCGGATCGCTTTGCAAGTGTGCTGGAGTGCGTTGGTCGCGGCCGAGTTGGTGGGATCTGCTCACGGGTTGGGCCATGTGTTGCATCTGGCTTCGCTGGACCTGTACCCGGGAATGATCTTGTTTGCGATGGCCATCGTCGGACTTCTGGGTGCTGCGATGACCAAAGGTCTCGGACTGATTGAGTCGAGGTTGCTGCGCTGGACTGTGAGGGCGCACTGAACATCATGCGAAAAAGTCCTACATCTTTTGACGGATCACGCCTCCTGAGCGCAGTTGGCCTGGCCATCTTCGCCGGGATCTGGTGGATCGCGTCTGCATTCATCTCTCCACAGTTCCTGCCGAGCCCGCTGTCGGTGGTGGCAACGTTCATCGAACTGTGCTTCGAGCCTTTTGCAGGATCGGCATTGCCGGAGCATCTGCTGGCAAGTCTCGGACGATTTGCCGGCGGCTTCTCTCTGGCAGTTCTGATCGGCGTGACACTGGGTCTCGCAATGGGCTGGTTCCGTTGGCTGGACAACGCAATTGGGCCGCTCTTCGATGCCGTTCGGTTCATCTCTCCAATCGCGTGGGTGGCCTTTGCCGCACTCTGGTTCGGTACTGGCTGGGGAGGGCCGATCCTCATCATCTTCGCCGGCGCGTTTCCGCCGTGCGTGATCAATGCCTATCGCGGCGCGAAGTTCGTGGACAAGACGCTCATCGAGGCTGCGCAGACCATGGGAGCGGGCAACGTGCGGATCATTCTGAGAGTGCTCCTCCCCGCATCGATTCCGTCGATCCTGGCCGGGCTGCGGGTCGCCGCTGGAATGGGATGGCAGTCGCTGATTGGTGCTGAACTGATCGTGGCTTCCAGCGGGATCGGATACCTGATGGTGCAGGCCCAAGGTGGCGTCAAGACATCGATCGTGATGGCTGGCATGGTGGCCGTTGGCATCGTCGGATTGCTGATCGACCTGGCCCTTCAAACATTGGAAAAGAACCTCAGTCGGGGTCGGAGAAACGCATGAGCAATATTTCGTTTGGCGATATCACACGCACCTTTGGCCGTGGGGAGTGTTCGATGCTCGCCTTGGACAACGTGTCGATCGAAATCAACTCGGAAGAGTTCGTGGCCATCGTCGGCCCCTCCGGTTGTGGAAAGACCACCTTGATGCGGATGGTGGCGGGCTTGGATTTTCCGAGTTCCGGGAGTGTGAAGGTCGCCGGCAACGAGGTGCATGGTCCGGGGCCGGAGCGCGCCGTTGTTTTCCAGCAGTTCGCGCTCTTTCCGTGGCGAACCGTTGCCGAGAACATTGCTTTTGGGCTGGAGTGCAAGCGGCTGTCGCGTGAGGAGATCGCTCACAAGGTCGACGTGTTTTTGAAGATGATGAATCTTCAGGCTCACGCCGCGTCGTATCCCCATCAGCTGTCCGGCGGTATGCAGCAACGCGTTGCCATCGCGCGAAGTTACGCCCTCGATCCCATGGTTCTTCTCATGGACGAACCGTTTGGTGCGCTGGACGCCCAGACCCGGGTCGTCATGCAGGAAGAACTGGTTCGCATTCGCCGACGCAATCCGCGAACCGTTCTCTTGATCACGCACAGTGTTGAAGAAGCCGTCTACCTGGCCGATCGCGTCGTGGTCATGACACGGCGTCCGGGGACGGTGAAGCAAGTTATCGACGTCAGATCGATCAGGGAGAGAGAGCGCTGGGACCACTACGAACACATAGAAGAAGTAATGGACCTCGAATCGTTTGTTCACTTGAGAACGATGATTTGGAAACTTCTGCGAGAGCAACTCTAGTAACGGAGACATCACATGAAGAAATTTTTACTTTCTACATTGGCGACATTCCTGTTTGCGGCCTCTTCCAGCGCAACTGCGCAGCAAGAGCCGATCACCATCAGCTATCAGCCCAATCTGTATTGGTCCCTGCCCTTCTTCGTCGCGAGCGAGAAAGGGTGGTGGGCCGACGGCGGGCTCGCCCCTCGCTTTGTGACTTTCCCGGCTGGCGCCCCCCAGATCGCCGCAGTTCCTTCCAAGTCGTGGGATGTCGGCGGCACCGGGGCCATTCCGGCCGTGCTGGGCGCGGTCAACTACGGTGTTGAAACGATCGGGATTGGTGCAGACGAGTCCTTGGTCGACCAGCTCATGGTCCGTGCGACAAAACTCGACGAGTTCAAGAAGAATCCTGCGCTGATGAAGGGCCAGAAGATTCTCATGACTGCGAATTCCACCGCAGACTATGTCGTGACCTCGTGCCTGAACAGCTATGGTCTGCGCAAAGCTGACGTGCAGGTCGTGAACATGGGTCAAGCCCAGATCGTCTCGGCAATGAGCAGCGGGAACGGTGACCTCGCTGGCGTCTTCGAGCCCTATAACTCGCTTCTCGAAGAGAACGCGGGCGCAGTCAAGCTGTGCAGCGGAAAGGACGTCGGGGCTGTTGTTCTGGCGGTGCTGGTGGCGCGTGGGGATTATGCGAAGGAGCATCCCGGGCGGGTGGCGAAGTTTCTCGCCGTCTACTTGCGAGCCGTCAAATGGATGAAGGCCAACCCAGGTGAAAGCGCCGCATACCTGCGGCAGTTCATGACCCGAGGCGGTGTGACACTGTCTGACGCCTCGCTGAAAGTTCAAGTCGAAGGCAACGTCACGTTCGACCTGTCTCAACAGCTCAATGCGTTCAACCGATCAGGGGACAAGCAGGCTTCTTCGATGGACAGCTGGATGAACAACATGAGCGACTTCATGAAGTCCGTTGGATCCATTCGGACCTCGCCTGCAGCGACCGAGTTCGTCACGGACAAGTACTTGCGGGCGGTCAAGAACGATCCACGCCTGAACGCATTTGCCGAGGGCTCGATGCCCTAAAGGTTCGAACCGGCCCACTTCCTACCCAGGGTGGGCGTCGACTTCACTGGTTCTTCACGCGCCGATGCGGCTTTCAGCCCGCATCGGCGCCCGAGGCGGGCCTCGTTCTCGGCGTTTGCAAGATGCAAGCGCCGGTCATCCCTTGGCCGCCAGAACCACCGCGGTGCACTCCCCGAACCCGATGCGCCGTGCGCCGGGTCGTTCGCAGAACGCGCGCAGCGTGATGCTGTCGCCGTCTTGCAGGAAGGTGCGCGTCTCGCCGTGAGGCAAGGTGATGGGTTGGGTGCCGCCCTTCGTGAGTTCGATCAACGACCCTGACTGACCTTCGGCCGCACCCGACAAGGTGCCGCTGCCCAGCAGATCGCCGCTGCGCAGGTTGCAGCCGTTGACCGTGTGGTGTGCCACGAGTTGGGCGGCGGTCCAGTAGGCGTCGCGGTAGTTGGACTGGCTGATGCGCACCGCCTCGATGCCTTGCGCGCGCATGGTCTCGGTTTGCAGCCACGCTTCGAGTCGGATGTCGAATGCGCCGCGCGAGCGGTTGTGGGCCGAGTCCAGATAAGGCAGCGGCGCCGGGTCGCCAACAGGGCGCTCGAACGCATGCCGGAATGGCTGCAAGGCTTCGAGTGTGACGATCCAGGGTGACACGGTGCTCGCGAAGTTCTTCGCCAGGAAGGGGCCGAGCGGCTGGTACTCCCACGCCTGGAAGTCGCGCGCGCTCCAGTCGTTCAGGAGCCCGAGCCCGAACAGATGCTGTTCGGCTTTGTCCATCGGGACGGGTTCGCCGAGGGCGTTGTCGCCGGCGACATACAGGCCCAGCTCCAGCTCGTGGTCGAGTCGGCGCGTGGGCTCGAGCGCGGGAGCGGGCGCGTCGGCGGCTTTGATCTGCCCCCGTGGTCGATGGAACGCCTGGCCGCTGACGAGGATGGATGAGGCGCGCCCGTGATAACCGATCGGCACCCATTTGTAGTTGGGAAGCAGGGGGTTGTCAGGCCGGAACAGCTTGCCGACGGCTACCGCGTGATGGATGCCGGTGTAGAAGTCGGTGTAGTCGCCGATGTGGCATGGAACGGCCATCTCGGCAGCGCTTTGCGGCACGAGCGCGGCAGCCAGCGTGGCTTCGAACGCGCTGTCATGCCGCAGTGCGAGCGACAGGGCGCGGCGCAGTGCCGCGCGTGCGGCGAAGGGCTGGGCCATCAACTGGTTCAGGTCGCCTTCGGCCAGCGGGGACAGGAGCTGCGCGACATGAGGTTCCCAGCGTCCGCGCTCGAGGGCGATGCGTGTGTCGAGAATCTCGTTGCCGATGGCCACACCGATGCGCCAGGGGTCGTTGCTGCCCCGGCGCCGAAAGCGCCCGTAGGGAAGGTTCTGGATGGGGAAGTCGGTGTTGGGCGTGTTCGCGGACGCCACCCAGCTGGTGAGGTTGGCGTCCAGTGTGTCGTCGATTGCGTTGTCGAGGCTCATGGTTGGAAGTGCGCTTGCAAAGGGGCCCAGCAGGCGGAGTAGTCGGTGTCGAGCGTGCCGCTGTTCAAGGCGTAGGCCGTGGGCACGAAGCGGTAGCGGCTTTCGAACATGAAGGCGAGTGTGTTGTCGAGCTTTTGCGGAGCCAATGGCATCTGGCTCGCATGCGAGAACGCCTGGGCATCCGGGCCATGCGGCACCATGCTGTTGTGCAGTGAGGCGCCGCCCGGGCGCATGCCTTCGGGCTTGGCGTCGTACTGGCCATGCACCAGCCCCATGAATTCGCTCATCAGGTTGCGGTGGAACCAGGGGGGCCGGAAGGTGTCTTCCGCCACCAGCCAGCGGGGCGGGAAGATCACGAAATCGCAGTTGGCGGTGCCGGGCGTGTCCGAGGGGGAGGTCAGCACCGTGAAGATCGATGGGTCGGGGTGATCGAAGCTGATGGAGCCGATCGTCATGAAGTTCGCGGTGTCGTATTTCACCGGCACCAGGTTGCCGTGCCAGGCCACCACGTCGAAAGGCGAGTGGGACAGCGGCGCACGCCAGAGGTCGCCGGCGTATTTTTTGATGACTTCATGCGGCCCATCGATCACCTCGAACGCAGCCGCCGGGGCGATGAAATCGCGCGCGTTCGCGAGCCCGTTGGAGCCGATCGGGCCGAGTTCGGGCAGACGGAATGCTGCGCCGTAGTTTTCGCAGATGTAGCCCCGCGCCGTGCCCTCGGCGGGGTCGGCGCGAAAAACCATGCCGCGCGGAATGAGTGCGATCTCGCCGGGGCGCAGGTCGATCACGCCGAGTTCCGTGCGCAACGTCAACGCCCCTTGTTGCGGCACGATGAGCATCTCGCCATCGGCATTGCTGAGCGCACGCGTGCCCATGGGGCGGTTGCAGGTGTAGACGAGTGCGGCAACGCCCATCTGCGCGCCGGCATCTCCATTGGCGGCAATGGTGCGGATGCCATCGACGAAATCGTGCGCGTCTTCGGGAATGGGAAACGGCTGCCAGCGCAGCGGCTCGGGTGGCGAGCGCTCTCCGCCTGCCGCGCCGGTGCGCCACCCCGTCTGGCGGTACGGCGCGTAGGCGCCGCACACCACCGAAGGCCGGCGGCGGTAAAGCCAGGTGCGGCGGTTCTCGTTGCGCGGCGCGGTGAAGGCGGTTCCCGACAGCAGTTCGGTGTACAGCCCGTGCGCCGGCCGCTGGGGGCTGTTGCGTCCTTGCGGCAGCGCGCCTGGAAGGGCTTCGGAGGCGAACTCGTTGCCGAAGCCGCTCTGGTGGGTGATGGGGGCGTCTTTCATGGTGTCGGTCGCGGTGCGTGCATTCATCCGATCGGGGGGCGTTTCCGGGATTAGTTAAAAGCAAACTTATCTGCTGATGTGAAATATGATGCGCGCCCATGTGGTGTTCGTCAATGTCTAATTGGTTCTGCTAAGTGAAAACCCTGGATGGCGTGGCCAGAGAGACGAAGGCGCGCCGCCGTTCGGCATGCGGGGGAGGGTGGGGGTGGCTGCACGGTGATGAAGCGGGGTGCGTGCGTGCCGGCGGACTGACGTGCGCGCAGGTTTTCGCCTGCTGCGACAATGCGCGCAGGAGAGACCATGGCGCGATACAAGACGATAGAAGACACGATAGGCCGCACGCCGCTCGTTCGGCTGGTGCGGTTGCCCGGAGCCGAGAATGAAAAGCGTGGCAACGTGATTCTGGGCAAGCTGGAAGGCAACAACCCCGCGGGGTCGGTCAAGGACCGACCGGCCATCAGCATGATCCGCCGCGCCGAGGAGCGCGGTGACATCCGCCCCGGCGACACGTTGATCGAAGCCACTTCGGGCAACACCGGCATCGCGCTGGCCATGGCCGCGGCGATCCGCGGCTACCGGATGCTGCTGATCATGCCGGAGGATCTGAGCGTGGAACGCGCGCAATCGATGAAGGCGTTTGGTGCCGAGTTGATCCTCACGCCACGCAGCGGCGGCATGGAGCACGCCCGCGATCTCGCCGAGCAGATGCAGCGCGACGGCAAAGGCCGGGTGCTCGATCAGTTCGCCAACGCTGACAACCCGCGCGCCCATTACGAGACCACCGGCCCGGAGATCTGGCAGGACACCGATGGCGAGGTCACGCATTTCGTCAGTGCCATGGGCACCACCGGCACGATCACCGGCACGGCACGCTATCTGAAAGAACAGCGCGCGTCGGTGCGCGTGATCGGGGCGCAGCCATCGGAAGGGTCGCGCATTCCCGGCATTCGCAAGTGGCCCGAGGCCTATCTCCCCAAGATCTACGATCCCACGCACATCGACGACATGGTGTACGTGAGCCAGAGCGACGCCGAGGACATGGCCCGACGCATGGCGCGCGAGGAGGGTTTGTTCGCGGGCATCTCCGCCGCAGGCGCGTGCTGGGTCGCCTTGCAGGTCGCCAAGACGGTGGAGAACGCGACCATCGTGTTCGTCGTGTGCGACCGCGGTGACCGCTACCTGTCCACAGGCGTGTTTCCGGCCTGAGCGGCTCGCGCGATGAAGCACCAGTTCCTCTACTGTCCGAACTGCGCGACGCCATTGCAGCAGATCGCGATGGAAGAAGACGGCGGGCCGAAGGTGCGGACGCGCTGCCCGGCGTGCGAATGGACGCATTGGAACAACCCGACGCCGGTGCTGGCGGCCGTGATCGAGCTGGCCGATCGCGATGGCCAGCTGCTGCTGGCGCGCAATGCCTTGTGGCCGGGCCGCTTCTTCGGTCTCATCACCGGCTTCATGGAAGCCGGCGAAACGCCTAAATCAGGCATTGCGCGCGAGGTGGCGGAAGAGACCGCGCTGCAGGTCGATGCGCTGAACCTGATCGGCGTATATGACTTTCAGCGCATGAACCAGGTCATCATCGCCTACCACGCCGTCGCACGCGGCGAGATCGTGCTCTCTGCGGAATTGGCCGAATACGTCACCGTATCGCCCCATGACGTGAAATGCTGGCCTGCCGGCACCGGCCAAGCCCTGGCAGACTGGCTGACCTCGTGCGGCATCACGCCGAAATGGATGGATCTGCCGGCGCGGCGGCCCTCGGAGAACTGAGCATGGAATTTCACAAGGACCTCAACGCCCGCGGCATGAACTGCCCGCTGCCGATCCTGAAGGCCAAGAAGGCTTTGGCCGACATGAGCAGCGGCCAGGTGTTGCGGGTGGTGTGCACCGATCCCAGTTCCGCGCGCGACTTCCAGGCTTTTGCGCGCCAGACCGGCAATGAACTCGTCGGGCAGACCACCGAGGGCGGCGAGTTCACGCACTGGCTGCGCCGCCGCTGACGCCGAGCCGCCAGAGAGAGCCTAGATTTCCAGCGAGCGCAGGTAGTCGCGAAAGCCCGCGCCCAGCAGCGGATGCTTCAAGGCGAGTTCCACGTTGGCTTGCAGAAAACCTTCCTTGCTGCCGCAGTCGTAGCGTTTGCCCTCGTAGCGATAGGCGAACACTTTCTCGCGGCGCAGCAAGCCGGCGATGCCGTCGGTGAGCTGGATCTCTCCGCCCACGCCGCGCGGCTGGTTGGCGATTTCATGGAACACGCCAGGCGTCAGGATGTAGCGTCCCGCAACGCCCAGACGCGATGGGGCGGTCTCCGGTGACGGTTTTTCGACGATGCGGCTGACGTCCATCAAGGTGTCCGTGACGGGCGTGCCCGCGACGATGCCGTAGCGGCGGGTCTGCTCGGGGGGCACTTCCTGCACCGCCAGGATGGAGACGCGCCATTCGTCGAATTGCTCGGCCATCTGCTTGAGCACCGGCGTTTCGCCCACCATCAGGTCATCGGCAAGCAGCACCGCGAAGGGGTCGTTGCCCACGAGCCGCTGTGCGCACAGGACGGCATGGCCGAGGCCGAGCGCCTGGGGCTGGCGCACGTAGATGCACTCCATGTCGTCCGGCTTGACGGAGCGCACGACATCCAGGAGTTCTTGCTTGCCCGCCTGTTCGAGGGCTACCTCCAATTCGAAGGTCATGTCAAAGTGGTCTTCGATGGGCCGTTTGTGCCGGCCGGTGACGAAAATCATCTCGCGCACACCTGCGGCGTAGGCTTCCTCGACGGCGTACTGGATCAGTGGCTTGTCTACCACCGGCAGCATTTCCTTGGGCTGGGCTTTCGTCGCGGGAAGGAAGCGGGTTCCGAGGCCGGCCACAGGGAAGATAGCTTTGGTAACTAACATTGATTGACCATTCAAGTGTGGGAAGAGCATCGCCGATCATTGTGTCATCAGGTGCCGTGGGTGCGCCAGGGACTGAATGTGCGGTGCCGTGCAGGAGTTGCGGTTGGACGTATTGATCATTGAGCCCCTTGAAGCCGAAGTCACCCAGTGGCTGGCCGGGCGCCACTCTGTGGTGCAGGCTCCTGAGCTGGCGGGCGACCCCCCAGCCTTTCAGCAGGCAATGGAGGAGGTGCGCGCGGTGGTGCTGCCACCCCATCTCGCCTTGACCGAAAGAACCTTGGCGCGGGCCCTGCGCCTGCGCGCGATCGGGCGCGTCAGCGGGGGGGCCGAGAACGTGGATCTTGAAGCCTGCGCGCGGCGGGGGATCGAGATCGTTCGCAGCTACAACGCCACCGCGCGGGCTGAAGCCGAATTCATGATCGGGGCGCTGCTGTCCTTGTTGCGCCGGGTGCCGGTGGAAAGCGCCGGCATGCGTGCAGGCCGGGAACTCGGTGCCTGCACGGTGGGCCTGATCGGCATGGCGCCGGCGGCCAAGTCGATCGTCACCATGCTCAGCGGTTTTGGCTCGCGCGTGGTCGGGTATGAGCCCACTTGGCATGCGAACGATGCGGCGTGGGACCGCTGGCGCGTGGCGCCGGTGGGCCTGCGAGAACTGCTGGAGACGAGTGACGCGGTGTGCGTGCAGCTCAGCTACTTCTCACGGTACAAGGGGCTGCTTGGCGAGCGCCTGCTGCGCCACTGCAAGCCGAACCAGGTCATCGTGAGCGCCACGCACTCCGGCGTGTTCGACGAGCAGGCCCTGGCCGATGCGCTGAAAAGCGGGCGCGTGGCCGCAGCCTGGCTGGATTGCCTGGAGCCGGGCGCACTGGACCAAAGCCGCCCGCTGGGCTCGACCGATTCGTTGCAGATCACGCCCCGCCTGGCCAGCACCACGCGGGAATCTCGCCTGCGCAGTGCCTGGTCGGTGGTGAAGCGGATCGACGAATTGCTGTGCGCCGACCCGGCCGACGAACCGGGCGTTATCTCGGTGCCGCCAGGCGTGTCAGCTGATCGCGCAGCCGAGACAGAGCTGCCGTGAAATCGGCAATGCGCTGACGTTCCTGGGCTACCACCGCCGCAGGGGCTCGGGCGGTGAAGGACTCGTTCGACAGCTTGCCCTGGGCCTTGGCGATCTCACCTTCCAGCCGGGCCGCCTCTTTCGAGAGGCGCTCGGTTTCCGCGGCCACGTCGATCTCCACATGCAGCGCGAGCCGGCTTTCGCCGTGGATCACCACCGGCGATTGCGCGGTGGCTTGGGAGAAGGCGGCTTCGTCTTCCAGCACGTTGACCTCTGAAACCTTGGCCAGCGCCTTGAGCACCGGCGCGGCTTCACGCAGGAAGACCGGGTCGCCGAAGGCGTTCAGCGGCACGCGCGCGGCAGGCGAGAGCGACATCTCGCTGCGCAGCGTGCGGCAGGCGCCGACGAGCCCCTTGAGCTTGGCCACCCAGGCGTCGGCGGCGGCATCGACGCGTTCGAGGCGTGCTTGCGGGTACGCGGCGGTGGCGATGGTGTCGGCGGTCTTGCGTCCGGCGATCGGTGCCACCGTTTCCCAAAGCTCGGCGGTGATGAACGGCGTGAGCGGATGCAGCAGGCGCAGCATCGACTCCAGTGTGCGGATCAGCGTGCGCCGTGTGGCGCGCTGCTGCGCGGGCGTGCCGGTTTGCACCTGGACCTTCGCGATTTCGATGTACCAGTCGCAGTACGCGTCCCACACGAACTGATAGAGGGACTGCGCGACGTTGTCGAGGCGGAACTCCGCGAAACCTTGCGCGGTGGCTGCCTGCACGCGCTCCAGTTCGCTGGTGATCCAGCGGTCGGCGGCGCTGAAGGCCAGGTAGCCGTGGGCAGAACCGCCCGGCGCGCATTCGGCCGTGGTGTGAGACTCTAGGCCGCAGTCCTGGCCTTCGCAGTTCATCAGCACGAACTTCGTGGCGTTCCAGAGCTTGTTGCAGAAGTTGCGGTAGCCCTCGCAGCGCTTGGTGTCGAAGTTGATGTTGCGGCCCAGGCTGGCATAGGACGCCATCGTGAAGCGCAGGGCGTCGGCGCCGTAGGCGGGCATGCCTTCGGGAAACTCTTTCTTCACGCGCGCGGCCACCTTGGGCGCCGTTTCGGGCTTGCGCAGGCCGACCGTGGATTTCTGGACCAGGGTGTCGAGGTCGACGCCCTGGATCAGATCGACCGGGTCGAGCACGTTCCCTTCGGACTTGCTCATCTTCTTGCCTTCGCTGTCGCGCACCATACCGTGGATGTACACGGTGCGAAACGGCACGCGGCCGGTGAAGTGGGTCGTCAGCATGATCATGCGGGCCACCCAGAAGAAGATGATCTCGTAGCCGGTGACGAGCACGCTGGAAGGCAGGAACAGATCGAGTTCCTTCGTCTTCGCCGGCCAGCCGAGCGAGGAGAACGGCACCAGCGCGGAGGAGAACCAGGTGTCGAGCACGTCTTCGTCGCGGGTGAGGGGGCCGCCGTAGCCGGCCTTGTCGGCCTGCGCGCGCGCTTCGCTCTCGTTCGGGGCGACGAAGATCTCGCCGCCCGCGCCGTACCACGCAGGGATTTGATGTCCCC
>CAZBOF010000021.1:268-34755 GCA_964493285.1 uncultured Rhizobacter sp. | reverse complement strand
CCACGACCCCTGCCACACGCCGATGAAGCTGCAAGACCCGATGAAAACGGTCAAGGGCCTGCTGGGCGACAACGTGCTCAAGAGCGAGCGCTGTTGCGGCGAGAGCGGCACCTTGGGCGTGACGCGCCCCGACATCGCCACCCAGGTGCGTTTTCGCAAGGAAGAAGAGCTGCGCAAGGACGAGGCCAAGCTGCGGGCCACGGGCGCTGTCGAGGCCCAGGCCGACGTGAAGATCCTCACCTCGTGCCCGAGCTGTCTGCAAGGCCTCACCCGCTACGGCAACGACCTCAACAACGGTTTGCTCGAGGCCGACTACATCGTGGTCGAGATGGCCAACCAGATCCTGGGTGCGGACTGGATGCCCGAATATGTGGCGAAGGCGAACGACGGCGGGATCGAGCGCGTGCTGGTGTGACGACGTGGAGGCGTCGCCGCGGCAAAGTCGCATGCCGCGCCGATGCCCCGGCGCGTCGATGGCTGGCCCGCGTTGACGCCGATAAATCACGCAACTGACCGACTTGCTTCCCTCAGTCCGGGGGTCAATCGGCGCTGACCGACCTATACAATTTCCGCCTCTGGAGGGCGCGTGAAGCCATGGTGCGTCGCCCGCCATCAACGTGCTGATCGGAAAGCGCATGACCTCCGTACTGCCTATCGACGTGACTGACGGCCTCAAGCTGGATCCGAAGCGCGCCCGCGCGATCGGCGAGGAGCTGTCTGCCGATTACTGTTTTGCGGAGCCCTTTCCCCACATCACGCTCGACAACTTTCTCCCCGAGGAACTCGTCACGGGGCTGAAGTCGCATTTCCCCCAGGAGATGCTGGCATCCGATGTGGTGTTCGAAGGGGGTTATGCCGGCCACCACAAGCGGCAGGTGCTGCCAGCCGAATGCGATGACTTCTGCCGGCGTGCTTTCGACTTCTTCAACTCTCAGCCCTTCCTCGAGTTCTTGGAGGGGTTGACGGCAATTCAGGGGTTGCTGCCTGACCCGTACTTCACTGGCGGCGGCTTTCACGAGACATCGCGCGACGGGAAGTTGGGCGTGCACGCCGATTTCCGCATCAACAATCAATTGCACCTCAACCGGCGCATGAACGTCATCATCTACCTGAATGACGACTGGCGCGAGGAGTACAACGGCTACTTGGAATTGTGGCGGCGGGACATGTCCGAGAAGGTGAAGAGCGTGGCGCCCATTTTGAATCGCTGCGTCATCTTCAACACCGACGCGGACTCCTACCACGGCCACCCCGATCCGCTGATGACGCCGGATGGCGTGACGCGGCGCTCGGTCGCGCTCTATTACTACACCGCCTCCCAAGCCATCTACGACGAAGTGCCGAATCGGTCGACCATGTACGCTGCCCGCCCTGAAGACAGTGCGCAGAACCGGAAGGAGGCGCGGCGGCTGCGCATGGAACAGCACTTGCAGGAATGGGTGCCACCCGCCGTTTTGCGCCTTTCACGCGCCGTCGGCAGGCGCTTGGGCAAGTTGAGGGGCTCGCGATCGGCGTGACGTGAACGCGCCGTCCCTTCCAGGGCAGGGGCGGCGTCGAACGCCTGCTCGCAGGGGGATGGCGAGCCCGGCTCAGGGTTCACGCTTGAACTCGAGCAACGCGCCCGATTGGGCCAGCTTGAGCGACCGGGGCGCGCCCTCGCGCCCTTCGAACTCGATCGTCAGCGGCGTCACCCTGGCGAAGTAGCGACGCGGCGCCGTGGCGAACAGCTGGAATTCATCCTGGCCCGTGGCCTGAGCCCACAGCTTGCCGTCGCGCACGCGGATGTCGAGCTTGAACTGCGGGTTGAGTGCATAGCGACCGGTCAGCGGCCTCAGCAATGAGACATCGACCATCACCTCCTGCCAGTTCGCCATCGACGTGGGCGGTTGCAGCGGCACGGACGGTTCGACCAGGTGCGTGGCCAGATCGCTGACCGGCACGGCGCTGTTGGACAGCACCGCCGCCGAACGGTGGCGCGACGGGTCGAGGACCAGCGCACTGGCAAAGCCGAAGGTGTTGCCATCGTGACTTGCCAGCCAGCGGCCCTGGGCCTTGCCGAGCAGCCAGCCCAGCGCGGTGGGTGGGTCGTCGGTGGCATGGATCTTCAGGCACAGCGCAAACGCTTCTTCCAGCGGATGCGTGAAGGCGCCTGCGGCCGCCTGGGCATAGCGGGCGAGCGTGGCGCCATCCAGCAGCAAGGCGCCGGCAGGCGCAAGCACGCCGAAGTGCCAATGCGGCACGGGCTGTCGTTGCGCGGAGTGGCCCGTCACCAGCTTCGAAGGCGGTGCGCGGCCGGTGAGCGCCAGTTGGGCGCCGGTGAGTCCCAGAGGCTGCAGTACGCGTTCTTTCAGCAAGGTTTCGTATTCCTTGCCTGCCGCCAAGCCGAGCGCGTAGCCCAGCAAGCCGTAGCCGAGATTGGAATAGCCAAAGGGCGATTGGCGTGGCAGCGTGGCCTTGTGTGTGCCGATGAACTCGCGCAGCTGTGCCTCGCCATAGTCGGCGTAGGGGTCATGCGGGGTGGCGGGCTTCAGGTTGCCCGGCAAGCGGGGCAGGCCGGAGCGGTGGGTGGCTACGTCGATCCAGCGCAGAGGCCGGCCGTCCTTGTCGCGCAGCTTGAGGCTGCCGAGCGTGTCTTCGATGGCGTCGTCCAGCTTCAGCCGGCCGGTCACGACCGCGTCGGCGAGCAGCAAGGCCGTGAAGGTCTTGGTGATGGAGCCGACCTCGAAGACGGCATCCGGTGCGAGCGCGGTGCCTGCATGTGCTTCGCCGCGAACCGAGACCGTGAATTCGCGTTGCGCCGTCTGGACGGCAACCAGGCCGACGCCTGATATCGCCAGCCGGGCTGCCAGAAGGTCATCTGCTGCGCTGCCCGCCTGGGCCGGCGTCAGGCTCGGCCACGCCGTGGTGGCGGCCGCGGCGGCGAGGGTGAATTGGCGCCGGGTCGGGCCGCAGGTGAATATCATTCCGCCGACAACTGGCGCTCCTTGATGAGCGCGTGCCAGAACGTGGTTTCCTTCTGCAGAAAGGCAGCCAGCGCCGGCCCGCTGGAGGGCGTCACCTCCAGGCCGAAGTCTTCCAGCCGGGATTTCACTTCAGGGGTGTTGATGGCCTTGTGCATTTCGGCCGTCAGCCGCGTGGCGATGTCTGCCGGCGTGCCCTTGGGCACGAAAAGGCCTTGCCATGCGGTGACCTCGAAATCCTGGATGCCCAGTTCGTCGAGCGTCGGAACGTCGGGCAGCGATGGAATGCGCTTCTTCGACATCACAGCCAGCGCTTTCACCTTGCCGCTCTTGATCTGAGGCAGGCCAGCCGCGGTGTCCAGCACCATCATCGGAAGCTGACCGGAGATGACGTCCTGCACGGCGAGCGCCGTGCCGCGGTAGGGCACGTGCACCACGAAGCTCTTGGTGCGGTCTTTCAGCAGCTCCATGGCCAGGTGGTGCGGGCTGCCGATGCCCGGGGAGGCGTAGCTGTACTTGCCCGGGTTCTTCTTGATCTCGTCCAGCAGCTGTTTGCCGCTCGTGAAGCCCGCGTTGGGGTTCACGGCCAGGATCAGCGGGAAACGCGCCATGAAACCCACGGGCACGAGGTCCTTCGGGTCGTAGGGCAGCTTCTTGTACATCGCGCTGTGGAAGACCATCGCGCCGTTGTCTCCGGTCACGATGGTGTAGCCGTCGGGTGCGGATTTCACCGCGTTGTCGGTGCCGATGATGCCGGCCGCGCCGGGCCGGTTATCGATCACGATCGTCTGGCCGAGCTGCTTGCCCAACTGGGGGGCCAACTGGCGGGCGAGGAAGTCCGAGCCCCCGCCTGCCGGGTAAGCCACCACCCAGCGCACGGGCTTGGTTGGCCACGTGTCGGATTGGGCCAGTGCCGGCGCGAATGCGGTGGCCGCAAGGGCGAACGAAAGAAGAAGGCGTCGAAGGCTGGAAGGTGTTGTCATGGTGTCGTGATCCGAAGTGATGCAGACCCGCTCGGGCTGCAGATAATGCGGCCCATGGAGATTACGTCCCCCACGGCGGAAACCGCAAGAGCCGGGCCCGAATGCGAGCTTTGTCAGCACGATGGCGGGCTGAAGGTCTGGTCGGATGGCCAATGGCGGGTCATTCGGGTTCAGGATGAGGCGTTCCCCGCGTTTTACCGCGTGGTGTGCGAGTCACACATCGGCGAGTTCTCCCAGCTGAGCGCTTCCCAGCGCGTGCGCTGCATGGACATCGTGGCCCGCGTCGAGCAGGTGCTGATTGCGGCCCTCGAACCGACAAAAGTGAATCTGGCGGCCTTGGGCAATGTGGTGCCGCACCTGCATTGGCATGTGGTGGCGCGCTTCGAGTGGGACAGCCATTTCCCGCAGCCGATCTGGGGCGTGGCCCAACGCAGCGTGCATCCGCCGCCCCTGAGCCGTCTGGCCCGCACGCCGGAGTCGCTGGACGAAGCCTTGCGCCAGGCGTTGCGCGGCTGAATCCGGGTCGCCTTGGCTACACTCGCTCGGCTCTTCACCTCGACTGCACCATGGCCGGATCCCAACCTACCGCACCCCAGCCGACCGATATCACGGTGCGCCAGCAGTCGCGCGTGCTGGAAGTGGCGTTTCTGGATGGCAAGGTGTTTCGCATTCCATTCGAGTTGATGCGCGTCTACTCGCCTTCGGCAGAGGTTAAGGGGCATGGCCCGGGCCAAGAGGTGTTGCAGACGGGAAAGCGCCATGTCGAGATCGTTTCGCTGCAGGCCGTCGGGCACTATGCCGTCCAGCCAACCTTCTCGGACGGGCATGACACAGGTATCTTCTCGTGGGAGTATTTGTACTTCCTGGGTTCGCAAGAGGCCGATTTGTGGCGCCAGTACGAGGCTCGCCTGCAGCAAGCCGGCGCCAGCCGCGACGTTGCCACGCCCGAGGCAACGACTGGCGGCGCTTGCGGCCACCATCATTGAGAGCGAGGGTCCTAGGCCATGAGCAATACCCATTTCGGCTTTGAAACCGTCGACGAGACCGAAAAGTCCGGGCGCGTTCGCGGGGTGTTCGATTCCGTCGCGTCGAAGTACGACGTGATGAACGACTTGATGTCCATGGGCCTGCACCGGGCCTGGAAGGCGTACACCGTGGCGGTGGCCGCGGTGCGCGAGGGCGACAAGGTGCTCGACATCGCCGGCGGCACGGGCGATCTCGCCCGGGCCTTTGCCAAGAAAGTGGGCTCGCGGGGCACCGTCGTGCACACCGACATCAACGCGGCCATGCTGAGCCAGGGCCGCAACCGGCTGCTCGATGAAGGCCTGGCGCTGCCGACGTCGATCTGCGACGCCGAGGCGCTGCCTTTCCCCACCGGTGCCTTCGACCTCGTCAGCGTGGCTTTCGGCTTACGCAACATGACGCACAAAGACCAGGCGCTGCGCGAGATGACGCGGGTGCTGCGCCCCGGCGGCCGCCTGCTGGTCCTCGAGTTTTCCAAGGTGGCGGCGCCGCTGGAAAAGGCCTACGACTGGTACTCGTTCAAAGTGCTGCCCAGGATCGGCAAGCTGGTGGCCGGCGATGGCGACAGCTACCGCTACCTCGCCGAGTCCATCCGCATGCATCCCGGCCAGCAGGAACTCAAGGCGATGATGAAAACCGCCGGGCTCGGCCACGTGGACGTGCACAACCTTTCTGCCGGCGTGGTGGCTTTGCATGTTGGGATCAAGTGCTGAGGCGGGGGGCCAAATCCGTCACGTTTTCCGAGGCGGAAAGACCCGTCGCCCCTTAGTCGGGGGAGCGGGCCGCCCCGTGCTTCGCCGGTACACTGACCGACTGAGCGGCGTCCCGGTCCGCCAGACGCCGAATTTTTCGACGTACCCGCATCCCGCGTAAGGTACTGGCGCCGACGCAGTGATTCCGGCCGACCTGTTTTGATGCGATGGAAGCGATACCGCAATGATTGACGTACCTCATGCAACAGTTCGGGGCAGCCAGCGCGTTGCCCGCAACGTTGCCCGTTTGACCCTCGCTGCGGTGCTGGGCGCCATGCTGGCTGCATGCGGTGGTGGCAAGGAAGACAAGCCCACCACGCAGACCGCGGCGCGTGTGAACAAAGAAGAGATCACAGTCCACCAGATCAACTTCATGCTGGAGCAGCAGCGTGCCATCCCGCCGGCGCTGGCCGCGTCCGCCAGCCGCCAGGCCCTCAGCCGCCTGATCGACCAGGAACTGGCCATGCAAGAGGCCAAGAACCTGAAGGTCGATCGTGACCCGCGTGTCGTACGCCAACTCGAAGCCGCGCGGCGCGAGATCATCGCGCGGGCGTATGTCGAGCGCATCGGCTCCACCATCGCGCGCCCGAGCGCCAGCGAGATCAAGGACTTCTACGACAACAAGCCTGAGCTTTTCAGCCAACGGCGTGTCTACACCCTCGAAGAAGTGACCATCGAGGCCCAGCCGGAGCAAATGGGCGCACTCAAGGCAGCGCTGGCTGGCGCGAAGGACGCCGACGCTTTCGGGGAACTCTTGCGGGCGCAAGGCATTCGATATGCACGTAAACGCGCGGTGACCGCGGCCGAGCAACTGCCCATCGACCGCCTGGCAGACTTTGCCGACATGAAAGAAGGCCAGACAATCTTCAATCCATCCCCCGTTGGCGCGCAGGTGTTGTTCATGCTCGGTTCGCAGAGCCAGCCGGTCGAACTTGACCGTGCGCGTCCCGCGATCGAGCAGTTTTTGCTGAACGAACGTCGCACCAAGGCGATCCAAGACGACTTGGCCGCATTGAGGGCGGCGGCCAAGATCGAGTACGTGGGCGAGTTTGCAGGCATGGGCGACGCGGCACCGGCCGCCGATCTCGCGCCGGTGGCCACGCCGTTTGCACCCGGCGCCTCCGGCGTGCCGGCGCGCTGAAGGGTTTCAAGCGAACCGCCCGCAGCAGGCGGGAACGAACAACGCAGAGGAAGAGAGCATGCTGAACTGGATTCGTGTGAGTTTGATGCTGATGTGGGTGCTGGCATCACCCGCGATGGGACAGCAGGCGAGTCCCCTGGCCCCCGCAGCCGCAGTCCCTGCCCAGGAAAGCGCGGGCCAGGCCGCTGAGCACCTCCTCGGTGCGGGCGATGTGATCCGTATTTCGGTCTACCAGAACCCGGACCTGAGCCTGGAAACCCGCTTGACGGAGCAGGGCCAGATTGCGTTCCCCCTGATCGGCAACGTGCCGCTGGGCGGCACTTCGACCGTGGGCGCGGCCGATCGCATTGCCAAGCTGTTGCGCGATGGCGGGTTCGTGCTGCGCCCGCAGGTGAACGTGCAGTTGGTGCAGGTGCGCAGCAGCCAGATTTCGGTGCTGGGCCAGGTGGGGCGCCCGGGCCGCTACCCGATTGAAACGGTCAACAGCAAAGTCTCCGAAATGATTGCCGCCGCTGGCGGCGTGGTGCCGGGCGGTGGCGACGTCATCACGCTCGTGGGCACTCGCAACGGCAGCCCGATCAAGCTGGACATCGATCTGCCGGCCATCATGCAGGCCGGCAGGGCCGAACTCGACGTGGCCGTGGCGCACGGCGACATCATCTATGTCGATCGGGCACCGGTCATCTATCTGTATGGCGAGGTCCAGCGCCCGGGCTCGATCCGTCTCGAACGCGGCATGACGGTGATGCAGGCGCTTGCGCAAGCAGGTGGCTTGACACCCCGCGGCACGGAACGCGGAATGCGGGTTCACCGGAAAAATGCCGAAGGCCAAGCCGCTGTGCTGGAACTCAAAATGAACGATCCGGTCCTGCGTGAGGACGTGATCTACGTTCGCGAATCGGTGTTCTAAGCTGCCATGAGTCCCCTTCAGTTGTTGCGCATCGTTCTGGCCCGGAAGTGGCTGGTCGTCGCATCCTTGCTCGTCTGCACTGCCGCAGGCACCGTGGTGACGCTGTTCTTCATCCCGAAGCAGTTCACGGCAGACGCATCGATGGTGATGGACATCCGCCCGGACCCCCTTCTTGGTGCGCTGGCGCCGGGGCTCACCTCGCCCGCTTACATGGCCACGCAGATCGAGATCCTGAGAAGCGAACGCGTGGCCATGCAGGTCGTGAAGCTGCTGAAGCTTGCCGAGTCGCCAGACGCAGTGAACGAATGGCGCAAAGAGACCGAAGGCAAGATGTCTCTGGAGCGCTTCTATGCTGCGTTGCTGCTGCGCGGCCTGAGCATCGAGCCATCGCGTGGCACCAACCTCATCACGCTCACGTTCGTTTCGAGTGACGCTGCTTTCGCGGCCACGGCGGTGAACGCGTTCGCACAAGCGTACATGGACACTTCGGTCGAGTTGCGCGTGGAGCCGACGCGCCAGTCGGCCGACTGGCTGGATGACCAGGCAAAAACATTGCGAATCAACCTGGAGGAGGCGCAGGCCCGCCTGTCAGCCTTCCAGCAGGAAAAGGGCATCGTTTCCACGGATGACCGCCTCGACCAGGAAACCGCTCGGCTGACCCTGCTCAACGGCCAGTTGGCAGCCGCGCAGATGGAGCAGGTCGAAGCGATCTCCAGGCAACGCAACACGGGCTCCGACATGTCTCCGGAGGTGCAGCAGAGCGGGGCTGTTCAGGCGGTCAAGTCACAGCTTTCCGTCGCAGAGGCGCGCCTGAGCGAGATCAGCAGCGTCGTGGGTGTCAACCATCCGCAACGCGTGCAGCTGGAAGCGCAGATTGCCCAGTTGCGGCAGCAGCTGAGCCGCGAGATCGCGCGCGTGTCGGGCAGCACCGGCGTGGCCAGCCGCAGCAGCTCGCAGAAGGTGGCGGAGATGCGGGCTCTTGTCGAAGCTCAGAAGCGCCGCATCCTGGCGATGACGTCCGAGCGCGATCAGATGCAAGTGCTGCAACGTGAGGTCGAAGCCGCGCGCCGTGCATTCGACAACACGTCCACACGCGCCGGTCAGCTCACGATGGAAGGCCGCAACACCCAGGCCGCCGTTCGCTTGCTCACGCCGGCGGTGGAGCCGCTGTACCCGTCACGCCCCAACAGCAAGAAGAACGTCGCCGCATCCGTGTTGCTGGGCCTGCTGCTCGGGGTCGCGTTGGCGGTCGGGCTGGAGTTCTTCAATCGCCGCATCCGTGGGGTCGAGGACATGACGTCCATTCCTGGCGTTCCGATGCTCGGCGTGCTGCGCCCGGCGGATTCCAAGAAGCCCGTCTACCGGCAACTCGGCCACGGCCGGCCGCCGCCTTCGGCGCCGCTGGGATTGCCCATGGGCGGATCGACTTCATGAAGATGCACACCTCCGTGGTCGCCGAGGTTCAGCCGGCAACCCGATCGATTGGCGCCATCTTGCTCGACAGCGGGCAGCTCACGCCCGAGGATGCCGAGCGCATCCTTCGCTACCAGAAAGAGCACAACCTGCGCTTTGGCGAAGCGGCGATCCGTCTGGGCTTGTTGACGGACGCGGACATCCAGTACGCGCTGTCACGCCAGTTCTCCTACGGCTACCTTCGCTCGACCGGGACCGGGGCCAACCCGTCCATCAGCGAAGAGGTGGTGGCTGCGTACCAGCCCTTCAGCATGCCGGTGGAGCAGTTGCGCGCGGTGCGCAGCCAGCTGATGCTGCGCTGGTTCGACAAGCATGAGCACCGCCAGACACTGGCGGTGGTGGGGGCCGAGCGCGGCGATGGTTGCTCTTATCTCGCAGCCAATCTGGCGGTGGTGTTTTCCCAACTGGGCGAGCGGACCTTGCTGATGGACTGCAACTTGCGGACGCCGCGGCAACATGAACTGTTCAACCTGAAGAACACGGTGGGGCTGTCGACGATGCTGTCGGGCCGCGCGCGCGACGAAGCCATCATTCGCATCACCGATCTGAGCAGTCTCTATGTACTGCCCGCCGGGCCGGTGCCGCCGAACCCTCTTGAACTGCTGAGCCGCTCGAGCTTCGATGAATTCCTGATGCGGGTGAAGTCCATGTTCGATGTGGTCATCATCGACACGCCGGCTTTGTCCGAAGGCGAAGACGCTGCCATCATCTCGATCCGCGCAGGCTCCGCGCTCGCCGTTGCGCGAAGTGGGCAGACCGGGGTGAGTGCGTTCAACAATCTGGTCCAGGGCCTCACATACTCCGGCGTGGCCGTGGTGGGCTCGGTTCTCAACGACGTGCCTGCCCAGAAAAAATCTGGCAAGCCGAAAGCATGACCGCGCTGCCTGTTTCGCGACGCGGCCTGTCGAGCGTCGTGCGCAACGGGCGGGCACCATGGTTGCTCCTGCTGGTTGGCCTGGCGGTGCTGTATGGCCCCGTGTACTGGAATGCGGCGTTCGCGCCCGAGCCGTTATGGGGCTCGGAAGAAAACGGGCATGGCCCCATCGTCCTCGCAGTGCTGGCTTGGCTTTTCTGGCAGAAGCGTGAGGCCATTGCCGGCCTGGCGGCGCAGCCGGCCCCAGTCTGGGGTGGGGCGCTGTTCGCTCTCGGGCTCGCCATTTATCTGTTCGGCCGTGTTTTCAGCATCTCCAGCGCCGAGTTTGCTTCTCATGTGTTCGTGGTGGCCGGCTTGCTGCTTCTCACGAAGGGGCCGCAAGCCTTGTATGTGGCCTGGTTCGCGGTGCTGTATCTGGTGTTCCTGGTCCCGTTGCCGGCAACGCTGGTCGACGCGATGACGGGCACGCTCAAGCAGTGGATCTCGGCCATTGTTGAGCATGTGCTGTATGCGGCGGGTTACCCGATTGCACGCTCCGGGGTTCTGATGACCATCGGGCCCTATGAGCTGTTGGTGGCGGATGCCTGCTCCGGGCTTCATTCGCTGTTCAGCTTGTCGGCGCTGGGTACGCTCTACATGTACGTCATGGGGCGCAAGAGCCTTTTGCACAACGCATTGATGCTGGTGTCGATTCTTCCCATTGCATTCGTGGCGAATATCATCCGCGTGTTGATACTGGTGCTCATCACGTATCACCTGGGTGACGAGGCGGGGCAAGGCTTCCTGCACGGGTTGGCGGGCTATGTGTTGATGCTGGTCGCGCTTGTCATCTTCTTCGCATTCGACGCATTGCTGGCTACGTTCATTGGAAAGAAGGACCGCACCAGCTCTACGGTGGGTTGAGCATGCCGCTTCACCTGCGCGCTCTCGTTGTCATCATGGTTTTGTCGCTGATCACCTTGTGGTGGTCGCGCCGGTACGTCGCCTGTGATCGGGCGATCGCGCCCGAGGACTACCGTCGCCGGGCGTTGATTTGGATTGCGATCACGCTGCTGACCTTTCTGACCCACAGCTACTGGATCTTCGCGCTGATCTCGGTGCCGCTGCTGGTGATCTACGGCAAGCGGGATCCCAATCCGCTGGGCTTCTACTTTTTCCTGTTGTTCGCCGTGCCCCCGTTCGCGGTGGTCGTGCCGGGGTTCGGTGTGTTCGACCATCTGCTCGAGGTGGATCATCTGCGCTGGATGTCGCTGGCCGTCCTGTTGCCAGCCTTCCTTGCGCTCAATGCCGATCCGAATGTGCCTCGCGTCGGGTCGACCGCGGTGGACAAACTCATTCTGGCGTACATCGCACTGTGGTTCGTGCTGCAGGCGCAGTACACCACCGTGACCAATCTTGTGCGCATCACGCTCTATCTGTTCATCGACGTGTTCCTGCCGTACTACGTGGCCAGCCGCGCCTTGCGCAATTTGCAGGGTTATCGGGATGCGCTGATGGCGCTGGTGATCGGGATCGGGATCATGGCACCGCTGGCCATGTTCGAGTTCAGCCGCCGCTGGTTGATCTACAACGCCGTGGATGTGGCGCTCGGCTTGCCTTTGTGGGGTTTCGGAAACTTTCTCGAGCGCGGCGAGGGCGTTCTGCGGGCGCTGGTCTCCACGGGTCACCCCATCGTGCTGGGTTATCTGATGATGGCGGCCTTGGGGTTCATGCATTTCCTGAGGCGCTCCGTCAACAGCAAGCTCCAGTGGTCTTTGGTATGGCTCGTGCTGTTCGGGGGCATGTTCGCGTCGGTTTCCCGGGGCCCTTGGGTGGGTGCCGTGGCCATGTTCGCGATGCTGGTGCTGACCGGTCCCAATGTCACCTCGAAGGTGGGCAAGGCGATCGTGGCCGCCATCGTGCTGATCCCGATTGCCCTGACCACCGAGCAGGGGCAGAAGATGCTCGACTACTTGCCCTTCATCGGCACGGTGGAGGCGCGCAATGTGGATTTCCGCCAACGGCTGATCGATGTGTCGCTTGGCGTGCTTGCGAACTTCCCGTGGTTCGGCGCGCTTGACTATCTTTCGCACCCCGACCTGGAGCAGATGCGTGGGGAAGACGGCATCATCGACATGGTGAATAACTACCTGGGCGTCGCAATGGCCACCGGCATGGTGGGGCTGACCTTGTTCGCCGCGCCGTTCGTCATCGTCGTCGTCAACCTGGCCATGACGCTGCACCGGATACCGGACAAAGACAACGAGGTGCATTTGCTCGGCCGGGCCTTGCTCGCCGTGATCATCGGAATCCTGGTGACAATCGGCACCGTTGCCGCGATCGTGTCGGTGCCGGTGGTCTACATGGCGGTGCTTGGCATGGCCTCGGGTTACGTGCACCTCGTGAAGCGGGGTGCGCTGGCCAGTGGGAAGGTGGATGCCTCACGGCCTGTGCCAGTGGCGTCGAACGTGCCCGAATGGGCGATCCGCGCGAGGCAATCCAGGCGACCGCCTCGCTGGTGACTTCCAAACCCGGTGCGGGGTGTCGATGCAACGACTCGCCGCGCCGCGTCCACAGCCCACCCAAGAAAAGAAAGAGCAAAACGTGAACGTGAGGTCGGACCCAAGCTGCCTGCATACCCCCTCCGGATGCCGCCGGTGTTTCAAGCCGCGCGTGCCACAGCTGCGGCGGCCGCGTTCGCGATGACGGCCGTGCGTCCTCCGCTTCGCCAACGCATGTTGCGCGCGACGGTGTGGGCCGGTGGCGGCCATGCGATGAGCCAGATCATCCGCCTGGGCGGCAATCTCGTCCTGGCCAGGCTGCTGATGCCGGAAGCGTTCGGTCTCATGGCGATCATCGCGATGATGCTGCTCGCGCTGGAGTTGCTGTCCGACATTGGCACGGGCACGATCATCGTGCAGAGCCAGCGCGGAGACGACGCGGATTTCCAGCACACGGCGTGGTCCTTGCAGATCATCCGGGGCTTCGTGATCTGGGCATTTGCGCTGGTGATGGCCGGCGTTCTCTTTTTTGGCCAGGCCAATGGCTTGTTCGCGGCGGGGACGGTGTATGGCGACCCGATGCTGCCGCCCATGGTGGCGGTGGCGGGCTTCGGCATGGTGATTGGAGGTTTTGTCTCCATCAAGCGCAAGTTGGCCGAGCGGCGGCTGGACCTGAAGGCTGTTTCCGTCATCGAGATGGCGGTGCAGGTGCTGGTGCTGATCGTGATGATTGTCGCGGCCTATCAGACTCGATCCGTCTGGGCTTTGGTGATCGGCGGGCTGGTCACGCCCACCTTGCAATGCATTTTTTCGCATGTGTTCTTACCCGGCCCGCGTGCTCGATTCCGACTGGAAGGCGCCGCGATCAGAGAGCTCATCGGCAAAGGCAAATGGGTGCTGCTGTCGTCCCTGTTTGGCTTCTTCGCCATCAATGGCGATCGGCTGCTGCTGGGCGGGCTGGTTGACAGTGCGACGCTGGGACTCTATTCCATCGCTTTCGGCTTGGCGACCGTCGCGCCGACCGTATTGTCGACTCTGCTGGCCAAGGTGATCTACCCTGCGTTCAGTGAAGTGGTGCGTGAGCGCCCCGCGGATCTGCGGGCCACATACTGGCGTTTCCAGCAGGTGACTGATGCGTGTGTGGGTGTGATCGCCGGGGCGCTGTTCATAGCGAGCCATCAGATCATTGGGATCATGTACGACGCGCGCTACCAGGCGGCAGGACACATCTTTGCGATTCTGACCATTGGCTCGATCGGTTCGCGATTCCTGGTCGTCGAGCAGATTTATGTTGCCCAGGGACGGACATCGTTGCTGGCCGCGGCCATCACGCCGCGCGTGCTGGTGTTGCTCCTTGGGTTACCGATCGGGTTCTCGGTTTCCGGCCTCAATGGGGCCTTGTGGGCGATTGTGCTCAGCCAGTTTGCCCACTGGCCGCTTGCGGTCTGGTTTCGCTTCGAATCCAAACTCAATGACTTTCGCAAAGACATTGTCCTGCCCGTCGCGCTTCTGGTCGGCGGCGGGATGGGTTGGGTCCTGATTCAATTAATGGCAATTGTTCGTTGACAGATTCCGTGAATAACTCATTGTGTACTCATCCTATGAGAGTGACTTTCCTCTCCGCTGCGCTTGATTTGTCCGGTGGTTCACGAATCATTGCTACTTACGCCAAGGCGTTGAGCGATCGCGGCCACCAGGTTTTCGTCGTTGCCAGGCGCCCACAATTGCCCACGCTTCGCCAGAGGCTTCGTTCGCTGATTCGAAAGGGACAATGGGACCCAGACATGGGCGCACCTTCTCATTTTGACGGGCTGGGGTTGAATATTCTCCGCATTCCCAGGCGTGTGATCACCGAGGCCGACGTACCCGATGCAGATATTGTCATCGCCACTTGGTGGGAGACCGCGGAATGGGCTAGTGAATTCAGCGAAGCCAAGGGGCGCAAGGTGTACTTCGTTCAAGGACACGAGGTATTTGATTTCTTGCCGGTTCAGCGGGCAGAGGCTACCTATCGCATGCCCTTTGAAAAAATTGTTGTGTCGGGATGGCTTCAGCGCATCATGGCTCAAACCTATGGGGACACTGAAGCGGTGCTGATTCCAAATGCGATTGATCACAACGCGTTCTACGCACCAGCGCGTGGTAAACAGGCGCAGCCGACTGTTGGCTTCATGTTCTCCCCCGGAAGCATCAAAGGCGCGGAGATGCTCTTGAGCGCCGTGCGCACCATCCGGAGCTCAATACCTAATCTTCGCGTACTGTCCTTTGGAACGCACGCACCTGACCGTAACTACGATTTTACTGGGATCGAGTTTTCCCATCGCCCGCCCACTGATAGTATTCGAACGCTATACGCGAGCTGTGATGTTTGGTTATGTGGCAGCCGCAGCGAGGGTTTTGGCCTTCCTGCGATCGAAGCGATGGGTTGTAGGACACCAGTAGTTTCGACTCCAGTCGGATGGGCTGCAGATGAAATCCGAGACGGCGTCAACGGGTTTCTAGTAAATTTCGACGACGCTGCGGCTATGGCTGACGCAGCTCTAAAATGCATCAGGTTAGATGAAGAATCGTGGCGCGCGATGTCGGAAAACGCATGCCAATCCGCTAGAAAATACAAATGGTCCGATTCTGAAAGGATTTTCGAGGCGACCTTAAAGAAGATTGAGAGAATGCCTTTAAAATAAACGGCGATGTCTGGTCTGATGATAGTTCGGCGCGCACAATGTGGATTATCATTTTGAATCTATTGTTGAAGAATATTAAATTTCCTGTGTATCCAATTAATAAAGGTTGTTATGGATAATTTGGAAAATTTCTTGTCTGCGATTAGGCGTGGAAGGCTTTCACTAAGGCCTCGATCTTTGGGTCGATACGCTGTTGCCTTGCTTCCGTTGATTGGTGCCTGTGGGCATCAGGGAAATGTTGCGGCTGCTATCACGGGGCCGACTTATTACTTTTCTGACTGCCAGAGTGGGGCGCATTCATCTTGTGTTGCTGGCCAGAACTCGGCTTCTGGCACGAATCCAGCAAGCCCAAAGCGTGATTTGGCAGGAGTTCGTGTAAACGAGTTGCCTGCTGGCACAAAATTGTTATTTGCGCAAGGTGGGTCCTGGGTAAATTTCAACGTTTTTCTTAGTAACCCTCGCGCGACAGAGGCGTCTCCGCTAGTGTTTGATAGCTACAAGCCGCAGTGGGGAGGGGCTGCAAAGCCCGCATTTAGAACTGTAGCTGGCCATAACGCGTTCGCAATAGGTGGAGTTTATAATAACGCAGTTGTGGATGGTGGGTACACAATAAGAAATATTAAGCTTGTTGGTGACCCTGGCTCTGAATCGGGAGTGTGGGTGCATAGCCAGACGCGAGGGGTGGTCTTGGAAAATCTGGAAATTACAGGTTTCAAGATTGGGGTTCATTCCCAAAATATGGGGGTAAATGGGAACACAAACCTTGTCTTACGAGATTCGTATCTACATGGTAATACCGATATAGGTTATCTCGGCGATGCTAACGGTTTAATAATTGAACGGAACCGCTTTGAGGCAAATAGTTCTGCCGGTACATCTCGGCACCATGCTCTATATTTGAGCGGCAAGGGGCGGGACGGCGTAATTCGTGACAACATGTTTTTGGGTAACTCGGTGTCCGGCGGAGTCTGCCGAGGTGGGAATGTGACAGTCCATGGGCAATGGGATAACGTTCTGATGGAGAGAAATATTATCGAACAACAAGCTTCTGCAATGAGTTGCTATGGTTTCTCGATAAACCCTGGATATAGCACTGCAGAGTGGTTCCGTAATTTTTCTCTACGGAATAATAAGATCATAAACCTTGGCGGATGTTCAATTTGTGTCACGTCCGCTCCTGGGATTGTTATTGAGGGAAACCTTATAATAAACAATCAGATTGGCTATCATGCAGGAATTATTGTGGGCGGAAAGGTCAGTTCCGAGGATGATAAGGATACTGGCGCGATAGTGCGCGGTAATTCTATATATCTGGAGCGAAATGCCGGAGACAGTGAGGCTATCCGAGTTGTTGGAGGAAGTGATGTTGACGTATCCTCGAATCTCATCTCCGTAGGATCCAAGGGGGGCGGTGGGCGTTTCTGCTTTCAGCACGGCCCGCGTAGTGATTTCCGTGCTTTTGACGGTAACCTTTGCTATACCGGCGGCACCGGAAATTCGTGGAGCCGAAGCTATAAAACCTTGGCTTCAGCAAAGAGTGCTGGCTTCGACCTAGGGGGTAGCGCAGACGATCCTATGTTTGTCGAAACGCCATCAAAGGAAAATGGATGGCGTTGTGCCGTTCATCCGACCAGCCCGGCTGTTAAGTTGAAAGTAGAAGCTGGGGCCACTCAGTTATGCGCTCGCTAGTGCGGCGCAAATAGCTTTGCCGCAATGTAAAAAAGAATTGAAGCGCGATACAACGCTGACAGGCGACAAACCAAATAAAATAATCTGCAGGAATTAAGCGTTTGTCGTTAGCCAGGCCCGCACGGTGTCAAGTGCGGCCCTGATTGTTGCGTCCATGTCCATATATCTATATGTGCCTAGTCGTCCAATGAAAGTGACCTTGGACTCAGCGTCCGCTCTTCGCATATATTGATCAAGCATCTCGTTGCCACCTACCAGATGAACGGGGTAGTAAGGGGTGTCTTTTTCGGTGCACTGACGACTGAACTCGCGGTACCAAACCGTCTGTTCGTGTTCTTCCCATGGCGAGAAATGCTTGTGTTCCGTAATTCGAGTGAACGCCTGTGCGTCATCGCAGTAATTCATTACTGCACACCCCTGAAAATCCCCCACTCCTGAAGCCTGCTCAAAATCTAATGTGCGATAAGGCAGCCGCCCTAGGTCGTATCCATAGAATCCATCGATTGCCCCTGAATAAAAGACATGATCGAATTCTTTAACCATGCCAGGATTGAAGTCTTGCTGTAGATGAATCGAAATATTTGGATGGTTCAGTATCCTTTCAATCATTGCCGTGTACCCATGGGCCGGCATGCCTTGATATCGATGGGAAAAGTAATTGTCGTTGTAATTAAAGCGTACAGGGAGGCGTTTCAGAATGCTCGCTGGAAGTTGGTTTGGGTTGATACCCCATTGCTTGAGTGTATAGGTTTTGAAGAAAGCGTCGTAGAGCTCGCGGCCGACAAATCGTAGCGCTTGCTCTTCGAAAGTCTGAGGGACGCTAATACTCAGATCTGCTTGCTGTTCGATGAAGCTTTGAGCCTCACTTGGAGATAATGTCTTGCCAAAAAATTGGTTAATCGTATGAAGATTGATCGGTAGGGAAAATACCTGCCCTCGTGTTGTTGCCTTAACTCGATTGACAAAAGGCTTGAACTCCATGTAATTGTTCACGTAAGCCCATACCTCCTCGTCATCGGTATGAAATATATGTGGTCCGTACACGTGAAGCATAACGCCAGTTGCATCATCACGTGCTGTATGGCAATTTCCACCTATATGCGGACGACGCTCGATTATATCGATTACATGCCCGGATTCCGCTAAGGCTCGGGCTATCACTGAGCAGGACAGTCCGGCGCCTGCCATTCCAATTTTCAGAGAAGTCATTTTTGTTCCTGTGTGGGGTCCGACCAAAATCAAGCTCACCTATCGGCGTGATGAGCTGAATTACGCCGTTTGTGGCCGTGGTTGATTGATTCAAGTATCTGGCCGATAAACAAGCGTGAGTCTATGTGGTCAAGCCTGAGTGGCGGAGATTAGGGATTTGAAGGCATTTAGGGTCCAGGCGGGCTGAAGAGCCTTATTTAGCTCCTCGCGAGCACGTTCTACAATCTCGATGCGCTTGTTGTCATTTTCTAAGTATTTTGCGCACACATCTTCTAGATCTGCATAATCCCATCGGACGGGGATATAAGTATGTCCAGGTATAAATAAATTCGGTGACGTCATCGCGTGATCCATGCTTGGCTTGACAAGCAAACACCCACAAATAATTGCCTCAAAATCTCTCCAGCAAATTTCGCCGAAGCCAAACGGGCTCACGCATATTTTACTCGATAGCATTTCTTCATAATATTGATCTTGATTAACGCGATTTTTTGGGGCCAATATTCTGAAGCGATTACTGAGTGATTCGATTTTTTCGACGGCTGCGTTTCGCATCGGTGCTATCCATACGGCAGGGTCGGCATAAGCTCTGCAAGAAATATCTATACTTCTATTTGCTTGAGTTGAATGTTTGATGCGGCGGCTGAGATTGAATATCTTATCATCCAATGCAATATTCCATCCTAGGTGGATCTTTTTCACATCACTTGCTTCCACCTCTTCGGATGACGGAATGATGTCGTTGTCGAAACTTGTTCCGTGTGTTCGTGCAACGTAGTCGGTAATATTGCTTTTCCCTATATATCTCTTCAAATATTCCTTTGAGTCGATGTATGTGTGTTTTTTTACATATAAATCAACATTCGAGATCACTTCTTTCCACTGAACGTTTAGATCGTCATCACCGTCAAAATAGACTAACTTTGTGGGTGAATCAGCGATCCGAAGTTTCAGGTCTTTTACGATTGCTACTGCCTCTCGCTCGGGTGTTTTGAATGAAAGTTTCAACCCGATCATGTCGAACTCGTTCAGCGAAGACGCTGGCATAGAGAGTCCCGCCTTGAGTTCCCGATGCTGCAGAACCAGTCCAGCCTGGTCGCTGAGATAGCTGGCCCATCTTAGGATCGGTGCGAACTGCTCCTCACTCGTATATGCCTCGCCATCGCTGATCAGCAGGGCTTGGTATGGAGGTGGTCCGCCTATAAGTCTCCGAGCTGATACATAGTGCTTCCTGACCGCAAAGGTGGATGGATGCGTGAAAAGCGCTCTGTGAAGTTTTTGTTGTAGTGACATTCAAAACTCGTTATGACGATGGGGCACGTAGTCCATCCTTGCTCAACCGAGATGACGGCTGTCGATCGATGGAAGTTTGCTGCTGATGGAGAATTGTAGGGATGGTCCTGAGGCACGACATTGACGGGATACGGGAATACTCCACATTCACCTACACGAGAACTTCGGGCCGACGAGTGACTCGCCCGATCCTGCATTTATCTTGAGGCGTTTACGTCAATGATCGTTTGCTGTCGGCGATTGCCCTTGACCCTGTGACCTGACTGACCCTGTCCCATGAATTCGAACCGTTCGGTAACAGGACGACCGGCATGATGAAGGCCCTAATCGGGCCAGGAGCATGTGGTGAAGAAGAGCAGGTTCACTGAGGATCAGATCGCGTTTGCGCTCAAGCAGCGGAGCTGGGCACGAGCGTCGAGGAGGTATGTCGCAAGATGGGCATCAGCGACGCGACCTTCTCCGTGTGGCGCAAGAAGTACGCAGGCGTGGGGCCATCCGAACTGCGTCGGCTGCGCCAGCTTGAGCAGGAGAACCGCAAGCTCACAAGCAGATCGTGGCCGATCTGAGCCTGGACAAGGCCATGCTGCAGGCGGTGGTGGCAAAAAAGCTTTGAGGCCTTCGCAGCGCCGGGCGTTGGTGCCCGAGTTGATTGAGCGTTTCGGATGCAGCCAGCGCAACGTCTTGCGGGTGGTGAAGATGTCGGCATCGACCTACTTGTACAAGCCCGTCAAGAAGGACGAGTCGGCGCTGAAGATGCGGATCAAGGAGATCACCGACACGCGCGTGCATTACGGCTACCGCCGGGTGCACGTTCTGCTGCGCCGCGAAGGCCACACAGACGACGTCAAGCGGATCTACCGGTTGTACCGGGAAGAAGGGCTGTCACTGCACCTGAAGCGGCCGCGGCGCAACAAGGCGGCCAAGCTCAGGCAGCCCAAGCAATTGGCACGTCATCAACGAGATCTGGAGCATGGACTCCGTGGCCGATGCGCTGTTTGACGGCCGCAAGCTGCGCCTGCTCACGGTGGTGGATCTGTATACGCGCGAGTGCCTGGCCATCGACGTCGGCCAGCGCCTGAAGGGGGAAGATGTTGTGAGAGTACGCAATGCGATCGCGGCCGAGCGTGGGCTGCCGGGTGCGATCAAGACCGACAACGGCAGCGAGTTCATCTCCAAGGTCATGGACAAGTGGGCCTATGAGCGCGGTGTGGGGCTCGACTTCAGCCGAGCGGGAAAGCCCACCGACAACGCGGCCGTGGAGAGCTTCAACGGCCGGCTTCGCCAGGAGTGCCTGAGCGCGCATTGGTTCTTGTCCTTGGCCGACGCACAGGCCAAGATCGGGGCCTGGCGCAGGGACTACAACGAGAGTCGTCCCCACTCTGCGTTGGGGTGGGCGACGCCTGCCGAATTCGCCCGCCGCCGCGGCTTGCAGGCCGCTGCGGTGATGTCAGAGAAGCCGGAAGTTCCTACTTCTGAGCGGTACTGAATCGGGTACAGGGTTACAGACCTCTGGTTAATCCGACTTCAATAGCTCGTGCTCTCAACATCACCGCCACAGTTGCCGGCGGGTCTGTACCGAAGTGCGCAAGATCCGCACTCATTGACACCGCACCTAGCGTGCACACGGCCCAGTTGAGGAGTCTGCTCCAGTGCGGACGACATTGTTCACGATGGACGCCGGATTCGCTGCTCTAACTGGCGCAGTGGCCGAGAACGGATTGCAGAAGGTGTTATTCCGAATCACGGCTCCACCATCTGCATCATCAGCGCCGCCTGAATTGTTCCCTGCGTTCTCGATGAGCAGAATGCCGCTTGTCGCTGCACTGATGTTCCACATCGTGTTGTTTTCAATGACAAGACCAGGTGCAGCACTGAACGCAACACTTGCACCAGTATTGATGATTCGGTTGCCACGAACGATCACCTGACGCATGTACTCCACGCTCGAGTAGCCCGCGGTCAGCGATATCCCGCGGCACCCCCAGTCTGCTTGATTGGCTTCGAACGTGTTCCCCTCGATAAGCGCGTTGACGAGGCGTCCATGGACTGTCAAATTTCCACTGCGACAGACTCCATTGGAGAGAGAGTTGTTGCGGAACGTGTTGTTGCGAAGGGTCAGGTTCTCGCCGATCAGTGAGCCGGCAGAGAAGTAGAAGGCATGAGTTCCCGGCGCGCGTGCATCGCCGTTGCCTTCAAAGGTGTTGTCTTCAATCGTCCAGTCGCTGCCTGCGCCTAGCATGCCATGCTGGACATTGTTCCGAATGGTGGACCCTCGTACGGTCAGATTGCGAGTGCCATCCGCCATATGCAAACCAATGGTGAAGTTTTCAATAACGGCGTTCTCTATGGTTATGTGGGTGGTGCCCCATCCCTGAGTCACAGCCGTGGCTGCGGTGCGGCCGCCGTCCAGTCGCAGGTTGCGGATGGTGTAGCCGCCGTCCAGCGTGCTGACGCCGTACTGGTAGAAGTTGAAGCCAGTGCCAGAGACTCGCAGCAAAGGCGCTGAGCCGCTGCCGTAGGCGTCGAACACCAGAGGACGGGTCGGCGTGACGTTGTAGTTGGCGATGCCGCTGGCCGAGAAATTGGCCCAGGCGCCACCTCGGGCGAAGAGCAGGTTCGTGCCCGCCGGCAACGAGTTCATGTTGAACCCGCTCAGGTCACGTTTGGGTGCCGAGGCGCTTGTGCCGGCGTTGGCGTTGTTGCCCGGCACGCAGCTGGCTGCCGCACCGGCTTGGCAATCGGAGAAGTAATAGGTGCTTCCGGAGGGAGCAGGCGCCGGGGCGGGAGCAGGTGCCGGAGCGGGGGCAGGTGCCGGAGCGGGAGCAGGCGCCGGAGCGGGAGCAGGCGCCGGGGCGGGAGCAGGTGCCGGAGCGGGGGCAGGCGCCGGAGCGGGAGCAGGCGCCGGGGCGGGAGTAGGCGCCGGGGCGGGAGTAGGCGCCGGAGCGGGGGCAGGTGCCGGGGCGGGAGCAGGCGCCGGGGCGGGGGCAGGTGCCGGGGCGGGAGCAGGCGCCGGAGCGGGAGCAGGTGCCGGGGCGGGAGCAGGTGCCGGGGCGGGATTGCGCGTGACCGTGATCGTGCGGGTGATCTGGTTCCCGGCTTCGTCATACGCCTGGACGCGGATCAGATTCTTCCCGAGCGCCAGGAGAATGGATTGAGCCGACCATGTGACCGAACCGCTCACGCCGCTTTGGGGCGCGACGCCGCTGGCCGAATTGGCATCGTTCCACCAAGTGACGCGCGACACGGCGCGGTCGTCGGTGGCCGTCCCGGCCACCCGGATCGAGTCGGCGGTGGTCAGTGCGTTGTCGCTATCAGGGGTTTCGATCGACAGGACCGGATTGACCGTATCTGTCAGTTGCTCGGGACCTTCGCGAACGGGAGCGTTCGGATCGCTGAAGGGCACGCCGTCGTCTGCACCCCCGCAGGCAGCCAGGGAAAAACAGATGGCTGCAATTGCCGTGTATTTAGGGGAGAAATGCTTGAGATTCATGGAAATAGGTCACTCACATCGGCGCTCCCGGCGCAGGGCCGGGGCAAAGTGGCATCGCAGGTGAGCGCAACTTGCAGGTGAAACCTTCAGCGACGGGGATTGGTTTCGACGGGACAAGGCGCACTCGCGGATCTGTGTCTTTTTAGAAGTGGTGCCACTCTATCGGCCGGGTTGACCCGATTCCGTATACAAATCCATTGGCCTGTAACACCCCCTGTGCCGTGCCGGTGCGGGGTCAGAGCGTGGTTTCTCCTCCCTCATTCGTGGGGGGTGCCCTGAAATTGGCGTGCCATTCAGTAAGAAGGGGACGCATTGCTTGACATTGCTTACGAGTGGAAACAATTAAGCGGGCCGCGTGCTGCGATGCAGATTGGGATGGAGTGAGGAATAAGTCGCGAAATGACTTGAACCCTGCGCAAGGGCCGCCCAATCCGGGGGGGCGCTGGCCCGCTGGACTCGCCGAGAGCGAGAGGGGCCAACGTTAGACTTCACCTTCACCCGGGCCATCGCGCGGTCTGCGCCAGCCTTCTGGGTTCGCATGGCGCACCGGCCGTGGGCATTTTTGAGATTTTTCCTGCGGCCCCCAACGTTGCGCTGGGCGGGGAATCGAAGAAGAAATCGATGGATCCGAATACAAAGTACTTGATTATTTCGCCGTGCCGGAACGAAGCTGAGTTCATGCGGCAGACCCTGGACACGGTGGTGGCGCAAACCATCCGGCCGGCCAAATGGGTGATCGTCGACGATGGATCGACCGATGAAACGCCCGCCATCCTTGCGGAATACGCGGCTCGGCATGACTGGATCCAGATCGTCACCCGCAAGGACCGGGGCCACCGGGCCGTGGGGCCGGGCGTGATCGACGCGTTCTACTCGGGCTACGAGACGATTCGTCCCGAAGACTACGCGTACATCTGCAAGCTCGATCTGGATCTGAACATGCCGCCGAAGTACTTCGAAGGCTTGATGGATCGCATGAGCCGCAATCCGCGCGTGGCCACGTGCAGCGGGAAGGCCTATATCGCTGTGGACGGCGGGTTCATCAACGAGAAGCACGGTGACGAGAACTCGATCGGTGCGGCGAAGTTCTTTCGCACGGATTGTTTTCTGCACATCGGGGGCTTCGTTCGCGAAGTGGGCTGGGACGGCATCGATGGGCACATGTGCCGCATGAACGGATGGATCGCGTGCAGCTGGGATGACCCCGACTTGCGCTTCATCCACCTGCGCCCCATGGGCTCCAGCCACAAGGGCATCTACACCGGCCGCTATCGTGCCGGCTACGGCCAGTACTACATGGGCACGGGCTTCCTGTTCATCCTGGCGAGCGTTGTCTCGCGCCTGAACCAGAAGCCCTATGTCCTGGGCCAGGCGACGGTGTTGTGGGGGTGGATTGCCAGCGCGCTGCAACGCAAGCCGCGCTATCCCAATCCGGAGTTCCACCAGTTCCTGCGGCGCTATCAGATGCGTGCCTTGCTGGTGGGCAAACAGCGTGCAATCGCGGAAATAGACGAACGCAACGCAGCCCACACCACCACGGCGACCTCCGTGTCCTGACCGTCGCCTTGTGCGGCAGGGTGCTTGTCGGCCTGCTGCACGCTTCGTGCCTTTCACCGGCCTTCGAGCATGCCCCACACACCCGATTCCGCCGCACCTGGTTCCGTCCATCCGACGCCCTCGCCGTGTGGGCTGCGCGTTGCCTACCTGGTCAACCAGTACCCGGCGGTCAGCCACACCTTCATCCGCCGCGAGATCCAGGCGCTGGAGCGCCTGGGCCTGGCGGTGCAGCGCATCGCCGTTCGCGGATGGGACGGGGACCTGGCCGACGACCAGGACCGTGCCGAGCGCGCACGCACGCAGTACATCCTGCAAGGCGGCCTCGGCCGGCTGATGCTCGCCACGCTGGCGACGGCGGTGCGCTCGCCGGTGCGCTTCCTGTCCACGCTGATGCTGGCGCTTCGCATGGGACGCCGGGCCTTCCGCCCGATGCCGTATCACCTGCTGTTCCTGGCGCAGGCCTGCCGCATGCTGCCTTGGCTGAAGGCGGGCGGCGCGACCCATCTGCACGCGCACTTCGGCACCAACCCGGCCGAACTGGCCATGCTGGTGCACGCGCTCGGCGGGCCCACCTACAGCTTCACGGTGCACGGCCCCGAGGAGTTCGACAAGCCGCAGTTCCACAAGCTCGGCGAAAAGGTGCACGAAGCTGCCTTCGTCGTGGCCATCAGTTCATTCGGCCGCAGCCAGCTTTACCGCTGGGTCGCCCATCGCCACTGGGACAAGGTCAAGGTGGTGCACTGCGGGCTGGACAAGGCGTTCCATGATGCGGCCGCAACGCCGCCGCCTGCCGCAGCACGGCTGGTGTGCGTGGGCCGCATCTGCGAGCAGAAAGGCCAGCTTCTGCTGGTGGAGGCGGCTGCGCGTCTGGTGCGCAAAGGCATTGCGCTCGAACTCGTGCTGGCCGGTGGCGGTGAAATGCGCCAGGAGGTCGAGGCGCTGATCGCGCGCCTGGGCATCGAAACGCACGTGCGCGTCACCGGCTGGCTCAGCAGCGACGAAGTGCGCCGCGAGATCTTGGCGGCGCGCGCGCTGGTACTGGCGAGTTTTGCGGAAGGCCTGCCGGTCGTCATCATGGAGGCGATGGCGCTGGGGCGCCCGGTGCTCACCACCTACGTGGCAGGCATCCCCGAGCTGGTGCTGCCGGGCGAGTGCGGCTGGCTGTTCCCGGCGGGCGACGTGGAGGTGATGGCGCAACGCATGGAAGAGTGCTTGAACACCCCCCCGGACGTGCTGGCACGCATGGGCGAGGCCGCGCGTGCGCGGGTGCTGGCGCGCCACGATGTCGACACCGAGGCGGCCAAGCTCGAAGGGCTGTTCCAGGCGGTGCGGCCAGGCGGATGATGGCTCCTGGCACGCTGCGCGCTTGCGTGGCTTGCGGGGCGTGAGTGGATCAACGAAGGTGGCATCGCGATGTGCGGAATAGCAGGGTTCATCGATTTCCAGCGGCACACCGGTGCCGACGACGGCGTGCAGGCTTTGCGCCAGATGGCCGACCGCATCGTGCATCGCGGCCCGGACGATTGGGACACCGCATGCCACCCCGACCAGGGCGTGTTCTTCGCGCACCGGCGGTTGGCGATCGTGGATCTCACCGCGGCCGGACGCCAGCCGATGGCGTCGCATTCCGGCCGCTACCTGGTCGTGTTCAACGGCGAGATCTACAACCACCGCGCGCTGCGGGCCGAGATCGAGTCGCTTCACCCGGTGGCGTGGCGCGGGCACTCCGACACCGAGGTGATGCTGGCCGCGTTCGATGCCTGGGGCATCGAGGCGACGCTGCCCAAGCTCGTCGGCATGTTCGCGATCGCGGTCTGGGACCGCGCGCAGTCCACCTTCACACTGGTGCGCGACCGCGCGGGCGAGAAGCCGCTCTACTGGGGCGCGGTGGACGGCAGGCTTGTGTTCGCCTCGGAGATCAAGGCGATTGAAGGCCTGCCCGGCATTCGGCTGCGCCAGAACCCTGACGCGATTTCGCTGATGCTGCGCTACGGGCACGTGCCTGCGCCGTACAGCATCTACCAGGGCTTCGAGAAGGTGATGCCGGGCACCTGGCTGCGCTTTCACGGGGGCGCGCAGCCGCAGGCGCGCGGGGCGTACTGGTCGGCCGCGGAGTCGGTGTTGGAAGGCCAGCGCGAGCCGCTGCGCTTGTCGCCGCAACTGTGCGTGGACGAACTGGAGCGCGTGCTGACCGATGCGGTGGCGCTGCAACTCGAGGCCGACGTTCCGGTGGGCGCCTTCCTGTCCGGCGGTATCGATTCCTCCACGGTGGTGGCCCTCGCACAGAAATGCGCGTCGTCCAAGGTGCGCACCTTCTCGATCGGATTCGACGAAGCGGCGTTCGACGAGTCGGCGCATGCGCGCGAGGTGGCTCGCCATCTCGGCACCGACCACACGGAGCTGATGGTGACGTCGGGCGATGCGCTGGCCGCGGTGCCGCTGATGGCGGGCATCTACGACGAGCCGTTCGCCGACTCATCGCAGATTCCCACCTACCTCGTCTCGCAACTGGCGCGCCGTTCGGTGACGGTGTCGTTGTCCGGTGACGGCGGCGACGAGCTGTTTGCAGGCTACCCGCGCTACGGCCGCGTGCAGCGCATCGACCGCCTCTACAAATCGATGCCGGCGCCTTTGCGCGCGTTGGTGGCACGAGGCGTCGAGAGCCTGCCGGCCCAGACCTGGAGCCGCCTGGGCCAGAGGGTGGGCATCGGGCGCGAGTCGGGCGCGCACCGCACGCTGGGCGACAGGCTCTATCGCGTCGCGCACATGATGCGCATGCCGCCGCATCTCACCTACCGTTACATGGCTTCCACGCTGCCCGATCTCGGCCAACTGATGCCGGGTGTGGTGGAACCGAAGACGCTCTACGACACGCCCGAGCGGTGGCCCGATATCCCGGATGCTGCCGCGCTGTCGATGTGGCTGGACTTCATGGCCTACCTCCCTGATGACCTGCTGGCCAAGGTGGACCGCGCCAGCATGGCCGTCAGCCTGGAGTCGCGCGTGCCCATCCTGGATCACCGCGTGATCGAGTTCTCGCATCGCTTGCCGATGGACCTGAAGGTGCGTGGCGGCGTGCGCAAGTGGGTGCTGCGGCAGGTGCTCTACCGCCACGTGCCCCAGGCGCTCGTCGATCGTCCGAAGATGGGCTTTTCAGTGCCCTTGGGCACCTGGCTGCGCGGCCCGCTGCGAGACTGGGCGCATGCGCTGCTGTTCGATGCGAATGCGCCGGATGCCGCAATCGACCCGGTGGCGCTGCGCCGCCTGTGGGATGAACACCAGAGCGGCGCGCGCGACTGGCAGCATGGGCTGTGGAACATCCTCATGCTGCGCGGCTGGCAGGCGCATCGCGCGCTGGCGCCGCGTGCGGCCGGGGTCACGTCCAGCTGAGGTCGGTTCGCGCGATCGGCAGCCGGCGCACGCGGTGGCCGGTGGCGCGCGCAATCGCGTTGCACACGGCCGGTGCCAGCGGCGGCACGGCGGGCTCGCCGAGCCCGCTGGTGGGGTGGTCGGAAGTCAGGAAGTGCGCCTCGATCACCGCCGGCGCGTCTGCCATCCGGAGCATCGGGTAGTCGTGGAAGTTGCTGGCCACGGCGCGCCCGGCTTCGATGGGGGCTTCTTGCAGCCAGGCCGCGCTGAGGGCATCCACCACCGCGCCCTGCACCTGGGCTTCGGCGCCGCTCAGATTGACGATCTGCGCACCGACATCGCATACACAGACGACCCGGTCCACGCGCAGCTTGCCTTCTCGTGACACCGTGACTTCGGCCACTTGCGCGACATAGCCGCCAAAGCTGGCATGGAACGCGATGCCCTGGGCTTGTCCGCGCGGCAGCGTCTTGCCCCAGCCGGCTTTGTCGGCCGCGGTTTGCAGCACACGGCGCATCCGGGCGGTGTGATACGGCGGGACGCCGCGTGAGAGCAGGCTGCCGCCGCGCATCTGCGTTTTGTCTCCGAGCAGCGCGAGGCGAAACGCCAGCGGGTCCTGGCCGGCGGCGGCGGCCAGTTCGTCGATGAAACTCTGCGTCACCCATGCGTTGACGTTGTGTTCCGGCGCGCGCCAGGCTCCCGTGGGAATGCCGGTGTCGAGGACGGTGTGCTCCAGCGTGCAGTTCTCGACCCAGCGGGCCGGGAACTCGTGGGGGTCCATTGGTACGCCGCCGCTGCCGCTCAGGCCGAGACTCAGGTAGTGGTTGTGCCAGGCGGTGACCTGGCCCGCCGCATCCAGGCCCGCGCGCATGCGGTTGAAGCCGGCGGCACGGAAATGATCGTGCTGGAGATCGTCTTCGCGCGACCACAACAACTTCACGGGGAACCCCAGGCGCTGCGCAAGAACGGCGGCTTCGAGCGCGTAGTCGCTGCTCAGGCGGCGGCCGAAGGCGCCGCCGCCGCGCAGGATGCGGATGTGAACCTTCTCTTTGGGCAGGTTGAGCGTGGCGGCAATGTGGTCGCGCGCCCAGCTCGGCGCTTGCGAGGCCGTCCACAGCGTGATCTCGCCGTTCTCGTAGGTCGCGGTGCAGTTCAAAGGCTCCAGCGCGGCATGGCAGATGAATGGGTAGCTGTACCAGGCATCCACTGTCGTGGCGGCGCTCGCCAGGGCCTGCGCGAGGTTGCCGTCCTGGCGCACCTGCTTGCTGCCCGCCTGGCGCGCCAGCGCTTCGGCCTGCGAGGCCAGGGCTTGCGTGCTCTGGCGGGAGGTTTCGCTTGGCGCCCATTCCACCTTCAACTGCCGGCGCGCGCGCAGCGCTGCCCAGGTCGAATCGGCCACGATGGCCACGCCGGGCAGCGCGCCAAGCAGGCCGCCGGTGCCGGGCAGGATGAACGCGTTGTGCACGCCGGGCAGGGCGGTGATCTCACCGAGATTGGCGCTGAGCGCGCGGCCGCCGAACACCGGACAGCGCGCGATGACTGCGACCTTCATGCCGGGCAGTTGCATGTCCATGCCGTACAGCGGCTGGCCGGTGATCATGGCGTGGTTGTCGACACCGGGCACGCGCGTGCCCAGCAGCGTGAAGTCTTTCGGATCTTTCAGCTTGACCTGGCGCTCGGCCGGGATCGGCAGGGCGGCTGCGGAGGCGACGAGTTCGCCATAGCTGAGAGAACGCCCGCTGGCCGCGTGATGCACCGCGCCGCGTGACGCCCGGCATTCGCGCTCCCGCACGCCCCAGGCCTGGGCTGCGGCGGTGACCAGCATCGTGCGGGCAGTGGCGCCCAGCCGGCGCAGGGCATCGTAGTTCGAGCTGGTGGAGGTGCTTGCGGCGCTGAACTGGGAGCCATAGGCCTCGTCGAGGTGGCCTTGCTCCACCACCACCGAGGCCCAGTCGACCTCCAGCTCCTCGGCCAGGATCATCGGCAGCGAGGTTTTGACGCCCTGGCCGACCTCCATCTGCTTGGCCACGAGGGTCACGACGCCAGACGGGGCGATGCGGATGAACGCGTTCGGGGCGAAGGCGGCCTCGGAGCCGGCCGCAGGGGCCGGCACCGGTCGTGCGCGGTTCGAGGGCCGCAAGGTGTAGCCCAGCGCCAACCCGGCGCCGGTCAGGGCGGAGACGATCAGGAAGCCGCGCCGTCCCAGGCGAGGGGGGCGTTCTGGGGGCGGCGTCAAGGCGATCCTCCGGGAAGCTGGAAATATGTCACGGTCATGAACGGTGGATTGTCAGGAGCAGATGAGAACTATTTCATCTTGTGGCGTTCCCTGGCCGTGTGGCAGGTGGGTGGACGCCTACATAGGGGGGCTTCGATGGTCCAATGCCGCACATAATTCCTGAGGGTTTCTGCGGGGCACGCGCGAGCCCGTCGGCGTTCGTTCCGGGCGGGCTCTCGGCCCTCGAGCATTCGCGTTCCTTCTGCGGCTTGAAGCGTGTGAGCGCTTGCATATTCCGCATCGAAAATCAACAAAGAGTCAACATGTCGAATCCATGGCGTAGTGTCCTCATCGGTTCCGAATCTCTGCTCATCCAGTGCGCTCAGGTGCTGGAACAAGATGGGCACCGGATTGTCGCGGTGGTCACCACCCGGCCTGCCATCAAGCGCTGGGCTGCCGAGCAGGGGATCCGTGTGCTGGCCGATGCCAAGGCGCTCCTGGTGGCGCAGGACCTGCAGCCGTTCGAGTTCCTCTTCAGCATCACCAATCTGTCGGTCCTGCCCGCCGACGTGGTGGCGTTGCCCACGCGCGCGGCCATCAATTTCCACGACGGGCCACTGCCCGAGTACGCGGGCCTGAACACCCCGGTCTGGGCCCTGCTCAACGGCGAGCCGCGCCATGGCATCACCTGGCATCGGATGACCGCCGCGGTGGACCAGGGCGACATCCTCGTGCAGCGCCGCTTCGACCTCGCCGAGGCCGAGACGGCCTTGACCCTGAACACCAAATGCTTCGAAGCCGGCATGGAAAGCTTCGAGGAAGTGATCAAGGGCCTGCGCTCGGGTGAACTCAAAGGCCAGCCGCAGGCGCAAGGCCTTCAAAAGTACTTTGGGCGCAAAGACCGCCCCGAAGCGGCGTGCGCCATCCCGTGGGATCAGCCTGCGTCGCGCATCGCCACCCTCGTGCGCGCCCTCGATTTCGGCACCTACGCCAACCCGTTGGGCGCGGCCAAGGCCGCCATCGGGGGGCAGCCGCTGATCGTGCCGGAGCTGCACGTGCTGGAAGCGCGTTCCACGCAGCCGCCGGGCACCATCGTGGCGGCCGACGACGCCTTCCTGACGGTCGCAACGGGTGACTTCGACGTACAGCTGCCGCGCCTTGAAACGCTCGATGGCCAGGCCATCGCGCCGCGCGACGCGACCGCACGCCATGGTCTGCGACCAGGCGCCCGCTTCGACTTGCTCGATGCGGACACGAAAGCCCGGCTCACCGAGGCCAACGCCGAGGTCAGCCCGCATGAAACCTTCTGGCTGCGCCGCCTGGAAAGCCAGACCGAACTCGAACTGCCGTACATCGACCGCAGCGCAGCGCCCGCACCGGCCGCCATGCAACACCTCGATGCCACGCTGCCGGCCGGCGGGCAGGCCGACGACCGCCTGGCGGCCTTGCTGGGTTACCTGGCGCGCCTGTCTGACAAGGACGGCTTCGACGTCGGCTTTGCCGACCCCGCTCTGCAGGCTGCGGTGGGTGGCGTGCCCGCCTGGTTCGCGCAGCAGGTGCCGTTGCGCGTGGCGATTGATTTCGCCCGCGGATTCGACGAGTTGCGCGGTGCCGTTCAGCGTGAGCTGAGCGATCTGCGCCGCCGCGTGTCGTATGCCACCGACCTCGTGGCGCGCACGCCCGAACTTCGGACGCTGGCCGCACAGAAAGACCCGCGCGTGCTGCCGGTGGCGGTGGTGATCGTCCAGAACCTCGACGACACCCGCGCCTTGCCCGGCAGCGAACTCACCGTGGCCGTGAGCCGCGACGGCGCGCAAAGCCGCTGGCTCTACGACGCGGCCAAGTTGTCCGCCAACACCGTGATCGCGATGCAGTTGCAGGCGGCGGCGTTGATGCAGGCCGCTGATGCCGACGCGAACCGTCCGCTGGCCGAGCTGCCGCTGTGGGATGCCGCCGAGCGCCAGCGCGTGCTCGGCGACTGGAATGCCACCGATGCACCGCTGCCTGCCGAAGCACGCATCCACCGTCTGTTCGAAGAGCAGGCTGCGCGCACGCCTGCGAACCCTGCGGTCACCTGCGAAGACCAGACGCTCAGCTACGAGGAACTCAACCGGCGCGCCAACCAGCTCGCGCGCCGCCTCGCATCCCTGGGTGTCGGCCCCGACGTGCTGGTGGGCCTGTGCGTGGACCGTTCGGTCGAGATGATGGTGGGCCTGCTGGCCATCCACAAGGCCGGCGGCGCGTACGTGCCGCTGGACCCGACCTACCCCAAGGACCGCATCGCCTACATGGTCGAGGACTCGAAGGTGCCGGTGCTGCTGACGCAGGAGCACCTGCGCGCCGACCTGCCGGCGCACCGTGCGAGCGTGGTCAGTCTCGATGGCGATTGGGCGTCGATCGCCAGCGAATCGAGCGAGCCCTTCGATGGCGGTGCCGAACCCCACCATCTGGCGTATGTGATCTACACCTCGGGTTCGACCGGCAAGCCCAAGGGCGTGATGATCGAGCACCGCAACGTCGTCAACTTCTTTGCCGGCATGGACGCGCATCTGGGCGATGACCCGCCCGGCGTGTGGCTGGCGGTCACGAGCCTGAGCTTCGACATCTCGGTGCTCGAAGTCTGCTGGACGCTGGCACGCGGCTACCACGTGGTGATCGCCACCGGCGAAGAACGTGCAGGCGGTGCGGGCCCCGCCCGCGGCCCGCATGCCGCGCGGCCGCTCGATTTCAGCCTGTTCTATTTCTCGGCCGACGAAGCCGAGGGCGAGAACAACGACAGCCACGACAAGTACAAGCTGCTGCTCGAAGGCGCGAAGTACGGCGACCAGCACGGCTTCTCGGCCGTGTGGACGCCGGAACGCCACTTCCATGCATTCGGCGGGCTGTACCCGAACCCGGCGGTGGCCGGTGCGGCGATCGCCGCGGTCACCCAGCGCATCAAGATCCGTGCGGGCAGCGTCGTGCTGCCGTTGCACCACCCGCTGCGCGTGGCCGAAGAGTGGTCGGTGGTGGACAACATCTCCAAGGGGCGCGTGGGCATTTCCTTCGCGTCCGGCTGGCAGCCGAACGACTTCGTGCTCAAGCCGGAGAACTTCGCCGACAACAAGAACATCATGCTGCGCAACATCGAGGTGGTGCGCAAGCTGTGGCGCGGCGAGAAGGTGGCCTTCCCGGGCGCTACCGGCAACGAGGTCGAGGTCGGCATCCTGCCGCGACCGGTGCAGAAGGAGCTGCCGTACTGGGTCACCTCGGCCGGCAACCCCGAAACCTTCATCGCCGCCGGGCGCATTGGCGCCTTCGTGCTGACCCATCTGCTGGGCCAGACGGTGGAAGAGCTGGACGGCAAGCTCGCCGCCTATCGCCAGGCCTGGAAGGATGCCGGCCACGCGGGCGAAGGCCATGTGACGCTGATGCTGCACACCTTCGTCGGGCCCGATGAAAAAGCGGTGCGCGAGAAGGTGCGCCAGCCGCTGATCGACTACCTCAAGACCTCGCTGAACCTCGTCAAGCAATATGCCTGGTCGTTCCCGGCATTCAAGAAGCGCGAGGGCATGGACGACGCCAGCGCGAGCGTGGATCTGCAAAGCCTGAACGACGAAGAGATGCAGGGCCTGCTCGAGCATTCGTTCAACCGCTACTACGAGACCAGCGGCCTGTTCGGCACGCCCGAGAGCTGCCTCAAGCAGGTGGACGCCATCAAGGCGATCGGTGTCGACGAAGTGGCTTGCCTGATCGACTTCGGCGTCGATTCGTCATCGGTGCTGTCGCATCTGGAGTTCCTCAACGAGCTGCGCAAGCAGGCGACGCCGCGGAGAACGTCCGACGCCGACTACTCCATTCCGGCCTTGCTCTCGCGCCACCAGGCGACGCACCTGCAATGCACGCCGTCGATGGCGCGCATGCTGCTGCTCGACCCGGCGGCCTTGCCCGGCATGCGCGGCCTGCGCCGGCTGATGGTCGGCGGCGAGGCCTTGCAGCCTTCGCTGGCGCGCGAGCTGAAGGGCGTGATCGGCAGCGGCCACCTGATGAACATGTACGGGCCGACCGAAACCACGATCTGGTCGGCGGTGCATCGCGTCGACAGCGTCGAAGGCATCGTCCCGCTGGGCCGCCCGCTGGTGAACCAGGAGATCTACATCCTCGACACGCGGCATCAACCCGCGCCCGTGGGTGTCCCGGGCGAACTGGTGATCGGCGGCAAGGGGGTCGTGCGCGGTTACCTGCACCGCCCCGAGCTGACGGCGGAGCGCTTCATTCCCCACCCATTCCGCGGCGCGGCCGGCGGGCGCGTGTACCGCACGGGCGATCTGGCGCGGCACCGTCCCGATGGCACGCTCGAGTTCCTCGGTCGTCTCGACCACCAGGTCAAGGTGCGCGGCTACCGC
>CAZBOF010000021.1:0-258 GCA_964493285.1 uncultured Rhizobacter sp. | reverse complement strand
CTGCTCACGCACCCCGGTGTGCGCGAGACCGTGGTCGTGGCGCGCGAAGACACGCCGGGCGACGTGCGCCTCGTGGCCTATCTGGTGGCCGCGGGACGCGAGAGCGTGGCGGCCGGCGAACTGCGCGAGCACCTGCGCAGTCGCTTGCCCGACTACATGGTTCCGGCGCACTTCATGAACCTGGGTGCGCTGCCGCAAACGCCCAACGGCAAGATCGACCGCAAGGCGCTGCCGGCGCCGCGGCCACGCGTCGTCGAG
>CAZBOF010000020.1:0-35768 GCA_964493285.1 uncultured Rhizobacter sp. | reverse complement strand
CCTTGCTGGCGTGACTTGACGACCAGCTTGCCGCCCAGGCAGTAGCCGATCATGGTTACCGGCAATGCGGCGTCCTGCTGCCGCAGCCAGCCGGCGCAGGCCGCGACGTCGCGCAGCGCGCCCTCGTCGTCGAACTGCTTCAGGCGCTGCATCGCGCGTTTCAGGTCCGCCGCGTCGTGGCCCAGCGCCACGCCGGGCTCGATGCGCCAGAAGAGGTCGGGCACGATGACGCGCAGGCCCTGCGCGGCATAGTCGGCGGCGTAGCGGTGGATCCTGTCGGTGATGCCGAAGATCTCGTGCAGCAGGATCACGCCGGCCGTGGCCGCCATGGCGGGCTCGGCCACGTGGGCCTCGAAGCGCCCATCGGCCACCGGCAGCGTGACGCGGTGTGAACGGGAGGTGTCGGTCGTGCTCATGCGTAGCGCTCCATCGCGTCGCGCGCGATCGTGTTGCGGTGGATCTGGGTGGTGCCGTAGCCGATGGCGAGGCCGCGCACGTCGCGGTACATGCGCTCGATCGGGAACTCCTGCGACAGCCCGTAGGCGCCATGCAGCTGCATGGCCATGTCGGTGACGCGGATCGACGCCTCGTTGACGAAGGTCTTGACGACCGATGCGTCCATCGGCGTGCCCTCGCCGTCGTCGACCTGGCGTGCGGCGCGGTAGAGCAGCGCGCGCGCCGCCTCCACGTCGATCGCCATGTCGGCGATCTTCCACTGCAGGCCCTGGTGGTCGGCCAGCGGCTTGCCGAACTGGCGGCGTTCCTTCACGTAGGCGACGGTGCGCCGCAGCGCCTCGTCGGCAACGCCCAGGCAGATCGACGGGTTGCCGGTGATGCGGTCGGCATCGAGCACGGTCAGCAGGTCGCGCATGCGGCCCGCGTCGAGCAGCAGGTTGGACGCCGGCACCTTGCAGCCGTCGAACACCAGCTCGGCCATGCCGGTGCCGCGCAGGCCGATCAGGTCGAGGTGCTTGCCGACCGTGAAGCCCGGCGTGTCGCGGTCGATCAGCAGCGCGCCGATGCCGCGCATGCCCGGCGCATCGTTCAGCCGCACGAGCACGAGGAACACGTCGGCCACCTGCGCCCCCGAGCACCACAGCTTGGTGCCGGTGACGACGAAGTGCTCGCCTTCACGCACGGCGCGCGTCTTCACGTTGCCCACGTCGGAGCCGGCATCGGCTTCCGACATGCTCCACGCGGCCAGCAGCGAGCCGTCGACGAAACGCGGCAGGTATTTGCGCCGGGTCTCGTCGTTGCCGCAATGCTGGATGGCGCGCGGCGTGGCGCCGTCCGTGCAGCTCAGCAGGATGGCGGTGTTGGCGCAGTAGCGCGACACCTGTTCCATCACGAGCACGGTCTCCAGGCAGCCGAGGCCGGCGCCGCCGTACGCCGGGGCCACGGCCAGGCCGCAGAAGCCCTGGGCGGCCAGGGTCTGGATGTTGGCCACCGGTGGGCGGCAGTCGCGGTCGGCGCGCGCGGCGCCGTCGGCGAAGTTGTCGCGGGCGATCGCGGCGACCGCATCGCGGATCATGCGTTGCTGTTCGTTCAGTTCCATGGGTCCGGGGTCGGTTCGAGTGTTGAGTGATGAATCGATCTGGATGTGCGGCGCGATGCGCGTGCGATGAGACCCGCGCGCACTCAGCGGCCTTCCCACACGGCGACGCCGGCATCGGGTGCGGCGGCGTACACGCGCTGGGCCTGCGCGTCGCGCAGCTCGCGGGCGCGCGACTGGTTCACGTAGCCCTTCTCGTTGACCTCGCCGGCTTCCAGGCTGGGCGGGCTGTCCAGCACGAGCGCGCGCGCGATGCGCTGGCTGCCGCTGTCGTGCCGCGCGTTGTGGCTGGCCAGGATCTCTTGCAGCCGTTGTGTTCTGGCGGCTTCGCCCTGCGGCGCCATGCCGGGGTCCAGCCAGACCAGCGCGGCCAGCTCGGGCCGGTTCGGCCCCAGCAGCACCACGTCTCGCATCCAGCCGCCGCCGGCCTGCAGCAGCGCCGCGCGCACGGTGCCGGCGTTGACCCAGGTGCCGCTCAGCAGCTTGAAGTCCTCGGCGATGCGTCCGTCGTAGACCAGGCCGGCGCCGGGGTCCTGCGCGTCGGCCCAGCGCATCGCGTCGCCGCTGCGGAAGAAGCCGTCGGCGTCAAAGGCCGCACGGCTGGCCTCGGGGTCGCCGAGATAGCGGCTGGCCACGCTGGGGCTGCGGATCCACGCCTCGAGCTTGCTGCCGGTGGGCACGAGCTTCAGCGTCACGCCGGCGGCGGGCGCGCCGACGCAGCCGCCCGGCGCGGCCGGGTCGTGGGTCAGCGTGGCGCTGGGGCCCGATTCGGTCGAACCCCAGCCGGACAGCACCGGGATCGCCGCGCCGCGTTCGGCCTGCGCCAGGCCCGCCAGTTCGCGCCGTGTCGGCTCGGGCAGCGCGGCCCCGGCGAAGAACAGCGCTTGCAGGCGGCGGAAGAAGGTCTGCCGCAACGCGCCGTCACGCGCGAGCACGGCGGCCAGCGCGGCGTAGCCGGCGGGCACGTTGCAGTAGAAAGTCGGCGAGACCTCGCGCAGGTTGGCCAGCGTGGTGGGCAGCCCGAGCGGCGTCGGCGCGCCGTGGTCGATGTGCAGCGTGCCGCCCAGCCGCAGCGTGAGGTTGAGGTTGTTGTTGCCGCCGAAGACGTGGCTCCACGGCAGCCAGTCCACCATCACCAGCGGGCCGTCCTGAAGAAAGGGCCAGCGCTGCAGCACCATCTGCACGTTGCTCACCATCATGTGGTGCGTGTACGGGACGGCTTTGGGCGAGCCGGTGGAGCCGGAGGTGCAGATGATCTTGGCGACCCGGTCGCCAGCCGGCAGCGCCGGGCCGCCGGCCTTGTCGTCGTCGCTGCCCGGGGCGGGCAGGGTGTCCGACAGCGTGGTGATGCCGCAGCGTGCCAGCAACTGCGCGCAGGCCGGCGGGAGCGTGGTGTCGCCGAGCCAGGCGAAGCGCGGCGCGATGCGCCCGATCACGTGCTGCAGCTTGGCGCGCCCGCCATCGGAGAAGGCCAGGCGGGGTGTCAGCGGCGCCACCGCCATGCCGGCCCAGAGTGCTGCGAGCATCACGCGCGCATGGGCGATCGAGTTCGTCGCGAGCACGATCAGCGTGTCGCCGGGGCGGCAACCCTGTGACTGCCATTGCCGTGCCAATGCGCGCGACTCCGACCACGCGTGCCCATACGACCAGCACGACCAGCCGGCGCCCGGATGAGAGCCGTGCCGCTCGGCGAGGAAGTCGCGGTCCGGCGTGTCGCGCGCCCAGCGTGCCAGCCAGTGCAGCGGCGTCGGGTCCGCCGCTTGCAGCGGCTCGTTCGAGCCGTACAGCGACGATCCGTCGGCCAGGTGCCGCACGAACACGTCGGGCCGCGTGATGGCGGACGGCGGCACGACCGGCAGGGTCCCGTGTGCGTCCACGTCAGTAGGCCGCACGCAGCATGGTGAGGTAGTCCTCGGCCGTGCCCGGGCGCGGTGCGGTGCGGTTGAACACGCTGGCCGCGCCGGCCGCGGCGATCTCGGGCAGCGCGGATTCCGGCACGCCCATCTCGGCGATGTGCGATGGCAGGCCGATGCGCGCGTTCAGCGCGTCCAGCGCCTCGTCGGCCGGCCCGCCGAAGATGCGATCCAGCTCCGCCATCTTGTGCGGCACGGCTGGCCGCGCGAGCCGGATCGCGCCGGGCAGCAGCATGCCGACCAGCGTGCCGTGGTGCAGGTCGTAGGCGTCCAGCGGGATCGACAGCGCGTGGGCCGGCCCGAGGCCCTTCCAGAAGCACATGCCGCCCTCCAGCGCGCCCATCATCGTGTTCCGGCGCGCGTCGCGGTGGTCCGGCTCGTTCACGGCCACCTCCAGCCATTTGGCCAGGCGTGCGATGCCATCCAGGGCCACGGCATCCACCGGCGGGTTGATGGCTGGCGAGAGATAGGCTTCCAGGCAATGGCTCAGCGCATCGATGCCGGTGCCGGCCGTCATGTGCGGCGGCAGGCTGAGCGTGAGCCCGGGGTCGCAGATCGCGACCTTGGGCACCAGGTTGACGCTGAGGAACACCGCCTTGACGCCGCCCTCGCCAAGCGCCACGCCCGCGCCGCGCCCGAGTTCGCTGCCGGTGCCGGCCGTCGTCGGGATCGCCACCACCGGCGCGATGTCCGGGCGGATCAGGCTGGAGCCGTTGCTCTCGCTGCTGTAGCGGCCGAGCGGGCCCTCGTGGGTGTGCATCAGTGCGACCGCCTTGGCCAGGTCGATCACGGCGCCGCCGCCGACCGCCACGATGCCGTCGGCGCCGTGCTGGCGGTACATCGCCAAGGCCCGCTCGGCCGCGGCCTCGGTGGGGTGGCGCGGGCAATCGGTGAAGAAAACCGGCTGCGGGTGCGCGCCGAGCGCTTCCTTGACCTGGACAAGCAGGCCGGCCGACACCACGCCGCCGTCGGCCATGACGAGCGGGCGCCACACGTTGAGCTGTTGCAGCTCGGGGGCCAGCGTCTGCACGGCGCCGAAGCCGAACTGGATGCGGTTGATGTACTGGATGAAGGAAACCAAGGGAACCTCGTCGTGTGGGTGTCGGTCGCGTGGGTGCGGGAAAAGGTCGGGTCAGCTCACCGACCGTTCGCTGCCTTGCCAGTACGGCGCGCGCAGGGCCTTCTTGTCGGTCTTGCCGTGCGGCAGGCGGGGGAAGTCGGTGACGAACTCGACGGACTGCGGGCGCTTGTAGGCAGCCAGGTGCGTGCGCACGTGGGCGATCACGCCGGCCTCGTCGAGCGCCGCGCCCTCGCGCCGGATCACGAAGGCCTTCACCGCCTCGCCCCATTTCGCGTCGGGTACGCCGATCACCGCCGTGTCGTGCACGCCCGGGTGCAGCAGGATCACCTCCTCGACCTCGCGGCAGTAGATGTTCTCGCCGCCGGAGATCACCATGTCCTTCTTGCGGTCGACGATGTAGAGGAAGCCCTCGTCATCGAGCATGCCGATGTCGCCCGTCAGCAGCCAGCCGTCGCGCAGCGCCTGTGACGTGGCCTCGGGGTTGTTCCAGTAGCCGCTCATCATGAAATCCGAGCGCAGCATCACCTCGCCCGGCTCGCCGGCGGGCAGGGTGCGGCGCTGCTCGTCCACGATCTTCAGGTCCACGCCCGGGTAGGGCTGCCCGGCCGAGCGCAGGCGCTGGCGCTGCGCGTCGCTGCCGTCGAGCAGCTGCTGGAACGGCAGCAGGATCGACGAGGTCAGGTGCTCGGTCATGCCGTACAGCTGCGAGAAGACCGGCCCGAACGCGGCGACCGCGGCGCGCAGGTTGGCCTCGGGCACCGGCGCCGAACCGTAGTGGATGTTCTTCATCGACGACAGGTCGAACTCGGTGCGGCGCGGGTGCTCGACCAGGGTCTTCACCATCACCGGCGCCAGGTGGGCCATCGAGAGCCGTTCATCCTGGATGGCCTGGAACACCGCCAGCGGGTCGAAGGCCGGCAGCACCTGCGCCGAGCCCCCCATGTACTGAACGGCCAGCCACTCGATCTTGGCGCCCACGTGGAACAGCGGCATCACGACCAGCAGGCTGTCGGTGGGCCGCTCGCCCGATTGGCAGGCGATCGCGCCCGCCGCGCCGAGCAGCGCGCCGTGCGGCCACATCACGCCCTTGGGCTGGCCGGTGGTGCCGCTGGTGTAGATGATGTGCGCCAGGTCCTGCGGCGCCGGGCGGTGGTCGGGGCGCGCGGGCGAGGCCGCCGCGAGCAGGGCGTCGTAGTCGAGTGCGTCGCCGCCCGGTGCATCGAATGCGACCAGGCGGCAGCCCGCGAGCGCCCCCGCGCTGCGCAACTCGTCGACGACGGCGGCGAAGCCGCCCTCGAAGAACAGCACCGACGGCCGCCCGTCGCCGAGGATCTTCGCCAACTCGCCGGCCGCCAGCCGGAAGTTCAATGGCATCGCGACACAGCCGCCGCTCTCGGCCGCGCCGTAGACCTCCAGGCACTCGGCGCGGTTGTGGCTGAGGAAGGCGATGCGTTCGCCCGGCACGAGCCCGAGGCCGGTGAGGGCGTTGGCCAGCCGCCAGATGCGTGCCGCGTGTTCGGCGTGCGTATAGCGGCGGCCGCGGCAGCTGACCGCCGGGCGGCCCGCGTTCAGGTGCGCATTGCGAGCGATCAGGTCGGACAGCGTTTTCATCGGCGGGCGCTCAGGCGTACTGGTCCAGCACGTGGCGGGCGATCGTCATGCGCATCACCTCGGCCGGGCCTTCGGTGATGGTGAAGCTGCGCTGCTCGCGCCACATGCGCTCGATCGGCAGGTCGGTCGTCAGGCCCATGCCGCCGTGGATCTGCATGCAGCGGTCGGCGGCGCGGAAACCCATCTCGGTGCCGTAGGTTTTGGCGAGGTAGGAATCCATGCGCGCGTCCTCGCCGGTATCGAGCTTCTGGGCCGCCCGCCAGACCAGCAGTCGCGTCTGCTGCAGCTCGGCATAGGTGTCGGCCAGCATCCATTGCACCGACTGGCGCGCCGCCAGCGGCTGGCCGAAGGTCACGCGCTGGCGGGCATAGGCCGCGCCGAGTTCGAGGCAGCGCTCGGCCACGCCGACCGAGCGGGCGCCGTGGCGGAAGATGCGCCCGCGCGTGATCCATTCCTGCCCGAGGCGGAAGCCGTCGCCTTCCCGGCCCACCAGGTGGCTGGCCGGCACGAGGACGTTGTCGAACACCACCTCGCAGGGCTTGTCGCCCATCATCGTGTCGTACTCGGCCGAGATCGACACGCCCGGCAGGTCCATGTCGACGAGGAAGCACGACACGCTGCGCGAGCCGGCATCGGGCGCGGTGACGGCCATCAGCTGGCAGAAGTCGGCGGTCTTCGCGTCGGTGATGAAGCGCTTCACGCCGTTGATGCGCCAGTGCTCGCCTTCTCGGACGGCACGGGTGCGCATGCGCATCGGGTCGGAGCCGGCGTCGGCCTCGGTCTGCGCGAAGCAGCTTTTGTGCTCGCCGCGCAGCAGCGGCAGCACGTAGCGCTCGCGCAGCTCGCCGTGCAGCGATTGCAAGATGGGCCCCAGCATCGGGCCGAAGACCTCGAAGTTGCGCGGCGGGATCACGGCGGCGCGCGAGATCTCCTCCCAGAACACGGCCTGCGCCAGGTGCGACAGCCCCTGGCCGCCGTCCTCGACCGGCGCGTCGATCAGCCACAGGCCGGCTTTCTGCGCCTTCTCGCGCAGCGGCGGCACGATGGCCGCATCGAACGTGCGGTGCAGGGATTCGAGCGGGATCAGTTCCTGGTCGACGAAGCGCCGCACCGTGGCGCGGTACAGCTGCAGTTCTTCGGGCAATTCGAAACGGAGGTCGGCAATCGCGTCGTGCATGGAAATGCGTCGGGCAAGCCCGGTGGCTGGGTCGACACGGATGATCGTCGCAGCCTGGGCTGCGCCCTATCGATGCTCTGCATACCCACTATGCAGCCCGCAGGGGCTGTCGCGCATCCACTGCCTCGAATGGCGTGCGAGCATCCGGCATTCCCAATGCACATGCCGGCGCGCCCGCGATGGGTTGTCGCGCGCCTCTCTTTCGAAAGCCGATTCATGAACCAGCCTGCTGAAAAACTTCCCGTCAGGAACCCCCGCACCGGACAGGTCGACCACTGGATCCAGCCGCCCACCGACGCCGAGCTGCAGGCCCTGTGCACCCGGCTGCGCGCCGGCCAGAAACGCTGGGGCGCACGGCCGCTGGACGAGCGGCTGGCGATCCTGCGCCGCTGGGCCGACAGCATCACCGCGCGTGCGCAGGCGATCGGCGACGCCGAGGCCGTGGACACGGGCCGCCAGCGGCTGTCGCACGAGGTGCCGCACATGGTGGCGGCCGGCGTGCGCGGCTGGTGCGACCGCGCCCCCGGGGTGATCGAACGCAACCGGCCGGCCGGCACCAGCACGATCTACCCGGACGTGCGCTTCCAGACCCAGCTGGTGCCGCTGCCGCTGCTGGGCGTCATCAGCCCGTGGAACCACCCGTTCCTGCTGGCCACGCTGGATGCGATTCCTGCGCTGGTGGCGGGCTCTGCCGCGGTGATCAAGCCGAGCGAGATCACGCCGCGCTTCGTGGCGCCGGTCATGGACAGCGTGCGGGACGTGCCCGAACTGGCCGAGGTGCTGGCCTTCATCGTCGGCGACGGGCGCGTCGGCCAGCAGCTCATCGCGCAGGTGGATGCGCTGTGCTTCACCGGCAGCGTGCGCACCGGCCGCCTGGTGGCCCAGGCCTGCGCGGCGCGCTTCATCCCGGCCTTCCTCGAACTGGGCGGCAAGGACGCGGCCATCGTCACTGGCAGCGCCGACCTGGAGCGGGCCGCCACCGCGGTGCTGCGCTCGTCGGTGTTCGCCACGGGGCAGATCTGCTTCTCCACCGAGCGCGTGTACGTCCACGCGTCGGTCCACGACCGCTTCGTCGAGCTGCTCGCGCGCAAGTCCGACGAGCTGGCGCTGGCCTACCCCGATCCCCACCAGGGCCACCTCGGCCCGTTCATCTTCGAGCGGCAGGCGGCGATCGTCGACGCGCACCTCGACGAGGCCGTGGCCAAGGGTGCGCGCATCGTCACCGGCGGCAAGAGCCAGGTGCTTGGGGGCGGGCACTACATGCCGGCGACCGTGGTCAGCGGCGTGACCCACGACATGAAGCTGATGACCGAGGAGACCTTCGGCCCGGTGACGCCGGTGATGGCCTACCGCACGGAAGAAGAAGCCGTGGCGCTGGCCAACGATTCGCAGTACGGCCTGTCGGCGGCGGTGCTCGCGGGCGACGAGCAGGAGGCATTGCGCATCGGTGCGCAGCTCGATGCCGGCGGCGTGGCCTTGCAGGACGCCGGCATCACCATCGCCATCCTGCGCGACGCCGAGAAGACCTCGTTCAACCTGTCCGGCCTGGGCGGTTCGCGCATGGGCGACAACGGGCTGATGCGCTTCTTCCGCAAGAAGGCGCTGATGGTCAACGACGGCCCGCCGGCCGACATGCGGTCGTTGGCCGAGGGCTGAGCCGCAGGTCGGCGCGCCCGCGGGCGACAGATCACCTGCGGGCGCGGCCGGCGCTGTTCATCGGCAGCGCGTGGGCCTGCAGCACCTGTTCCACGGTGTGCAGGACATCGTCGTGCGAGGCGCGCAGCCAGGCGATGCCGACGTCGTAGCGCGGCATCGCCTCCTGCATGCGCAAAGGCACGATGCGTGAACTCTCCAAGCCTTGCAGGATGGCGGGGTGCGGGATCACGCAGAGCAGGTCCGTGTGTGCCACGAGGTTCACCAGCGTCGGGTAGTCCGGGCAGCGTGCGTGGATGCGCGGCGCCGACAGCCCGCGCACGGCATGCGCCTCTTCCAGCACGTTGCCCGCGCGGGTGATGCCGATGGCGGTGACAGCCCACGCCGCAGTGGACAGTGTTTTCAACGTCCGCGCCGCCGCCAGGGGGTGGCCGGCGCGGCAGAAGACGAGCGGTGCACTGGTGTGCAGCAGCTGCCAATGCATCGAGGTCGCGCGGTAGCGGCGCGGGCGGGGCGCGATGACCACGTCGAGCCCGCCACGCTGCAGCGAATCCAGCATCTCCTGGGCGTTGAGCGTGACCATGGTCACCAGGCCGCCGGGGTGCCGCTCACGCCAGGCCTGCTCGATCAGCGGGCCGTACAGCAAGGCCGCTGCGGCCGCGAGGCCCACGCGGAGCACGGCGGGCGGCGGAGATGAGGCGCGTGCGCCCCTGGCCATCAGCGCCGCCATGGCGTGTTGCAGCGAGGCCGCGCGCTCGGCCGCTTGCAGCGCGGCGGGGGTCGGCTGCAGCATGCGTCCGGCCCGCACGAAGAGTGCAGTCCCCAACTCCTCTTGCAGCCGCCGCATGGCATGCGAGATCGCGGGCTGCGTGATGCCGGCTTCGCGAGCCGCCGCCGTGAAGCTGCCGTGCCGCACGATCAGTTGGAGGTAGTGAAGCCTGCGCAGATCCATGAATGGATTTTATGGATGACAACGCCGACCACCTAGGCATGGTGGCTTCCGGGCTTCAACATGCGTGCAACTTCGCCACGCAGTGATCTATGCCACCCGTCAACCTCTTGTTCATCCTCGCCGACGATCTGGGTTATGCCGATCTCGGGTGCACCGGCTCGCGATCGGCGCGGCCGGTGTCTCCCCATTTGGATCGCCTCGCCGCGCAAGGCATGCGATTCACCCATGGCTATGCCAACTCGCCCGTTTGCTCGCCCACCCGCTTCGCGCTGATGACGGGGCGATGGCAGTACCGTCTGCGCGGGGGCGCGGAAGAGCCCTTGACGCCGGGCGCGCAAGGCAGCGAGCTGATGGGCCTGCCGCCCGATCACCCCACCTTTCCCTCCCTGTTGAAGGCCAGTGGCTACCGCACCGGTCTCGTTGGCAAATGGCATTTGGGATACCCGCCGCACTTCGGGCCCGGCAAGAGCGGCTATGCGCACTTCTTCGGCATGCTGTCCGGCGGCGTGGATTACTTCACCCACGCCGACAGCCGCGGCAACCCCGACCTCTGGTCGGGTGCGGAACGTGTGCGCAGCGATGCTTACCTCACCGATGTGCTGAGCGACGCCGCGATCGATTTCCTCCGCGGCACACCGGTGCAACAGCCCTTCTGCCTGAGCGTGCACTACACAGCGCCGCACTGGCCATGGGAAACGCGGGACGACCGCGCCGAGTCGGCGCGCATCCAGCGTGCGTTGAGCCACGTGGACGGCGGTTCGGTCGAGACTTACCACCGGATGATCCACCACATGGACGAAGGCATCGGCCGCATCTTGGCGGCACTCGACGACAGCGGCCGTGCCGGCGACACGCTGGTGGTGTTCACCAGCGACAACGGCGGTGAGCGCTTCTCCGACAACTGGCCTTTCGTCGGGCAAAAGATGGACTTGCTCGAAGGCGGCATCCGCGTGCCTTTGCTTGCGCGGTGGCCTGGACGCATCGCCCCCGGCACGGTGACGGACACGCCCGCGATCACGATGGATTGGGCCGCGACCCTGCTCGCGGCCGCCGGCGTGCGCGAAGATGCCGCGTGCCCGATGGATGGCGTGAGCCTGTTGCCTCTGTTCGCCGACCCGGCATGGTCGCCCGCGCGGGCGCTGTACTGGCGCATGGCGCACCGTCAGCAGCGGGCGCTGCGCGAAGGCGCCTGGAAGTACCTGTCGATGGATGGCCGCGAGTTCCTGTACGACCTGGCGGCGGACCCGCGCGAGCGCGCCGACCTCGGGCGGCGCCATCCGGCGCGGCTCGAACGGATGAGACAGGCGTGGCTGCGCTGGGCCAGCGAGATGCCCGGCATCCCGGACGACGTGCGGGTGACGCTGGTACCCGGCATGGATGACCTGGCCCGCCCCACCCATTGACGACAGAAGCGAGAGCCAGCACCCGCATGGCGCCGCGCCCAACCTGATGGAGACTGTATGAACCGCAGACGATTCAACCTCTCGATGACCGCCGCCGCATTGGGTGTGCCACTGTCATTGCGTGCGCAGACGCCAGTGACACGCATCGTGATCGGTCTGCCGCCCGGCGGGTCGGCCGACTCGGTGGCGAGGCTGGTGGCCGATCGGCTGCAGCACTTGCTGGGCCGCACGTTCATCGTCGAGAGCCGGCCGGGCGCGGCTGGACGCCTGGCGCCCGAGACGGTGCGGCAGGCGCCGCCCGACGGGCACACGCTGCTGGTGGTCCCGCACGGGCCGATGACGCTGTTCCCGTTTGTGTTCAAGCAGTTGCGCTTCGACCCGAACCAGGACTTCTCGCCGCTCAGCCGCCTGTTCTTGTTCGACTACGCGCTGGTTGCCGCCAAGGGGGTTCGCGTCCGCAACGCCGACGACCTGCGCGCCTGGGGGCGAGACAGCGCACGCCAGGCCAGCTGGGGATCGCCAGGTGCCGGCACGGTGCCCCACTTCCTGGGTTACTCGATCTTTCACGCGCTGGGCATTTCGGCCGTGCACGTGCCTTACCGCGGCGCAGCGCCGATGCTGTTCGATGTCGTCGGCGGCGTCGTGCCGCTGGGCATTGCCACCGTGACCGATGCGGCCGACCTCGCCGCCGCGGGCAGGCTGCAGATCGTGGCCACCGGTGGCGAGCAGCGCTCGAGGATGCTGCCGCAGGTTCCGACCTTCGCCGAGATCGGCATCGACGTGCGTCGCTCGGGCTGGTTCGGGCTCTACGCGCCGGCGGGCATGCCGCCGGCGCTGGTCACGCAGCTGAGCGAAGCCGCCGGCGCGGCCGTGAAAGCGCCCGAGATCGCCGAGCGCGTGGCGCAGTTGGGCCTGTCCCCGGCGCCGACCACCTCGCCGGAGCTGGCCCGCCTCCAGCGCGAGGAACAGGCGCAGTGGCGTCAGGTGGCGGCGCTGAGCAAGTTCACGCCGGAGGAATAGGGGCCTTGCGGGCTGCGACGGTCAGAACATGCCGTTGCCGTGGGCCGACGTCGCCGGGATCTCCTGGATCACATCCCAGTGCTCGGCGATCAGTCCGGACTCGAGGCGGAAGATGTCGACGATTGCGCGCCCCGGCGTGCCGGGTTCGCGCGTGGAGTGCACGTGCAGGATCACGTGATCGCCGTCGACGAAGGCGCGGTGGATCTCGCTGCGTGCCTGCGGATAGCGGGTGCGCAGCATCTCCACCAGCGCCTTGAGCCCGTCGAAGCCGTCCTCCCACAAGGGGTTGTGCTGGATGTAGCGCGGCCCGATGCAGGCGCGGGCCGCGTCGAAGTCCTTGCGGTTGATCAGTGCGTCGTAGAACGACAGCACCAGCGTTTTCATCGACTCGGCCTGGTTCATGCGGGCTCCTTTCGGGGTGGTCGTGCAGGTGGCTGCGCAGCATAGGAGCAAGCCCGCAGGGCCCGGATCGACGGCGCGCATGGTGCGTATGCATGGCGGCGATGTGCATTGGCGGCGTGCCGGCGCAAGCTCGCCGCCTTTCAACCGAACCCACGAGGAGCACGCCATGAGCACCGAACGCAACGCCACGTCCCGCCCGGTGGCGGTGGTGACCGGGTCCGCCACCGGCATCGGTGCGGCGGCCGCCGCGCGCCTGGCATCGCAGGGGCACGACGTCGTCATCAACTACAGCCGCAGTGCCGATGCGGCGCGGCAGACGGGCGAGGCCTGCGAACGGCTGGGCGCCCGGGCGCTGGTGCTGCGCTGCGACGTGGCGTCGAACGACGACTGCATGGCACTGGTTCAGCAAACCGTCGCCGCGTTCGGCCGCATCGACGCGCTGGTGAACTCGGCCGGCATCACCAAGCTCGTGCCGCACCACGACCTCGATGGCCTCTCGGGCGAAGACTTCCAGCGCATCTACGCCGTCAACTGCGTCGGCGCCTTCCAGATGGTGCGGGCCTGCACGCCGCACCTGCGGGCCGGCGGGCGGGGCGCCGTGGTCAATGTGTCGGCCATCGCGGCCCTGGTGGGCACCGGCAGTTCGATTGCGTACGTGGCGTCCAAGGGCGCGTTGAACGCCATGTCGCTGTCGCTGGCGCGTGCGCTCGGGCCGCAGATCCGCGTCAACGTGGTCTGCCCGGGCCTGGTCGAGAGCCGCTGGATGCGCGACCTGCACGGTGAACGCTACGAGGTCTTCAAGGCCGAATGGGAGGCGATGAACCCGCTCGCGTCCACCGCCACCGCCGACGACGTGGCCGACGCCATCGCGTGGCTGGTCACCGGCGCGAGCCAGGTCACCGGGCAGGTCATCGCGCTGGAGTCGGGCTGGTTGCTGGGGCGCTCGGGCGTGCGCGGTCCGCGCGGCTGAGCGTCGGGGCGGGGTGTTATGGCGTGCACGCATACGGCCTATGCCGAGCGCCGATTGAAGGGCGCGGGCCTCGCCGCCTAGCATCGCGTCGCCCTGTCGTGGAGCGGCCCGCGCCGCCACGGCAACACTTCCGTCAGAACACACCTCACCCCACACGAGAGGCACATCATGAGACAAGCAACGCGCCGGCAGGCGCTCGCCACCCTGATCCTGCCGGCCCTGCTGCCGGTTACCGCCGTGCGTGCGCAGGCTGCCTGGCCGTCCCGGCCCGTTCGCATCGTGGTGCCATTCCCGGCCGGCGGCATGGCCGATGCGCTGGCACGCGGTTTCACCCAACCGCTGCAGGCTGCGCTTGGGCAGCCGGTGATCATCGAGAACCGACCCGGCGCCGGCACGGTGCTGGGGGCGGACAACGTGGCGAAGTCGCCGGCCGACGGCCACACGCTGCTGATGGCCACCGACGCGACGCTGTCGATCAGCCCCCTGGTGTACGCCAAGCTGCCGTTCGATCCGGTCAAGGACTTCACCCCGGTGATGACCTTCGCCAACACGGTGGAGTGCGTGCTGGTCAATGCGTCGTTCCCGGCGAACAGCATTGCTGAACTGGTGCAGGTGCTGAAGGCCAACCCGGGCAAGTACAACTTCGGCTCGTTCGGCCGAGGCAGCAATGCGCACTTGTCGGGCGAGGCTTTTCGCATGGCCACCGGCACCGACATCACGCACATTCCGTACAAGGGCGTGGCCGAGGCGATTCCCGCGCTGCTCACGAACGAGGTCGCGATTGTTTTCACCGCGCAGTTCGCTGCTCTGCAGCACATCCAGGCCGGCAAGATCAAGGCGCTTGCGGTCATGACGGACAAGCGCCAGGCCACGCTGCCCAATGTGCCGACGATCGCCGAGGCGGGCTATCCCGATCTGCAGCAGAAAGTGTGGTTCGGCTTCGTCGCGCCGGCCAACACGCCGCGTGCCGTGATCGACCGGCTCAACCGCGAACTCACGGTGGTGGCGACATCCGCCGCGTTCCGCGAGAAGGTGATCGAGTCCCATGGACTGGAATCGCTGGTCGGCACGCCGACGCAGTTCGCCGAGATCCTGCGCGTGGACCGCGAGAAGTATCCGAAGCAGGTCAAGGCCGCGGGCATCGTGCCGGAGTGATCGACGCGTGCCGGAGCGAGCGGCGGCCCGCCCGCTCCGGGCCCGGGAAGCCCCCTCGGCCGGACCGTATCCCGACTGAGTCATGACCGTTCTCATCACCGGCGCCGGGATCGTCGGAAGCCAGATCGCTCGCCAGCTGGTGGCGCGTGGTGAGCGTCCCGTCCTGCTCGACCTGGCGCCGCGGCGCGCGCCCATCGAATCGGTGGTGCCGCCCGGCAGCTTCGACCTCGTGTCGGCGGACGTCCGGGATGCCGCCGCGCTGGACGAGGCGGTCGCACGATTCGGTGTGCACGACATCGTGCACACCGCCGCCCTGCTGACCGGGGCAAGCCGCGGCAACCCGCGGCTGGCGGTGGAGGTGAACGTCGGCGGTGCCGTCAACCTGATGGAGCTTGCGCGCAAGGGCGCCATCCGGCGCGTGGTGCTGTGCAGTTCCACCACGGTCACCTATCCGGCCTTCGACAGCTATGTCGACCGGCCGATCCCCGAAGACTTCGCGATGCGCGTGGTGTCGCAAGCGCCCGGCTCGTTCTATTCGGCGACCAAGCTGTCGGCCGAGTTCATCGCGGCGCTGTACCGCCAGCAGTGGGGGGTCGATGTGGTGACGGTGCGCTACGGCGCCGTGCTCGGTGCCTGGGGCGGCGAGAACGCGGGCCTGGTCGCGCGCATGCTCGCCAGCCTGATCGTGCCGGCGCGGCAGGGCCGCGAGTCGGTGATCGACGATCCGGCCTTCGTCTGGGAAGGCATCGAGGAGTTCATCGACGTGCGGGACTGCGCACGCGGCACGCTGGCCGTGCTCGACGCCCCGCAACTGCCGCAGCACCTCTACACGCTGTCCAGCGACCGGGGGTGGACGCTCGAGGCATTCATCGACGCCGTGCGGCAGGTCTGTCCGGCGCTGCGGACGCGATTCGCCGTGCAGCCGAAAGGCGGCTTCGCGGGCTTCCCCCGCATGCGGCTGGCCACGTCCGACATCTCGGCGGCGGCGCGCGACCTGGGGTGGGCGCCGGTGCACAGCCTGCGTGATTCAATCGCGTGCTTCGCCGAGGCGATCCGCCGCCCGGCCCACCGCGGGAGCCAGCCGTAGGGCGCCGGAATCTCGAACGAACCGCATCACGTGTTTCGTCGGCGGCTCCATCGTGAAGACGCGGATGTGCTTTTCCCGGCCCGCTGGATTGGCCGCGATCTCGTCCGCTTGAGATGCGCCTGCGCGAGGGCGTCATGGCAACTGCTTGCGCAGCGCCGACGTCGAGACGTCGTCCAGATGCCGGAAGGCCGGCGCAATCTTCTCGATTTCGATTCCGGGGACGCCGAAGCGCTCGAAGTCGACCCGCCACTCGCGAACGACGCGCCAGATGTCGGAAATCATCTCGCAGGCAGTTGCCCTGGAGAGGGTGAACATCGCATGGGACTCGAGTGCGTTATCGAGTGTGGCCAGGCGGCCTTGCGGGCCGACGCCCAGGTGCAAGTAGCGCTCGGCGGCGCGGCTCGCCCGGGGCAGCACGTCATAGAGCGGGCTCAGGCGCCAGCCGGGCAGCCGCGGCTCCCAGACGAAGCCATGGTTGCGCAGGTGGTCGTCGTCGTTGCTGACGAGAATGTTGTAGACCATGCGTTTGAACAGTTCCGCGTTGTTTGCGCGAATGACGCTTGGATGGCAGTGGCTGCGGACGGCCCGGGCGAGATCGGCGTAGGCCTTGGTTCGCGACTCGGTCTCGTCGCAAGCGACCAGTGTCAGGCCGCTGACGAAGCCCAGGCGATGTTCAGTGAGTCCTGCGCCCGGCTGCGTGGTGAGCAGGTCCACGTCGGCGCCCATTGACGCCCCCGGCTCGGCCCAGTAGCGGTCGAAGCGCTTGATGAGCATCACCTTGCGATCGCCCATCGTGCGCACCTCGACCGGCGGCACGTGCAGCCCCGCCGCGGCGGCCAGGCGCAACGCGGCGCATTCGATGGCCGGGATGTCGAAGCTGTCCCGGCGGCTGGAGAACTTGGCCAGCCAGAGCATGCCGCGCTCGTCTCGCACTGAGGCCTTGGGCCGCGCGCCGCCCAGCGCCGTGCCATCCATGAAGATGGCTTCCAGGTGCGCCGGAATCGGCAGGCCTTCCTCGATGCGTTCGGCCGCATCCATCAGGTGCTCCAGCGCGTGTGAGACGTTGGGGCCGTGTGACGGGCCGTCGTGGATGGTCTGGCGGATGTCCAGAGCGCCGACACGGTCGCTGCCTGCGTGCAGCAGGTATTGCGACTCGGGCAGGCTGTTGGCCGGCACCTTGAGTTTGGCTTCGATGACGCGCCGCCCCCAGGAGTCGGGAGCGGCGTCGCGGATTCCGCCGAACAGGGGCAGGCCGTTGACGGGAAGGAGTCGTTTGCCAAGCATCGCTGTGCGGTCGCGCAGACTCAGACTCACCGGGTCGACTTCGAGTGCTTCGGGCCTGCGCCCGTAGTTCAGACCGTAGGCGAAGCTCGACGCCAGCACTTCCGGGCCTTCTTCGGTCATCAAGAGTTGTCCGCACGGCGCCCAGTTCTGGCCCAGGTGGGCAAAGACCGTCAGTTTCAGTTCTTTGGCAGTCAAGCTGGTTTCCCCGTCAGAAATCGAGTTCCTCAAGCTCGGCCGTGGTGAGGTCGCGCACCCGCTTGGTCTTTTCCCGCGTGGCCAAGCTCAGTAGTGCCGGGTCTTTCTCGGACAGTAAGTCGAGCAGCGACTGCCCTGGCGCGATGGCCTCCAGGTAGCGCAGGACCTGCCCGAGCGCGACGCCCGGGTCGCCCTTCTCAATGCGGTAGGCGGTATTGCGGGACAAGCCGGAGCGCAGCGCAGCGTCCGTCTGCTTGACCTTGCGGGCAAGACGCAGCCGCCCCAGCAGCTGGCCAAGTCGGCTGCATTCGTGCCGCAGGTGTGAAGGAAGCATGGCGGGCTGGCTGATCTTCATGTTCGATAAATCGAGGAATAAGCTCTCAGTGCTCGATTTTACGAGCATATCTGTCGAAATCCAAATGCCATGTTCAAGTATGCTCGTTAAATCAAGCATACAGAGAATAGTGCTCGATTTCCCGAACAGAAACACCGCGTAATCGCTGGCGGCCAAATCACGGAGGGCCCTCGCGGTGTCAGATGCTCAAGCATCGGTCGTGATCGGGTTCTGATCGTCGGCCGGATGCGCCGGCTTCGCCGAGGGTTGAGTCTGGCCTGCCCTCTTGCGACACGCCAGCGACTCTGTTTCCGTGTTTGCGGGCGGTCATCGGGCCGGCGTATGGCTGCACCGGCTGGGATCCGAGCGTGCGCATCTCATCGAGCAGCTGCGTGACGCGCGGACGCAGTTCGTGGGAGCCGCGTAGCGGGGTGGGGTCAGGTCGCGGTTTCACTTCTGCGAAGGGGCTCCCCTTCTTTCAATCCCGGCTTGTCGGCGCAAGGCGGTCCGCGGGTCGGTGCGTCGGCCGCTTGTTCAGGCCATCACTGCAATGCAAGGTGCTTACCGTGGATCGGTGCGGACGGTCCGGCGGTGCCGTGCCGGGTCTCTGCGGGCACGCGTTGCGTCTTTGCGGAGGTTTTGGCGCCTGCGATGGCTACCGCGCTTTTACATTGAGGGCCGATCGATGCAACAACCATTGAGGAGGCGGCGTGGAGTACGACTATGTGATCGTCGGCGGCGGCTCGGGCGGCGCAACCTTGGCGGCCCGGCTCAGCGAAGACCCTTCGGTGAGCGTGTGCCTGCTCGAATCGGGGGGCGATGGCCGCGGGGTGCTGGTGCGGGCACCCGCGGGCATCGTGGCCATGCTGCCGGGGCGCCCGAAGATCAACAACCACGCGTTCGAGACCGAACCCCAGCCCGGGTTGAACGGACGCCGCGGCTACCAGCCGCGAGGCCACTGCCTGGGCGGCTCCAGCGCCATCAATGCCATGCTCTACGTGCGGGGCCACCGCAGCGACTACGACGACTGGGTGCGCCTGGGTGCGCACGGCTGGTCTTACGACGAGGTGCTGCCGTACTTCAAGAAATCCGAAGGCAACCAGCGCGGCGAGAGTGCTTTCCATGGCGGCTCGGGGCCGCTGCAGGTGGGCGAGCAGCAAAGCCCGCGCCCCATCACGCAGGCCTTCATCAAGGCGGCGGGGGAATGCGGCATTCCCCACAACCCCGACTTCAACGGCCCCGAGCAGGAGGGCGTCGGCCTGTACCAGGTGACGCAGTTCCATCGGGGTGACAGGAACGGCGAGCGGTGCTCGGCCGCGGCCGCCTACCTGCACCCGGTCATGGGAACGCGCCCCAACCTCACGGTGCTGACGGGTGCCAAGGTGCTGCAGGTCGTGTTGAATGGCCAGCACGCCGTGGGCGTGAAGGTGCAGTACCGCGGCCAGACCGGCGGCATCAAGGCCCGCCGCGAAGTCGTGCTGGCGGGCGGCACGTTCAACACCCCGCAGCTGTTGATGCTCTCGGGGATCGGCGACCCGGCCGAACTCGGCCGCCACGGCATCGCTGTGCGCCACGCCTTGCCGGGTGTGGGCAAGAATCTGCAAGACCACCTCGACTTCATCCTCTCGTACAAGTCCAAGGAAACCGACCTCTTCGGCATTGGCGCGGCCGGCACCGTCAACCTCGTGCGTGCCATCCTGGAGTGGCGCAAGACCGGCAAGGGCATGATCGCCACGCCATTCGCGGAGGGCGCGGGCTTCATCAAGTCCAATCCGGTGCTGTCGCGTCCCGATCTCCAGTTGCACTTCGTGATCTCGGTCGTCGACGACCACGCGCGCAAGCTCCATCTGGGTTACGGGTTCTCGTGCCACGTCTGCGTGCTGCGCCCCAAGAGCCGCGGCGCGGTCGGGCTGCGCGATGCCGACCCGATGTCGGCGCCGCGCATCGACCCGCGGTTCTTGTCGGAGCCGGAGGATGCCGCGCTGCTGCTGCGCGGGGTCAAGCAGATGCGCAAGATCGTGCAAGCGCCTGCGCTGGCGCACTACCGCCACAAGGAGCTGTACACCGCCCAGGCTGTGACCGATGAGGCGCTGATGGCGCATATCCGCGCGCGGGCCGACACGATCTACCACCCCGTGGGCACCTGCAAGATGGGCGTGGACCCGATGGCGGTGGTGGACCCGCAGCTGCGGGTGCACGGCGTGAAGGGCCTGCGCGTGGTGGACGCCTCGGTGATGCCCACGCTGATCGGCGGCAACACCAATGCGCCCACGATCATGATTGCCGAGCGCGCGGCCGAATGGATGCGTGCCGGCGCGGCCTCGCTCGGCGCCCCGGCCGCGCGCCCCGCACCCGCCAGGGTGGCGGCCACCGAGGCCCTGGCGCGTTGATCCTGAGCTGACAGCAGGTGCGCCGCTTGGCCCGGCGGCGCCCGGGCCCGGCCGGCCGGAAGCGCGTGCTACCCGCGCAAGGCGTTGAAGAAGATGCGCGGCAGCTTGGCCAGGCTCGGCCGGTACTGAAAGCGCGTCAGCAGCCGGCCCATGATGTGCGCGCGCTTGTTCGTGATGAACCAGGGTGGGCGCGGCAGCAAGGTGAACGACAGGCTGAGCAGGTTGCGCGGGAAGGGCCGGAACGGCGCTTCGATGACGGTGCGCTGCGGGCGTTCGAACATGTTGGCGTTGTGCACGAAGCCGATGCCGCTTTGCACGTGCTCCGGCGTGTGGCCCGGAAAGGCGCCCCAGGTCACTGGCGCCAGCAGGAAGCCCAGGCCGGTCCAGGCGTTGATGGCGATGCAGCCATAGCGCAGCTGCGCGACGATCTCGTCGAAGCGCTTGCGTCCGATCTCCTGGAGGGTCCGGGGGTGGATCAGGATGTTCGCGCCGAGCGTGCCTTCGAGGTGCTGGTTGGCATAGGCGATCGCATTCACCAGATAGGCCTCGGCGCTCTGCCCGGGCAGCTCGGTGACGCCCAGTGCGGGGCCGAACACTTCAATCGATTCGACGGGGTGGTTCAGCCCCGGCGCGAAAACCGCGATGGGGCACTGGTTTGCCGTTTTCGGCAGCGTGGTCGACGAACCCGTGGTCACGTTCTGGAAGTTGGCCAGCCGTGTTCGAGAGCCGGGGTAGAAGATCGGACGCGGCCGGGAGGCGGCCATGGTCTGCTGCAGCTTGCGCAGGAAGGCCGTCTTCTTCGTCCAGGCCTTGGGCAGGATCAGCACCTGGCAGGCCACGCAATTGAAGCCCGAGTTGTGCAGTTTCTGTGTTGCCACGTGCTCGGCCTGGTAGGCCAGGTCGGCCTTCGACCACGGGCCGGGCACGACGATCGTCGGGCACACGCCGCCGAGTTCGGACGTCATCGGCCGGTCGTTGCGCGGCGTGCCGTCGCGTTTGTTCTTGACGGCCTGGTTGCCGACGCCCCAGACGATGTCGTCATGCGCGGTGCCCGAGCCGGTGATGTGCAGCACTTCGACCAGCGGGTGATTGCACAGGTAGCCGCCCCCCACGATGTCGCCATGCACGATGCGCAGGAAGCCGCGCTCGATGAGCGGCGCAAGCGCCGGCTCGAGGAACTCGCTGAGGAACTCGTTCACCGGGTTCATCTTCAGGATCACGACCTGGTTGTCGATGAACAGCTTGTGCAGGCAGTCCAGCGGCGCGATCGCCGAGATGTTGCCGGCACCCAGCACCAGCGCCACCTTGCCCTGCTGCGGCGCCGGGTCGTTGTAGGGGGACGCCACGGACTGCGCGAGGTTGGCGCGGGTCACGCCGGGCTCCATCCAGATTTCCGCCGTCACCCCGCTCAGCAGGATGCGGTCCCAGAGGGACTGCGGAAACACCTGGGCGGCCAGCTGCCCATTGGGCAGGTCGCGCAGCGGCATGTTCTGCAGGTGCCGGCGCCCGACCACGTTCTCCAGCGTGTGGATCATCGCGTTGCAGTACGCCATGATGGTTTGCGGCCCGGAGATCCATTCTTCGCCGGCAAGAGGCGAACGCGCATCCAGGCCTTTCTTCGAGGCCGCCGTTTCGGCCCACCCCTTGGCCACCGGCATCAGGCAGTCCTTGATCCGCTGCAGCAGCGCCAGCCGATCGGCCAGGGGCGTTTCCACCCAGCGTTGCTTGTTCGCATCGAGTGCCTTCAAGGCGGCGTCGTATTCGGCATAGGCGACATGCGCCCGTCCTGCGTTGTCCATCTCGGGAGCCTTTCGAGTGTCCGGGTGTCGATGGCGGCCCGCGCACAGACACCGGCAGGCCTGTGAAAACTGTAGGGACGGAAACTCCGACACCCGCAAGGTTTTCCCTGAGACGGGCGTGCAAAGTGCCGCTTTGATCGAGCCTGAAGGCGCTGTCCGAGGCGGTTGGGTGTGCACCCACCGGCCGTGTGGATGGCGGCTCGGCAGACGATCCGCCCGAGGCATCGCATACAGCGGCATAACGCGGTAAACCGCGGGAACCCGCAGGAAACGGCAGTTGCTGCGCTCGTCAGCGCTTCCGGGCGGCCCGTGCCTGCCCATCCCGCCGAACCGCGGTGGCGCCGCCCGGCACGATGGCCGGCCGCGCGCCTCCCCCGTTACTCCGCCTTGATGTCGGCAAGCTGGGCCACCTTGGCCCATTTGGCCGCTTCTTCCAGCCGGAACTTCTCAAACTCCGCCGCCGTGCCGGCTGCGGCAATCACGCCCAGCTCATCGAGCCGCTTGGCCACGTCGGGCGATGCGAGCACGCTGCGAATCGACGCGTTGAGTTTGTCGAGAACAGGTTGAGGGGTGCCCGCGGGTGCCACCATCGCGAACCAGGCGCTGGCATCGAACTGCGGCACCCCGGAGGCCGCAATGGATGGCAGTTGCGGCAAGGGCCCGAATGGCTCGACGGTCGAGGTGGCCAGCGCATGCAGTTGTTTGTTCTGAACGTAGGGCAGCACGGCTGTGGCGGTTTGGAAGCCGACATCCACTTGACCCCCGATGGAATCCGTGAGCGCCGGCCCGGCTCCCTTGTAGGGCACGTGCGTCATGGACGTGCCCGTCAAGTGCTTGAAGAACTCCATGAACAGGTGCGGCGAGGTGCCGATGCCGGCAGACGAGTAGCTGAGCTTGCCCGGGTTGGCGCGCGCATAGTCGATCAACTGCGACATGGTCTTGTAGGGCCGGCTGGGATGCACCACCAGCAGCGCAGGCATCTTGCCGACCAGACCCACCGGCGCCAGATCCTTGAGGGGGTCGTAGCGCAGGTTCTTGTAGATGCTCGGCGCCATCACGCTGGAGATCGGGTACATCGCGATGGTGTGGCCGTCTGCCGGCGCGCGTGCGGTGTATTCCAGCCCGATGTTGCCGCCGGCGCCGGCCTTGGTTTCGACGATCACGGTCTGGCCGAGTGCTTTCTGCAGGCCAGGCGCGATCAAACGCGCCAGGATTTCGGTGGTGCCGCCCACCGGGAACGGGTTGATGATCTGGATCGGCTTCGAGGGAAACCTGTCGGCCTGGGCGGCCGCCCAGGGGGAGCATGCGGCGAGCAGCGAGGCTGCAATGAGTTGGCGGCGAATCATGGGTTTGTCTCCTGCGGAGGGTGGGTGTGCGGGGCCGCCGGCTGCGGCCGGTCTGGAGCGCCCCGGAGCGAGCTTGCGTTCAGCGGGGTTCGACGAGGTGGCGCCGCACGAAGTCGGCGTTGCGCGCGGCCGCCTGGAGCTGGAACTCCTTCTGTGCGTACAGCCCGATGTGCGTCACTTTCTTCATGACGGACAGCTCCTTGTTCACCGAGCGGATCTGGTTGAAGGCGTCGACCTGCAAGTCCCACGGCGTGTGTTCATCGCCTTCGACGATGAGCATCTGGGTGGGCGTGTTGAGATTGCGCTTGAGGTAGTCGATCACCGAGTACTGGCACAGCAGCTCGGTCGACTCGAGGGTGCTCTTGGACTGGTAGTTCGGCGCGAAGGTCTCGCGCGCCGACGAGAAAAACTTGTACGAGGTCTGGAACGGCCAGGTGCACAGCGCCAGGTCGGGGTCGGGGACGTTGTGCGGGATGTGTCCCTCGGGCTCGCCGCGTGCGCGCCGCTCCCGGTCTTCGGCCAGCGCTTGCTGCAGCTTGGCGAAGCGGCCCTTCCCGTAGCCGTGCACCAGGCGCATCGACTCGAAGCCGTCGATCACCGGGATGACGGAAACCGCGCAGCGCACACGCGCGTCGATGCCGGCGAGGATGAGCGCGTGCCCGCCCGAGTACGAAATCCCCCAGACACCCAGCCGTTCCGTGTCCACCCCGTCGAGCGTTGCGGCGTAGCTCAACGCGTTGCGGTAGTCCTCGATCTGCGCCCATGGGTCGATGTGCTGCCGGCGGTCACCGTCGCTCTCGCCGAAGCCCCGGTAGTCGAAGCGCAGCGTGGCGCAGCCCACGGCAGCCAGCTCGGCGGCGTAGGTGGGCATCACGATCTCTTTCACATAGCACCATCCGCCGGCCATCACGAGCAGCGGGTGCGGGCCCGGGCCTTCGGGCATGTTGAGCACGCCGCGCAATGAGGTGCCCTGGCTCTTGAACGTCACTTGTTTTTCCACGATCTCTGACTCCTGGTGAGGCCGCCCGCAACCGGGCCGGCAGATAGAACAAAGCGTTGATGTGTTCGGGGCGGGGTCACCCCGGCAGGTTCAGCACCTGCTTGGCGAGGATGTTGCGTTGGATCTCATTCGTTCCTCCGTAGATGGTTGTGATGGTGGCGTTCATCAGCGGGGCCACGGCGTCCACATGGGCTGCGCCGGCTGGGGCCGGGGCGAGGGTGGCACCGTCTTCTTCACACGCCTCCACCAGTTGTGATGCGATCCGGGTGTAGGTTTCCGTCGCCCAGATCTTGAGGACCGAGACGCTGGCCGGCAGGGCATCGCCGCGCTTGAGGATGTCGGCGAAGCGGGCGTAGCAGGCGCGAAGGTCGGCGACGTCGAGTTCCAGTTCGGCCAGCCGCGCGCAGAAGGCCTGGTCTTGCATGAGGCCGCGCGATTGGGCGGCACGATTCAACAGGCCGATGGCGTGCTGCGAGGTTTTCGGGCTGCCGACGAACAGGCGCTCGAAGCCGAGCAGCGCCTTGGCGATGCCCCAGCCCTGGTCGATCTCGCCCACGAGGTGGGCCCGCGGCACGCGCACCTGGTCGAAGAAGACCTCGCAAAATTCTTCTTCGCCGGCGATGTTGCGGATCGGCCGCACGGTGACGCCAGGCGAATCGAGTTCGGCCAGCAGGAAGCTGATGCCGGCCTGCTTCTTGGCTGACTTGCTGGTGCGCACCAGCAAGAAGATGTGCGTGGCATCCTGGGCCAGCGTCGTCCAGATCTTTTGGCCGGTGACGATGAAGGCGTCTCCATCGGGAACGGCTTCGGTGCGCAGCGATGCCAGGTCGGAGCCCGCGTTGGGCTCTGAGTAGCCCTGGCACCAGATGTGCTCTCCCGTCAGGATCTTCGGCAAGAAGCGCCGTTGCTGCTCGGGCGTGCCGTAGCGGATCAACACCGGCCCGAGGTTGATGAGCCCCTGGTCGGGCATGCGCGCCACGCCCCAGTCCTCCATCTCTTCGATGAACGCGATCAGCTTGTCCGGCGGCAGGGCCATGCCCCCGTGTTCGCGCGGCCAGGCCGGTGCGAGCCACCCTTGGCGCGCGAGCGTGAAGTACCAGTCCTTGATCTCGTGCCAATGCAACCTGCGTGGCGGATGGCGCAGTTCGTCCGGATACTCGCGCCGGATGAACCGGCGCACGATGCGGCGGAACTCGTCTTCGCTGTAGTGATGCCAGTCGGCGTCGCCGCGCGGCGTCTGCGTGATGTCGGGGTTGGTGTTGGCGGGCTGAGGTTCGCGTTCGCCGCGGCGTGCCAGCGCGGCATGGCGGGCGCGGTGCGCTGCGGCGCTGCCAAGCCAGGCATTCAGATGCAGCGCGCGCTTGTAGAAGAACCCCACGTCGCATTCGTCCGTGAAGCCGATGGCGCCATGCAGTTGAATGGCCAGGCGCGTGATGTGCAAAGCGGTGTGGGCGCAGCGCGCCTTGGCGCGGCTGGCAGCTTGGGCCAGGGCCGAATCGCCGCGGTTCGCTTCATCGAGCGATTCACCCAGCGCGGCGGTGGCGAGCTGGAGCTGCACGTAGCCGTCCACCAGTCTGTGCTGCAAGGCCTGGTTGGCACCGATGGGACGCCCGAACTGCTCCCGTGCCTGGGCATAGGCCAGTGTGAGATCAAACGCCTGCTGCGCCACGCCAAGCAGCTCGGCGGCTTGCAGCAGGCGGGCCGCGTCGCAGCCGTGCGCCAGAGCCCTCTGGGCCGCGGGGCCGCGTGCCAGGCAGTGGGCAGCGGGCAGCCGAACCGTGTTCAGGGTCAGGGTGCCCATGCTGCTGCCGTCGACACGGTCCAGGTCGTGGATGGCGTGAGGACCTGCTGCCTCCGCAGGGACCCAGTAGCACCCGGGCTCTCCATCGGCCGCCGCCCACACCAGCCAGCCGTCGGCGCCCCGCCCGGGGACGACCCAGGACTTGCTTCCGTGCAGCACGATGCCATCGGCCAGATGGCGCGCCTGGGTGCGCGGCGTCACAGACGTGTCGACGCCCCCGGCATCTTCCTGCCATGCCACGCCGATCATCAGCGTGCCGCGGGCGACGCTTTGCAACAGGCGGTCGCGCAGCTCGCCGCCGGGAAGCTCGCGCAGCACGGCGGGGGCTTGAACGGCACACGCAACCATCGGTTCAGGCAGGGGATGCCGACCGACTTCGGTGGCCAGTGCGCAGGCGTGTGCGAGGTCGAGCCCGAGTCCGCCGAGTGCGTCGGGGACCAGCACGGCAGGCCAGCCTGCGTCTGCGATCCGTCCCCAGAACGCCTTGTCGAAGCGAGGCGACGCTGCGCGCCAGGTCCGCAGGCGCTCCAGGGGCGAGGCTGCGCGCAGGAACGTGCGCGCGCTGTGCGCAAAAGCGCTGAGGGCCTCGGCCGTCTCGGGATCGGTCTCGTGCGTCATGGCAAAGAGGGAATGCGTGGGATGCAGGTTCTGATGGCGGCTCAGTCTAGAGAGCGCACCGCCGGGCAGGTAGTGCGGGCCGACCTAAACCAGATATGCTTTCCCGGCCATGTCGAACGAGAACGAGCACGATTGGGATCTGGGCCGCCTGCGCATCTTTGCCACCGTGGTGGAAGCGGGCAGCCTCACGCGCGCGGGTGCCGTGCTCGGCATGCCGCAGCCCGCCATCAGCCGGCAGATCGCCCGTCTGGAAAAGGAGTGCGGCGGCCGCTTGTTCCACCGCACGGGCCGCGGCGTGACGCTGACCGACCTCGGAGAACGTGTGCTGGTGCGCGTGCGCGCCATGCTGGAAGAGGCCAAGGGGCTGGCGGCGGAGGTTCATGAATCGGCGGCCGAGCTGGTCGGCGATGTGAGAGTGGGTGCACTGCCTTCGCTGTACCTCACCCTGGTGGTGCCGTTGTGCTTCCATCTCCTGGCGCACCTGCCGCGTGTTCGCCTGCATGTGTTCGAGGGCTCGGCCGGACAAATCGACCAATGGCTGGTCAACGGCTTCATCGACATCGGCCTGCCGTACCGCTACGCGAAGAACATTGCCGATGCCGAGCCGTTGGTGAACGTGGCGTCCTATGTGATGGGGCCGCCGGGCAACCCGGTGACCGTCACGCCCACGCTGCCATTCCGCGCGCTGGATGGCGTGCCGCTGATCTTGCCCGGGGAGCCGAGCGGCGTGCGCGTGCTGCTCAATCAGTTGGCCCGGCGGGAGGGGATCCAGCTCAAGGTGGTGGTCGAAGCCGACTCGACCCAGATCCAGAAGGCGATGGCGCGCCTGGGCGGCGCGTACACCGTGCTGCCCAAGCACGCCGCCTCCGAAGAGCTGGCGCAGGGCACGCTGGTGGCGTCGCGCATTCTCGGCGCAGAGACCCACCGCAGCATCGCGATGGGGATCACGGCGGCGCGTCCGGCCACGCGCGCCACGCGCGAAGTCGCTCGCACCATCCGTGCCTTGATGACGGGTGAGGCGGCCCATGCGCGCCTGAGCGATCCCGACATCCAGGCCGATAGCGATCCGCGGGCATGACACGCCGGCCATAGCTGGTGTACCCCGGCAACGCCTAGCTCGCGGCGGCGCGCCTCCATAGACTGCCCTGCAGTGCAATGGCCTCGGGGCCAGAGGATGGTCGATGGCGGGATTGCTTTCACATGTTCGGGTGCTGGATCTCAGTCGGGTGCTGGCCGGGCCGTGGGCGGGCCAGATCCTCGCGGATCTCGGTGCCGACGTCATCAAGGTCGAACGACCGGGAGCGGGAGACGATACCCGCGCGTGGGGCCCTCCTTTCCTGAAGAACCTCGATGGAACCGAGGCCGGCGCGGGTTACTTCCTGGCCGCGAATCGCGGCAAGCGGTCAATCACGCTCAACCTCGACCGGCCGGAGGGCCAGCGCATCGCGCGGCAACTGGCGGCGCAGTCCGATGTGGTGCTGGAGAACTACAAGCACGGCACGCTGGCGCGTTTCGGCCTGGGTGCGGCCGATCTGCGCGCGCTCAACCCGCGGCTGATCTACTGCTCCATCACCGGTTTCGGCCAGAGCGGGCCGCGGCGTGCGCAACCGGCATACGACTTCCTGATCCAGGCCATGGGCGGGCTCATGAGCATCACCGGCCAGCCGGACGATCAGCCTGGCGGCGGACCGCAGAAGGTGGGCATTCCCATCGTGGACCTCATCACCGGTGTCTATGCCGCCACCGCGGTGCTGGCGGCGCTGGCCGGCCGGGCCGAGACGGGGCTGGGCGAGACCATCGACATGGCCATGCTCGACGTGCAGGTCGGTCTGCTGTCCAACCAGGCGATGAACTGCCTGCTGTCGGGCCAGGCGCCCCGCCGGACCGGCAACGCGCACCCCAACATCCAACCGCAGAAGGTCTACCGCTGCCGCGATGGCGACATCATCCTGGTCGTCGGCAACGATGGCCAGTTCATGCGGCTGTGCGAGGTGATCGGCCTGGCGCATCTCGCGAGCGACGAGCGCTTCGCCACCAACGGTGCGCGGGTGCGCCACCAGGCCGTTCTGCAACCGCAGATCGAAGCGGCGTTGCGCACCGCGGACCGGGCGGTGTGGATCGAGCGGCTCGAGGCCGCCAGCGTTCCGTGCGGACCCATCAATTCCGTGCCGGAGGTGTTTGCCGAGCCGCAGGTGCAGCATCGAGAGATGGTGCGCATGCTGGCGCATCCGACAGCGGGCGAGGTGCCCCAGGTCATGAGCCCGTTCCGGTTTGCGAACGCGAGCGCCAACAGCGACCGGCCACCTCCGGTGCTGGGGCAACACACCGAAGAAGTGCTGGCCCAGATCGGCCTCAGCGGTGAAGCCGTGGCCGCATTGCGTGAACAGGGCGTCGTCTGACGGCGCTGCGGGTTCACGTTCCCCCTTTCCAGGAGATGCCCATGGATTTCGGTTCGCTCACCCAGCTTCGCGTGGCGCTCAGCGATGGCGTGGCCACGCTCACGATGGCCAACCCGCCGGTGAATGCGCTCAGCCGCACGCTCAGCGATGAACTGACCGCCACGCTGGACGCCCTCTGCGAAACAGAGGCGGCCCGGGCGGTGGTGCTGACCGGTGAAGGCCGCGTGTTCTGTGCCGGGGCGGACCTCAAGTCCCGCGCGGCGAACATTCGCGGCCCGGGCGACCTACCGGCCCATTCGCGGCGCACGCGAGAGTGCTTTCACGCCTTGCGCGAGTGCGCCAAGCCTGTGATCGCGGCGATCAATGGCCCGGCGCTCGGCTCCGGCCTGGCGATGGCGGCGTCTTGCGACATCCTGATCGCCAGCGACAAGGCATCGCTCGGGCTGCCGGAGATCGACGTCGGGCTGATGGGGGGGGCACGCCACGCGATGCGGCTGTTCTCGCATTCACGCCTGCGCCGCATGGTCCTCACCGGCTACCGAGTTCCCGCCGAGGAGCTTCATCGGCTGGGCATCATCGAAGCCTGCACCTCGCCAGACGCCTTGCTGCCCGCGGCGCAGGCGCTTGCCGCCTCGATCGCGGCCAAGAGTCCCTTGTCCGCGCGCATGGCCAAGCGAACGCTCAACGCCATTGAAGACATGAGCTTGCGCGACGGCTACCGGTATGAACAAGACATGACCGCCGCACTGGCGCTGACCGCGGACGCCCAGGAAGCGCAGCGCGCGTTCGTGGAAAAGCGCCCGCCCGTGTTCATCGGTCGATAGCCGGCCCGGACGCTGTCCGGACCATCAGGAGTGTTTGCCAACAGGATGGGAGATCCACATGAAAGTCGCTTTGATCGGGGCCTCGGGCCAAGCGGGTTCGCGCATTCTGCGAGAGCTGGTTCGTCGCAACCATGTCGTGACCGCCATCGCGCGCCATCCCGAGAAGGTGCCGGCGGACGCGCAGGTCGTGGCACGCGCCGGTGACGCGGCTGACCCCGTCGGCCTGGCCGCATTGCTGGCGGGGCACGATGCGGTCATCAGCTCGGTGCGTTTCGCCGCCAGCGACCCGCGCAAGCTCGTCGGGGCGGTGCGCGACTCGGGCGTGAAGCGCTACCTGGTGGTCGGCGGCTCCGGCAGCTTGCTGACGGCCTCGGGTGACAGGCTGTGCGATGCGCCGCAGTTCCCCGCGGCCTACAAGCCCGAGGCGCAGGCGGGGTGTGTGTTCCTGGACACGCTGCGCGGGGAGTCGGCGCTGGACTGGACATTCCTGTCGCCATCGGCCACGTTCTTTGCGGGCGAGCGAACGGGAACATTCCGCCTGGGCGGCGACCATCTGCTCACGGGCGGCGACGGGAGCAAGATCTCTTTCGAAGACTACGCGGTGGCCTTGATCGACGAGCTTGAAGCGCCACGCCATGTGCGCGAACGCTTCACCGTGGGCTACTGAGCCCCGGCGCGTGGGCGGCTCATGCCGGCATCCCCGCCTCGTCGTTCACGGCTTGCAGATGGGTGAGGTACACGCGGCCCTGGAACCACCGGTTCCAGGATCCGGCGCGCAAGCCGTCGAGCACCGGGCCTTTGATCTCCGAGAAGTCGAGCCGCACGCGCCGCTCCTGCAGCATGCCCTGCAAGGTGCGCAGCGCCTCGAGGCCGCTCAAGTCGATGCGGTTGACGGGCGCCATGTGCAGGATCACGCGCTGCGTGTCGGGATCGCCTTCCAGGCTGCGCATCACCAGGCGCACCAGTTCGCGGGCATTGATGAAGAGCAGGCTTTCGTCGATGCGCAGGCTGAGCACGCCGGGGGTGCGCACCGTCTCGTGGCGGGCGACGTTGCGGAAGTGCTCGGTGCCTGGCACGCGGCCGATCAGTGCCGCATGCGGGCGCGCCGTGTGCTGCAGCAGCAGGGCGATGGACACGAGCACGCCGAGCCCCAGCGCCCATTGCATGTCGATCGCCACCGTCATCACGGCCACCAGCAGCATCACCAGCGCCTCGCCGCGCGAGTAGCGCCAGGCCTGCCCGAAGGCGCCCCATTCGGCGGATGCGACCACGGGCAGCACGATGCTGGCGGCGAGCACGGCACGCGGCAGCAGCGACAAGGGCGTGGCCAGCAGCATGACGACGATCGCCATGAAGACCGCCGCCCACACGCCGGCCATGCGGGTGCGCGCGCCCGCCTCCGCATTGACGGCGCTGCGCGAGAAGCTGCCGGCCACGGGCATGCCGCCGCTGACGCCGGCCACCAGGTTGCTGGCGGCCAGGCCCATCATTTCGCGGCGGCCTTCCACGTGTTCGCCGCGCTGCAGGCCCAGCCGTTCGGCGACCGCGAAGCTGCTGACGAAGGTCACCAGGGCGATCAGCGAGGCACCGGGCAGCAGGCGCCACCACAGCGCGGCATCGAACTGAGGCCAGGCCAGCGGCAGGCGCAGGTCGGGCAAGGGGCCCACCACGGCCACGCCGTGCGTCGCGGCCGAGGCGGCCCACGACAACGCAATGCCCAGCACGATCACCAGCAGCGGCGAGGTGCGCCCGACGAGCACGGCGTGCCGCAGGGGCAGGTATTTTTCGGCGAGCCGTTGCAGGCCCCGCCGCGAGACCACCAGCAGCAACAGCGCGCCGATGCCGAAGGCGGCGGTGGCCGGGTCGAGCCAGGCGCCGGACTGCGCACCCTGCCACGCCGACACCGCGATGTCGTAGGCGCTGCTGCCGCGTGCGGGGTTGCCGATCAGCGCGGGCAGTTGCGACAAGGTGATCGAGATCGCCGCGCCGACGGAGAAGCCTTGCAGCACCGGGGCCCCGAGCAACGCCGCCAGCGCATCCAGCTTCAGCGCGGCCGCCAGCGCCAGCAGCAGGCCGACCTCGGTGGCCAGCACCACGGCGGCCCAGGCCGGGCTCACGCCGTCGGGGCCGACCACCGGGGCCATCACTTGCGCCGTCATCAGCGCGATGACGGCGGCCGGCCCGACCGCGCTCAGGCGGCTGCCCCCGATCGCCGCGTAGGCCAGCAGCGGCAGCAGGCTGGCGTAGATGCCCACCTGCGGCGGCAGGCCGGCCAGCAGCGCGTAGGCCAGCGCCTGCGGAATCAGCAGCACCGCGACGATGGCGCCTGCGAGCACGTCGTCCCGCCCCGCAAGGCGGGCGAAGTGGCGGAGACGTTCGGGCAACTGCTGCATGGGGCGATTCGAGGCGCGATTGTCCGCGTTGTCGCGCGGTTTGGCTGGCGGTGCGGAATTGCTGCGATGCGGCATCGCGTCTGGCCGCGTGCTGGCGCGGGCCGGGTGCGCGGGCGAAGGCCGGCGCTTCCCCGTGGCCGCCGGTTCGACATGCCGGGCCCGCTGTGCGCCGCCGACATGGCGTGTCCTGCGCAGGCGAGGCATCATCGGGGGTTTCAATCCGACCCCGCGCCCAGGGCGCGCAGCGTATCCGATGAGCCATGCCGATCTGTTGTACTGGGAAGACTTTCAAGCGGGCAGCGTGCGCGAGTTCGGCGCCAAGCGCATCGATCGCGACGAGGTGATCCGCTTCGCCACCGAGTTCGATCCGCAGCCTTTCCACCTCACGGACGAAGCCGCGCGCCAGACGCCATTCGGTGGCCTCGTGGCCAGCGGCTGGCACACCTGCGCGATGGTCATGCGCATGATGTGCGATGACTACCTGCTGCGCGCGGCGAGCCTCGGGTCACCCGGCCTGGAAAGCCTCAAATGGCGCAAGCCGGTGCGCCCGGGCGACGTGATCCGGGTGCGGATGACGATGCTGGAAGTCCGCCCGATGGAGAGCAAGCCGCAGATCGGGCTGGTGCGCTGCCGCTGGGACGTGCTCAACCAGGACGACGATGTCGTGCTGGAAATGGAAGGCTGGGGGATGTTCCGGCGCCGGCCCGTGGCCTGAGGCGCCGAAAAAAAAGGGGGGCGGGACAGAGGCCGGAAGCTCGCTCTCATCCATCCCGGCGTACCCGCCACCCTGTGGACGTTTATGGCGTCGGAAACCTGTGAACCTCAGTTGCCCTGGCGGGGTAGCGCGGGGATGCGCCCCGGCGGTGGAAACAAAGACAGCTGGGTCGAGGCCGGGCTGGGCTGCAAGACCTTGAACGAACGGGCGTCGGGGCGTGCGCTCAAGACCGGCGCACGGCTGGGCTGAACGAGTTGGCTGGCGGTGCGGGGGCGCACGGACAGCGGGGTGGGGTGATGTGGCATCGTGGCTGCCCGCTCAATGGCCGTTCAGCCAGCGGCTGGGCGCGAACTCGCCGGCGGGCGACGCGGGGGTGAACACCGCCGCAGCGCGCGAAAGCCACTGGGTCAGGTCGCTGTGCCGGGGGTTGCTTGGCGGCGCCAGGCGCAGCAGCGACGAGACGCCGCCGCGGCAGCGTGGCGCCGCGGGCCGCAGGCGGCGCGCGGCCTGCGGCAGGGGGGAGGCGGAGCGGGTGAACAGCGACATGCGAGGCGTCCTTTGAAGTCAGGGAGCGTTCGGGCCATGGCCCGCGGGCTTGACGTCGGATACGCAGCTTCCATGCCAGCACTCACCTCGCCTGTTTCACGGGCTGGACGGACAATTTCTGCCGCTCTGGCGCCTTGCGGTGTCCGATTTCTGGCGAGGCCGTAAGGGCGTCGTTACATCTCTGACCCGTTTGGTCGCCGCACACCTTCAGCCGGCGGCGGGCACGTAGCCGCGCGGCACCGCGCCGAGCAAGCGGCGCGTGTAGTCCTGCTGCGGGGATTCCAGGATCTGCGCCACGCCGGCCTGCTCCACCACGTCACCGTCTTTCATCACGATCACTTCGTCGGCCATGAAGCGCACGACGGCCAGATCGTGGCTGATGAAGACGTAGGCGAGGCCGAGTTCGTCCTGCAGGTCCTTCAGCAGGTTCAGCACCTGCGCCTGCACCGAGACGTCGAGGGCGCTCACGGCCTCGTCGAGCACCAGCACCTCGGGGTCGAGCGTGAGGCAGCGGGCGATGGCGACGCGCTGGCGCTGGCCGCCCGAGAACTCGTGCGGATACTTGTCGAGGGCATCGTCTTCCAGGCCCACCTTGGCCAGCAGGGCGCGCGCCCGGTCGCGTCGCTCGGCGTCGCTGCCGCCGATGCGGTGGATGGCCATCGGCTCCACCAGCGTCTGGCCCACGGTGAAGCGCGGGTTCAGCGAGGCATACGGGTTCTGGAACACGACCTGGATGCGGCGGCGGATCGGCAGCAGGGCCGCCTTGGGCAGGCCGATCAGCTCGCGCCCGTCGAAGCGCACCTGGCCGCCTTCGGGGCCGCTGCTGGGCTCGTGCAGGCGCAGCAGCGCCAGGCCGAGCGTCGACTTGCCCGAGCCCGATTCGCCGACGATGCCCAGCGTGTGCCCTTTCCGCAGCGAGAACGACGCGCCCTTGACGGCCTGGAACTCGCGCCGCCCGAACAGGCCGCTGCGCAGCCAGAAGCTCTTGCGCAGGTCCTGCGCTTCCAGCACCACGGGGGCCTGCGGATCCTTGGGCTTGCCGGCGGCGGTGTTGGCCCGGCCCGCCAAATGGTCGCCCACGACCGCCAGGCGCGGGCTGCGCTGCATGAGCGTGGGCCGGCAGGCCAGCAAGGCGCGGGTGTAGGCGTCTTGCGGGCGGGCAAAGAGGTCGGCCACCGCGCCGCGTTCGCGCACCGTGCCTTCGCGCAGCACCACCACCTCGTCGGCGATTTCGCCCACCACGCCGAGGTCGTGGCTGATGAAGAGCATGCTCATGCGGTGCGTCGACTTCAGGCGCGCCAGCATGTCCAGGATCTGGCGCTGGATGGTCACGTCCAGCGCGGTTGTCGGTTCGTCGGCGATCAGGAGCTTGGGCTCGCAGGACAGCGCCATCGCGATCATCACCCGCTGCTGCTGCCCGCCCGACAACTCGTGCGGATAGGCGCCGAGCCGCCGCTTCGGCTCGGGCAGGCCCACTTCGGCCAGCAGCGCCTCGGCGCGGGCCAGCGCCTGGCGCGGGCCCATGCGCAGATGCTTGATCAGCGGTTCGCTGATCTGGCGGCCCACCGTCAGCACCGGGTTGAGCGAACTCATCGGGTCCTGGAAGACGCAGGCGATCTCGCGCCCGCGCAGGGCCTGCAATTCGCCGAGCGAGGCGCCGAGCAGGTCGCGCCCCTGGAAGCGGATGACGCCCTGCCGCTCGGCATTGTCGGGCAGCAGGTTCAGGATCGACATCGCGGTGACGCTCTTGCCTGAACCCGATTCGCCCACCAGCGCCACGGTCGTGTTCTCCGGGATGTCGAAGCTGACACCCGTGTCGCCGCGGCCCACCGCCTCGATGCGCCGCGCCTGGCCGCCTTCGCGCCCCATGCGGAACGACACGCGCAGGTCCTGGATGCCCAGCAAAGGGGTTGCCGTGTCTGCCGTCATTCGAGGCCTCGCAGTTTGGGATCGAGCGCATCGCGCAGCGCATCGGTGAACAACGCGAACGCGGTGACGAACACCGCCATGAAGCCGGTGGCGGCCACCAGCTGCCACCAGTGGCCGAGGATCAGCTCGGTCTGCGCCTCGGCCAGCATGGTGCCCCACGAGACGTCGTCCACGCCCACACCGAGCCCGAGGTACGACAGGATTACCTCGAACTTGATG
>CAZBOF010000019.1:0-35893 GCA_964493285.1 uncultured Rhizobacter sp. | reverse complement strand
TTTCTGAGCTGCCTATGCGGCAGTGAACTAAACCAATCTCAGCGCAAATGCCTGATTCAAAACAAGTTTCTCGAGTTCGCTCACGTTCCCCCTTTTTCTCATCACTCCACAAACCCGAAAAAAATCAAGCACTTGGAGTGACGGTGGGAAAAAGGGTTAAAACCAAGGCACCGTTGCGTCTCGACTCAGCCCATAGGCGCTGAACGACCCCTTACTCGCTTGCGGCGTTGTCAACGTTTGGTCGATGAACAAACGAAACATCTGCCCGGTACTGAGACTTTTGAGTTGAATAAAGGGAAGTCGCAGCAACTTGCCTACGTTGTCGGGAATGCGTTGGCTGGCCTCTTGTTCACTGATGTCATGCCTGCGCATCAAGCGTCTTCGCAAACGTTCCGAGCTGGTCTTGGCTTGTACACGGCGCACCGCCCGGTACTGAACTTCCGCCGGAACAACGCTCAGCGGCCCCACGGCAACATGGTCGTGCACACTGGTAAGCCACGGGGTACGCATCAGCGCCAGAAGCGAGTCTTTTGAGCCGTGCAACCTCAACCGGTCGCCGAGGTGGGGCGCCACAGGGTCGTAGCAAGGAAAACTCACACCGATGCCATCACTACCCATCTGCACAAGCACGCGGTGCAACTTCGCGTAAAGCGCACTCAACACGTGGTGAGCTACGAACTCTGGGTCCGGGCGCAGGTTGATGTCTATATAGTGATCCATGGGTCATTCCTTGCCCGCGTCACCGAACACCCCACCTCGAATCAGGGTCGCCATCACGAAGTGCTGCTGCTCCGTGGATGGAACCTTGTCTTTGATGAGCCAGTTGTCCAGCAAGGAGTAGAAATCTTCTTTCTTCTGCGGCTGCCGATGGGCCTTGCCCAACGTCGTGACCGAGCCATACGGCTCGACGGCAATCGGCCCCAATTCGGCAGCCCCGTCGTACCAACTGTCGATGGTTCGCACGGCGTTGCCGAGTTTCTGCGAGTGAATCCCCGCCACGCCGTCGACCGTGTAAAGCGTCTTGCTCTTCTTGCTGCTGCCCTTGTCGAGGATCAGCTCCTGGGACGGGAAGACCTCCTGGCCCACGCCGATTCGCACATAGGCCGTCACCTCGCACAACACGTGACGGCTACCGCTCAGGCCCTCGGCGAGCAAGGCTGACAGTTCACCCAGCGGCTCTGTCGAAGCGGACGGCACCGCAGCAACATCGCGCAGCGACAACGACAGCGCATCGAAGGTCCAGGTCTTCGACGCTTTGCCACCCACAAGATGCGACACCCGCACCTCGATTTGTTCGGCGCCGACGCGGTTGCGCCACAGGAAGCGACCGTTCGCCAAGTTGGCTGCATAACGCCGTGCGAGTTCGCTGAAACCATGGGAGTCCACGTAGCCCTTGACCGTGTTGCGCAGCTTCTGTTGGTAGTCGGCGCTGTTGCATGCGGAGGGCACGCCTGCACCGCTCAGAACCCGCAGCGTGAAGCTCACCTTCAGCGTGTCGGCACTGTTGGGCAAGGCCGCCACGTCCACTGTTTGGAGGTTAGGGCTTTCGATCTTGGCATCGAGCTTGGCCGGATCCTGCTCATTGGCCTTGAGGCGATTGGAAATGGTGCCTCGCACCGATTTCTCGCGCACGGTCACCGGCTGCCAATCGTTGGAGTTGTTGCGCGCTTCCCAGCTGCCGGCGAAAAACAGTGCATCAGATGGATCGAGCTTGCGCTCGAATGCCAGAACGGATGCGGTCTTGAGGGTTGTCGTAGCCATGAAAGTTCTCCTTTGAATCAAATGGGGTGAACCGCGGAAGCCGAAGGACTCACAGCGGAAACTGGAACAGCAGGTCGGTACTCGTTGACACAGCGGTACTGCCCGCTGGCCTCGTCGTGTTCGTTGAACCAAAGCATGTCCGCCGGTTCAGCCAACCGGTGCGGACTGACCCACTGGCCCACCGAGTAAGCGCTCTCCACGAAGCGAAATGGCGTCACCCCGTCTCGCGCGCGAGCCACCTCTCCAGGCGCGTGCAAGGCAGACAAGGCGCTGTAACCCACGGGAATGGGCACGATCCATCCCTTGGGGCGTTCAGCGGTCCATTCAAACGTCTCGACAGGCTCACCGGTCGCCTTGTTCTGCGCTACCACCCGGCGGGCCCGATGCGTCAAACGTGACAGGCTCAGCCATGCATCGAGCACGGAAGCGCTGCCATCGGCTTGCCGCATCTCGGCAAGACGCGCTTGCAGCAGGTCGTCGCGAGATACCAAGGCAAAGCCCGGCAACAAGCGACGGCTGAGGCGACGGAACGCCTTGATGCGCTCCTCCACGTCGTCATGCAACAGATCGAGGCTCGGCTGCGCAAGCCGTCTGGGTTGTGGCCCCGACACAAACGCAGACGGCATGACGCTGCCACCAGCCACACGCATGCCCGCCAAGGCTTGGGCGACTTGCCCGACCAACATTCGGCGCTGCGCGTCGCTGACATGGTCGATGCTCACTCTCACGTCAAACACCAAACTCACTTCCAGGTGAATGCGGCCTTCTTCCACGATGGCAGCGCTGCCACCATCTTTATCGACCGGGTTGCGAGTCAAGTGAAAGCTTCGCGTGAAGCCGCCCCGTGTGGCTTGGGCTTCAAAGTGATGGCACACCACACCCACCTTCCTGAACTCCAAGCCTGTACTGGAGCGCACCTTGCGCTCCAAGGCGTGCATGCATCCCACGAACGCCGAGATGGAAGGGAAGCCCCAAGTGAGCGGGCTGGAGATGGCGTTGGCGTTCTGAATTCGCAAGCGAGGCACAACCAGCAATGCCGGCAGCATGGGTTGCTCAGTGCTCATGCTGAACCTCCCAGTCTTCGGCCTCGAGCTGCTCGCGTGCCAGCTTGCGCCAGTGCTGGAACTCCGGATCGCCCATCGGGAGCGGATCGCGCAACTGGTGATTCAACCAAAGAGCAAAAGCGTTGCCGACCTCCTCGGCGCTGTCCGTCGGCAGCGGAATGCCGACGACTTCGGCCGCGACCGCCGCGCCTTCGGGGTCCAACCATTGCTTTTCGGCCGCGCTCAACTCGCATTCGGGATGCTGGCTCCAACCCGAAGGCAGTTGCCGCAGGGCGGCGGTGAACACCACAAGTTCGTCAAGCAAGGATTCCACCTGAAGGTCGCGCCACTCACGGGTTTCGAGGTTGGCACGGGGGTCGGCCTTCAGGAAACCCAGCAAAGACTTGACCAAGGCTCTAACTTCGGAGCGGCGACCGAAGCGTTGAAACATCGAATCGGTGCGCAGCAAAGGAGTGACATCACGCGACTGCCACAGTGGCGGCAGTGATGCGAGGAGGTAGTTGTTGCCGCCCCGCTCGCTGTTGAGTTGACTGATGTTCTGTGGCTTGGTCCCGCCAAGCTTCTGAACCGCCAACTGCGGGTACTCGTGGATCGCTTGCTCAGAGAGCCGGCCCTCCCGCCTGGCAAGCCGTGCGGCTTTCGCCGGCTCACTGAAACGGTCGGCGTTGATGGTCTCGAACACGCGCTGCGCCAATGAGCTGGCATACAGCGGTGCCAGCAGGTGGTAGTCGGCGTCTTGCCCCGGGTCTTCTCCCACAAGCCAGTAAAGCTGCTTGGCCATGGTGTGCGAAGCGACCTTGCCCCGCGGCTGGGTGATGCCGACGAACGCAGTGATCCAGGCTTGTGCCTGGTCAGCGTCATCGCTCAGAGCAGCAACGAGGTCTGCGTCCTGATTGAGCATCAGTGCCAGCAAGGTCTGCCCAGCGTGCGAGAGTTTCAAGAACTTGTAGACGTCGAGGGCCGCCGCAGTACCGACGACATCTCCCACGAACTCTTCTCCGAGCACATGGCTGCCAACTTCGCAGTGCACCGGCAACGTTGCCGGCGGCACGTACAGGCTGGTGCCCTTCGCATCTGGGTGGGTGGGCTTCAGCGAATGAGTGACCGCCTGAATCTGCCCTACGCGGCGGGCCGCATCGTCAATCCAGGTAGAGAACTCGAACTGTTGTTGCAGTTCGATGCGCTTGGGGTCGTCTGGCTTGAGCTTCTCCAACTTGCCATCCCGACGCTCGGTGAGGAACGTAGTGATGACAGCACGAAGCTCAGCCTGCCGCCCAGAAAGAGGCTTTGGCATGGAAGTCATTCCTGTGGAGTGCGGACGCGATGCCGCAAACAGAATGCCCCGAAGCGACGGCTTCGGGAACGCGATGGCGGCAGACGGACGTTTTCCTTGTCAGCGTCCGAAAGCGCACATGAGAACGATGCCCCTCCCTTCTCACCTGCCTGTGCAAGTGCTTAAGCCAGTCACTCTGTGCATGATGCGAAGCCTCGGTCAGATTCCCAACGCCCCTCGAGCTCTTGCGCTAAACATGCGGTCATCCTATCATCCGCGTATATATATCGTTATCAATCGGGTGAGTCTAGCGATGACCCATGAAAGACACAACGCCTATTGCCACCCAGGCGTATTGACTGCCGCACAGGCAGCTCAGAAATATCACCCGCGGATCGTCTCGGCCGCGAAAAAATCAACTGCCGCACAGGCAGCTCGGAGAAAAGTTCTCGCTTAGCTCCATCGTCGAGTCAGGGTCTCGCCTTCGTGAAACCCAGCGCCGGATGAAACACCCACCCGCTGGGACTCTCGGGCAACGAGACGATGCCAAAGTGCCATGCACACCGGGCCGGCGACATGTCCAGTTCTTCCGCCAAGGTGGACAGTGCTTGCATGTAATCCGTGTCACCCCACGCTTGAATTCCTGGCCCGGCTGCGGCGCTGGCCGGCAGGCGGTGATCACGTACGTTCTCAACCTCGACTGTCGGGACCTTCGCCTCGGGCGATTCGAGGTACTGGCGCAGTTGATAGTCGGTATCGTCTTCATCAGGCACGAGCACCAGATCCACCCGCTCGACTCCGTCGTCCCTGCGGAATGGCTGCTGCTGCGGCAACAGACCCGTGAGCAGAGCATCGGCGGGTGGCAAGCTCCACCAGCTCGCGGCGTTGAGACTGGGTTCGCCGGGCGCGTCACGCCGCAGGTTGCGTCGACTGGCTGTGACGGCCGGTGCCGTCGGAAGCATCGTGTCGCGCATGCGCGCGTGTTCGAGATCGACCCAACGGCTGGTCGGCTGCAAGTGCTCGGGCGCAAGGACGCGAGGCCGGGCGTCGATGACATCGCGTTCATGCGCCGCCAGCAGAGTCTCAAGGTGATGGCTGTGCAACGGGAATTTCGTGGACTCGAACCCCGGCCGGCAGAACGCCGCTTCGGTTGGCTTCAGGCAGTGCTTCAGGTTGGTATCGAACACCAGCAAGTTGGGGCTATCGCAAGCGCCGACGCGGTGTCGCCGAACGCGCCCGGCAAGTTGAATGAGCGAACGCATCGACGAGGGCTCGACCACGGCCCAGTCGTAATCGTGGTCGCGGCCAACCTCAGCGACGGGCGAGCCGAGAACGATGAACAGATGGTCGACTTCGCCGTGGGCATCAAGCCGTTGGCGGATGTCGGGCAACTCAAACACCGCTTCGGGCTCGCGTCGATTGAGCGCTTGATCGAGTCGCCGCTCGATCGCCGAGCGCAACACAAGCGGGTACTGCGAATGGTATGTACAGAGGTGAATGCACAGGCCATCGGGTGCACCCAGTCGGTAGAGCGCCAAGGCCACCTGATACAGCGGTTCGATGTTCGCCATGCGAACAAGGCCAAAACTCACCCGTTTGTGGCTGCGGGCGTCGACGCTGTGATGGTGCAGGTGCAGTGCTGCCGCCATGCTTCGGACGTGCTCGGCGAAGCGATGGTGAATCTGCTCTCTCGGTACGCCCACGAGAGGCAACGGCTGCAGCTCCGCTCGGCGGCGCGCCGGCTCACGCCCGAGGCGCCCATGTCGCCGGGTGGCGAACTCAACATGGGCAGTTTCGAATATCGACGCGTCAACGCAGTCCATCTGGGATTGATGGAACTCGTCCACCCAGGCGCAGCAGATTTGCGGGGGTTTGCCGGTGGCACCCGGGCGGTCACCCCGGTTGCGCTGGAAGTGACTGCGTCCTTCGCGATAGGCCTCGAACAATCCGCGAACAAGTGCTGGCGGCAAGGTGGCAGATGACAGCAGCACGCGTGCACCTAGCAGGCCCGCCCAATGCACCAGGCGCGTCAGAGCAGGAAGATCGCTGATGTCGAAGTCGTCGGGCTCGTCAAGCACCAGGTCGCCGCTCATGAGCCGCAGCATGGGAGCAATCTGGCGTCCTCCGCGCTGGCTTTCGGTGGCAGGCGTGAGGTGATCGATCGTACAAACGAGAACTGGCGCGGCCAACAGGTTCTTGACAAGCGGGTCATGCATGACACGACGCAGCAAGGGATGTGCGTCCGCGTTGCCTTCGAAGAACACATGCCCGTCTTCTTCGAGCAATGCCTGGGTGGAAGCCGATCCGGTGGCTTCAGCCTGACGCTCATGATGTTCGAACAGTTCCCGACTCGCCGATCCGCCAACGCGAATGGCGAGTTCGTCGTCACCCAGTTCGAGCAGATCGCGGAAGGCGCGCCCGGTTTGAAGCGTGAGCGTGCGAAGACCCATGGCAAATGCGCAGCGCATGCCAAGCACGGGATCGCTCAACGCATACATGATTCGCGCGTTGGCCAGTGTCTTGCCACACCCGGTTGAGGCCATGTTGACGATGAATGCGCCCTCACTCGCAGCGCGCTTGCGCATCGCACCCGCCATCTCGAACGCTTTGTCTTGCCAGCGATAGCGTTCGTCATTGCTCCGCTTGCGCAAGCGCCTGTGCTGCGCCAGACGCGGCAGATGGTGCTCGAATCGGGGCAAAGCATGGGTGACCTCGCCACTGTGGTGGGCCACGCCGATCAGGTGCTCGTCCAGAGGCTGGTTGAACTTGCCGTCGCAGGTATTGGCAAACAACGGATAGCCGTCTTGCGCCGAGATGCGTTGGCTTTTTTCAGTGAGGCGCGAGTAGTGGTGATCGGCCAGCATCAGGCATAGGCGCGACACGTGCATCACATAGGGGTTCCCCAACCACGCTCCTCTGTCTGGCTTGGACTGCAAGGTCAACAAACGCTGGGCCAGTCGGGCCGCCCGTTTGCGCCAAAGGTCAGTGGTCACGGGCAGACCGCTCGGAAAATGCCAGTAGGGTTTGAGGGTTCGGCGCTCGCTGCTGGTTGCAGTCTCGTTCCAGCCTGCGTCGATTCTTTCAATCACCTTGTGCAAAAGTCCCACGGGGCAAGGCGCCTGCTTGCCGTTGCCGTCGCGGGGCAGCACAGGCAAACGGTGATGAGTGACCACCAACCATCCAACAGCCTGAGCCAAGGGAGCATGGTTCAGCTGTGCAAACGGGGGATGCACGTTGTCATCAAGCCCATCGCACTTGAGGCGTCCCAACCAGAACGCATCGTCTTCGGCAGTGGGCGCAGCCAGCCGGGCGAGCCAGGTCGCGTCATCATCCCGCCCGACAAACGCCTCGAACAGCCGCAGCGAAACCCATTCGTGTCGATACTGGTTGCGCTCCCGACCCAGCCTGCCGGCCAACCGGTCTTGAAAAGACCGGGAGGCCTTGCCGAGATCGTGCAGCAGGGCCGCCAGACCGGTCAGCAGGGAGATGTCTTCACCCGTGTGCCAGTCGTTCTCATCCTGTCGACGGAGCACATTGCGAGTGGTGGTGTTGGTGGGCGTCGCGCCGGTGGCATTGAATCGCCTGGCATCGCCCACGATCCAGATCAACTCACTGTGGTCCAGGCCCCGAATCCAATGGCAAGCGACTGCGGTGTTCTTGCGGGCTGTCTTTCGGAGCAATTTGCGCAGCGTGTCGAGCCCGTCTTGCGTGATCGGCGTTTGCCAGGTGCGGTCACCACGTCGCTCCGCGAACTGATCAAGGATGCGGCGCGTCTCAGTCAGCGCGCGCTTGTCGCACTGAGAGATCAGAAGAACGTTCATGCCACCGCTCGCTGTTGACCGAGCCGCCCGACACGGGTTGCCACAGCCTTCAGCGTGTCGATCATGAAATCAAGGGCTTCGCTGCGCGTGAGGGCTTCGATACAGGCTTGGCGAAACTCTTGTTCGGTCGCGCCCTTCATGGCGGAGACAAAAGCCTGCGGCAAGATGACTGCATCCTTCACCAGATCGGCGATGTCGAAAACGAGCCCGCCGCGCCGTGTCTTTCCGTGCAGAACCGCCAACCCATGAGGAAGGCCCAAGACCCATGAAGCTGTTGCACCCAGCCCATAGGCCAGGTAGTTGCCGTGGTCGAGAAACTGATTGGCGGCGTCGGTGCCCTCTCCACGTTTACTGCGAGCAAAGTCGCCGTAGTTCACAGCGCTCGTCGCCAGCCGATATAGCTGCTTCGTGAGCCGCGCTTCTTCGGTCAAGAGCGCGGTGTTGTCCTTCGCCGCTTCTATGGAGACACCGGACTGGCGCAACAGTGCTTCAAGAGCGTTTTCATCAACCACAAATTGGGCATCAGGGAGTGTTCGACTGTGAAGCCAGTGCTGTCGCAGGCGGTTCAGCCGAGCTTGCTGAAACTCCTTTGCCGCAAGCAGGCGCAGATCGTCTTCAAACCAGAACTGCACCCAGTTCTGAAGATACTCGGTGGGGCGGTACTCGCTCTGCGGAGAGATCCAAGCGACTGCGCCGTCTGCTTCAGCACCCGAGAAAAGCGGCGTTCCCCCGCCGCCGCAGAAGCCGACAAGAACCCCGGCTTTCGCCAGTTCTCGCATTGCAGCTTGCGTGACCGAGGTGCCCGTACCCAGCAGAACGGTCGTCGTGTTGGCAATGGGAATATTCCAATACAACGATCGCTTGCCTTCGTCAGTCACGTATTCCACACGTCCCCCATTGACGAGCACCCGGCAATGCTCAAGGTAGTAGATGTTCGCCCGTTTGGAATGGAGAATGGATTTCAGATCGGCCGACTGAATGTCATTCATGTGCCCTCCTCACCCCTATGGCATCCGCCTCGCAGCCACGTGCTCAGCACAGCGGACGAACGAGTATTTTTGAGCTGACAGCACAGTTGACGCGCGCCGCCCTGCACCCGCTTGAAAAAGGTTACGGCAAATGCGCAATAAGGCGCTATGGGGCAACTCAGAATGGATTGATGCTCAATCTGGCTCGCGCGATGACACCACAAGAGAGACTCGCAACCCCGCTTTCACGAGATGGGTTGGCAAGCGGAACGCCAAAGGCCCTCACTTGGAGGGCCTTTTCACACTTCTCTATTGGATTAGATCACCAGATCTGGGAACTGCGCACAGGTGCAGATCACAGGCGTCACCCCACCAGCGCAAACATCGGCACCTGCTGCCCATTCCTGCTCGCCACGAACACGAGCCGCACCGGCTGGTCGACTCGCAGCGCATCGAGGTCGGCGTCCACGATGTTGGTGAGCACGGTCACACCTTCGTCGAGCGTGACGTAGGCAATGGCATAGGGGGTGGGAACACCGCGGCGCGTGGGGCTGACGGTGTAGATGCGCCCGCCGCCGGCCGCGGGTTCGAGGGTGATGTCGTCGCTGAAGCAGAAGGGGCAGAGGGCACGCGGGTAGTGGTGGCGCTTGTCACAGCCCCCACAGCGCGCCAGCATCAGTTGCCCTCGGTTGGCCGCGGCCCAGTAGGCTTCGGTTTCCGGGTTGATGTTGGGCGACGGGACGGCGCTCGGCGGGGTGGAAGTGTCGGTGGACATCACGCGCGCTCCAGGATGAGGGTGGCACTGGCGTGCCGCGAGCCGAGCCGACCGCCGGTTCCTTGCACGAGGGCCAGCGAAAGATCAGGCACTTGCACCGCGGGGTGGGCTTCGCCGCGCAGTTGCCGCACGGCTTCGATGACTTTGGTCATGCCGCCGCGGTTGGCCGGGTGGTTGTTGCACAGCCCGCCGCCATCGGTGTTGAACGCCAGGCGCCCGACGCCGGAGATCAAGGCGCCGTCGGACACGAAGCGCCCGCCTTCGCCCTTCTTGCAGAAGCCCAGGTCTTCCAGCTGCATCAGCACGGTGATGGTGAAGCTGTCGTAGATGGAGGCGTAGCGAATGTCGGCAGGCGTGACCTTCGCTTCCTTGAAGGCAGCGGGGCCGGAGATTTGCGCCGCAGACGAGGTGAGGTCGGGGTAGCCGCCGCCCATCGCCTTGCAGGCTTCGGCGGCGCCCAGCACGTTGACCTGCGGGCGCTTGAGTTCGCGCGCGATCTCCGGGCGCGTGACGATCAGCGCACCGCCACCGTCGGTGACGACGCAGCAGTCCATGCGGTGAAGCGGGTCGGCGATCAGGGGCGACTCGACCACGTCGCGCACCGTCAACACGTCCTTGAGCATCGCGTTCGGGTTGTACTGCGCGTGGGTCGATGCCGCCACCTTGATCCACGCCAGCTGCTCCGAGGTCGTGCCGTACTCGTGCATGTGCCGCGCGGCGGCCATGGCGTACATGTTGACGGTGTTGGCGCCGAAAGGCAGCTCGAAGCCATGGTCGGGGGCGTCGTCGCCCCAGTTGCGCGCCGTGGTCCCCGAATTGCCTTCGCTGCGCGGGCGGCCGGCGAGCGTGATGAGCGCGACGTTGCAGCGCCCCGCGGCAATGGCCTGCGCGGCATGCGAGACGTGGATGAGGTAGCTGGAGCCGCCGGTTTCGGTGGAGTCGATGTGGCGGGGGTTCAGCCCCATGTACTCGATCATCGACAAGGGGCCCATGCCCGGCGCGTCGCCGGCGCAGAAGTAGCCGTCGATGTCGTCTTTGGTCAAGCCGGCATCGATCAGCGCGCCGCGCGCGCTCTCTGCGTGCAACTGCGCAACGGACTTGTCTTTCGCGAGCCGTGCGGGGTGTTCAAAAGCACCTGCGATGCAGGCCTTGCGATAAATGGTCATGGCGCAGCGGGAACGAAGTAGTACGCATCGGCCGGCGCACCGGCCGGCGGCACGCCGAACGCAAGCTTCACCGGCATGCCTGTGCGCATCTGCGCCGGCTCGGCGTGCACTTGCGCAAAGAGGCGCGGCCCGCTTTCGAAGTCGGCCAGCGCCACGATGTACGGGGTTTTCATGCCCGCGCCGCCGCGGTGAATCTGCGTCCACGAGAACACGTTGGCCGAGCCGGACAGTTCAACGCGCTCGAGGCCGTCATGGCCGCAACGCGAGCACATGACCGCGATCGGAAAGGTGGTGACACCGCAGGCCTTGCAGCACTGGGCCAACAGATGAGGCCGGTCGCCCTGCGTCTGCACGCTCGACGCCAGCACGGTTGGAAGACTCATGCAGAACTCCCTTCAACGGTATGTCTGTCCCGCCTGCAAGGCATGCAGGCGCGCAGGGCGGAAACGAGGGCGCCGTGGCTCATAGCCGCCCTGTCACGGGAATGCCCGCGCCGGTGATCGGTGCGCCGTCATCGGACAACAAGAAACGCACCACCCGTGCCAGCGCGTCGGTGGAGACCCAGCGGTCGGCCTCGGCGTCGCCCATGCTCTGCCGGTTGGCGGGCGTGTCGATGATGCTCGGCAGCACCGCGTTGACGGTCGGACCGTGCGGCTTCAGTTCTTCGGCCATGGCTTCGGTCAGCTTGCGCAATGCCGCCTTGGACGCGGTGTACGCGCCCATGCCCAAAGCGGCGCGCTCCGCCGCGGCGGCACCGATGTGGACGATGCGCCCGCGGGTTCCGGCGGCCAGCACGTGCGGACGGGCCGCAAGGCCCACATGCAGCGCCGTCATCAGGTTGACGTCCATCATCTGCCGCCACGACTGAGGCTGCGCCTCGGCCAGAAGCTCCCAGGTGAAGCCGCCAGCGAGGTTGACCACCGCGTGCAATGCGCCGTGGTGCGTCACCACCGCGTCCACCGCCGCCTGCGCCGCCGGCCAATCGTCCAGGCGGACGTTGGCCAGGACATGGTGCTCTGAGCCGGCAGCAGGCGCCGCCCCGGCGTCGACCAACGACAGGCGCCATCCATCCGCGGCCAGCACGCGCACCACGTCGCGCCCCAGCGCACCGAAAGCTCCCGTGACCAGCGCCACGCCGCGCATGCCGGTCCTCCCCTTCACGCTCAGTTGGAGACCTTCTCGGCCGTCGGGGCGACCGACTTGCGTGCCGATTGGGCCATGCCGCGCTCCAGCGCCACGTTCATGTCGGGCGCCTTCATGCCCAGGCTGTCGAGCACGAGCTGCATCTCGGCGTGGTACGCCGCGCGCAGCGTGTCGTTCGAGTGGAGCTTCAGGCCCCACTGCCGCCACATCTGGTTGTTGCGCGACTTGGAGCCACCAAACGAGGCCATGAACATCGGGTAGAAGAACTCGTCGACGCGATGCTGCAACTCGGGGCGGATCGACCCGTCGCGCTCGAGCGCGTCGCGCACGTGCAGATAGCCATAGTTCGAATGGCCGCGCTCGTCCTTCACCACCTGCAAGGACACCCGTGCCAATGGACCATACGAGGACTGCACCCACTCGAAGCCCTGGTAGACGCCGAAGCGGTCGGCCAGCATGTGGAACAGCGCGCGGTCCACCCAGTCTTCGCGCGGCTGCACGTCCTGGTAGGCACGGAACACTTCCTGCTCGCGCTTGTAGATGCGCAGCGGGATCTGCGGGTCGAACTCGTTGTAGACGTGGAAGAACTGGTACTGGTGCTTGTACTCTTCCGAGGTGAAGTTGTTCACCCGCAGGCGCGACTCGGCGTCCGGCGCCACCGCCAGCGTGAACTCGTCGATCGAGTAGTACTGGCTTTTCTGGCCGATGGCATCGCGCCCGAAGATGGGCAGCATGCATTCGCCATGGGCGAAGAAGAGCTTCTCCAGCCATTCCTGATAGCCCTCGGGCAGCTTGGAGCCCGGCTCGAACTGATACGGCTTGACCTTGACTTCCACGTCGTTCGCCGCGACGTGCGCGTCGAGGAACATGTCTGGAATGCCGGCCATGAACGACTGCTTCGCCTTGGGCAGCGGGCCATAGGGCTCGCTGAAGTGGCGCTCCATGGACCAGATGAAGTCCCATTTGCGGGCGCCGTGCTTCTGGAGGTAAGGCTCGATGGCATCGGCCAGCTCATAGAGATCGCTCTGCTCGTTCCAGAGCGGCGCCGGAACTTCGTCCAGCGCATAGCAAAGTTGGGGGATGACGTCCGGTGCCGGATACCAGACCATCTGGGCAACGCGCTTGTCGATCGCAAACATGATGCTCAAGGCTCCTGTGTTGATGTCATTGAAGAATGATCAATAGTGGATCGCAAATGCTTGCGCTAGTCAAGCATTTTATCTTCAGGAGTTCTACTTACTTGACCTTCGCAAGCATCTGCGATCCACTTGCGACATCACGTTCAGGATTTCTCGATGCGCACGACTCTCCTTGGCACCGGCATGACGCGTTTCACGCGCCAGACTGAGCGCACGCCCGAATCCCTTGTCCTCGAAGCCGTGCAGAACGCACTGCGGGATTCCGGCACTCCCTGGGGCGCGGTCGATGCCGTGTTCGGCGGCTCGTTCTATCTGCACGGGGGGCTGTCGCAGCGCCTGCTGCTCAACACGCCGCTGATGGGCAAGCCGATGGTCAATGTGGAGAACGCCTGCGCCAGCGGCGGCACCGCGCTGCGCGAGGCCCTCGCCTGGATCGAGGCGGGCTTTTGCCGCACCGCGCTGGTGTTCGGCGTGGAAACCCTCACGCGCATGGATTCCAGCGCCCTGGGCCCGCCCGAAGAAGACATCTCCGGCTACTTCGGCGCCACCTTCGCCAGCGCGTATGCCTTGAAGGCGCGCCGCCACATGGACCGCTACGGCCTGACGCGCGAGCAGCTCGCGTCGGTGACCGTCAAGAGCCGTCAGCATGCGGCGCACAACCCGCTCGCGCATTTCCGCGAGCCCACCACGGTGGAGGCCGTGCTGGCCACGCCGTCGATCGCCGACCCGCTGACGCGCTCGCAGTGCTGCCCGAACGTGGACGGCGCGGCGGCCGTGATCCTCTCTGCCGACCCGCCCGCAGCGGGCAGTGGCCTGGCGCCGATCCGCATCCTCGCCTCGGCGATGGTCTCGGGGCGCCGCCGCGACCACAGCGATTCGCAGTGGGACGTCGTTCGCCGCGCCGGCCAGGCCGCCTACGCGCAAGCCGGCCTCGGCCCGCAAGACCTCCAGCTGATTGAAGTGCACGATGCGTCCACCATCGCCGAGATCACGCATTGCGAAGACCTCGGCCTGTGCGCGGCCGGAGAAGGCGGCGCCTACATCGCCGCGGGCCACGCATCGATCGGCGGCGGCGGCGTGGTGGTCAACCCCAGCGGCGGGCTGCTGTCGCGCGGGCATCCGATGGGGGCGTCCGGGCTTGCGCAGATCCATGAGATCGCGACGCAGCTGCGCGGCCGTGCCGGGCCGCGCCAGATCGCCAATGCCAAGACGGCCCTCGCGCACATCATGGGCGGCAACGTCTCGGAACTCGACTCGAACGCCTGCCTCGTTCACATCTTCCAGACCGCATGAACACATCGACACCTGCCCCGCAGATCGGCCGGCGCTTTGACAGCTTCACCTTCGTGATCGACCAGGCCAAGGTCGACGAGCTGTGCTTCGCCCTGCGCGACACCGACCCGCAGTACCGCCCGGGCGCGCGCACGCCGGTGCCGCCCACCTTTCTCAACAGCAGCATCCAGACGCTGGTCACCGGGCACAACCCGGTGGACGTGCTCGGCATCTCGCGCCGCCAGGCCTTGCACGCCGGGCAGGAGTACGAGTACCTCGCGCCGCTGTTCGTCGGCGACAGGCTCACCGGCCAGACCACGCTGACGGAAGTCAACGACAAGCAAGGCCGCAGCGGCACCGTGCGCTTTCTGACGCTGGAAACCCGGTTCAGCCGGGACGGCGCGGACGTCGCGGTCGTGCGCAACCGCGTGGCGCAGCGCCTGGGTGCGGGCAAGGAGCCCGCATGATCCGCAACGCCCAACAGGCACGCGCCATCGCGCCAGGCACGCTCGTTGCCTCCGCCCAGGAAAAACCCATCACGCGGGTCGAGATCGCCTGGTACATGGTGGCCAGCTACGACCTGAACCCGATCCACGTGGACGAGCCCTTCGCCAAGGAAGCCGGGTTCAAGACCGTCATCGGGCAAGGGATGTTGCCCCTGGGCTACCTCTCGCGCATGCTGGTGGCCGAGGTGGGTCTGGCGCGGCTTCGCGCGCTGTCCGGCGACTTCGTCGGCATCGTGTTCCCCGACGATGAACTGACCTTGGAGTTGCGGGTGGAAGGCCATGCCGAACGCGAAGGCGGCGTGGAGCTGGAATGGTCGCTGAGCGCCCTCGGTCCCGACGGCAAACCACGCACCCGCGGGCGCGCTCGCTCGTGGCATGCCGAATCAGAAGAAGCTTGAAAGACACCACATGACCGCAACACCTGCCGACATCGACCGCTGGAACCGCCTGCGCGCCCTGAGCGCCGATGACGTCAAAGCCCTCCAGCTGAAGAAGCTGCGCGAGCAGATCGGCCGGCTCGAAGCCAACCCGTTCCACGGCCCGCGGCTGCGTGCCGCAGGCGTGAGCGCAGACGGCATCCGCTCGGTCGACGACATCCGCCAGATTCCCACCATGGGCAAGGCCGACGTGCTGGCGGACCTCAACGCCGCGCCGCCCTTCGGCCACCGGCTGGGCATCGCCCCGGTGGAGATCCGCGACATCATGACCAGCGGCGGCACCTCCGGCAACGCGCCCGAGGTGTATGCCTACAGCGCCGACGACCTGGAGTTCACGACCGATCTCTACGCGATGGACCAGTACTGGAAAGGCGCGCGGCCCGGCGACATCGCGATGATGGTGAGCCATCTGGGCATGCTCACCTCGCCGCCGCTGAACGTGAAGGCGTGGGAGCGCATCGGCCTGCCGGTGCTGCGCGTGGGCCCGAACACGACGGAAGAACGCGTGGCCACCTTCGCCCGCTTCCGCCCCAACATCCTGAAGCTACCGTATGCCTACAGCCTGCGCTTCATCGACGCGCTGCGCAGCGCCGGCATCGACCCGAAGACCGGGCGCGGCATGAAGTTCCTGTTCGTCTCCGGCGGGGCCTACCCGATCGAGTTCGCCGCCGCCATCGAGGAATTCTTCGGCGCCAAGATGCACGAGGTGTTCGGCTGCAGCCAGGCCGGCGCGGTGACCGCGGGCACCTGCGAGCACGGCGTGCTCAATGGCCACCAGCGCGGCGTGATGCACTGCTACGACCATGCCTTCGTGACCGAGGTGCTGGACCCGAACACCGGTGAACACGTCCAGCCCGGCGAAGAAGGCGAACTCACGCTCACGCAACTCTGGCGGCAGGCCTCGCCCGTGCTGCGCTACCGCATGGGCGACCGCGTGCGCTACATGGGCGTGGGCCAGTGTCGATGCGGCATGCAAGTCACCGCGCTGGAAGCCGGCACGGTCGCCCGCTACGACGACATGCTGCGCATCAAGGGCGTCAACCTCTGGACGCATGAACTGGACGCGCACATCCTCGCCACACCCGGTGTTGACGAATTCAACGGCGCTGTGCTGCTCGACGCGCGCGGCAAGGAGCGCGTGGCGCTGCGGGTCGAGATCCGCGCCGATGCCGACGCCACCACAGTGGCCAGCACACTGGCAGCAAGCCTCAAGCGTGAGTTCCACATCGCCATGGAGGTGGAGATCGTTCCGCATGGCACGGTGCGGCGTTTCGAACTGAAGCAACGGCGATGGAGCGACGACCGCTCCGCACGCCTCGCACTGGCCGGCGCCACGCTCGGCCAGGCCGCTGCCGCATAGGAAAAGAATGGAAAAGACATCTCAGTTGTTGGAAGGCAAGGTGGTCATCGTCACCGGCGCCGGGGGCGGCATCGGCCGCGACATCGCCTTGGCCGCGGCCCGTGAAGGCGCGCGCGTCATCGTCAACGACATCGGCGCCAGCCTCAGCGGCGACGGTGACGGCAGCGACGGCCCCGCGCAAGCGGTCGTCGGCGAGATCCGCGCCTTCGGCGGCGAAGCCGCGGCCAGTTGCGACAGCGTGTCGGACGCGACCAGCGCCGCGCGCATCGTGACCGCCGCGCTCGACCACTTCGGGCGCATCGACGCCGTGGTCAACAACGCCGGCATCCTGCGCGACCGCTTCTTCCACAAGATGAGTACCGACGAATGGGATGCCGTGCTGCGCGTCCACCTGTCGGGCAGCTTCTACGTCAGCCGCGCGGCGGCCACGCATTTCAAGGAGCAAGGCAGCGGCGCGTTCGTGCACATGACGTCGACCTCCGGCCTCGTGGGCAACCTCGGGCAGGCGAACTACTCGGCCGCAAAGATGGGCATCGCCTCGCTGTCGCGCTCGATCGCGCTGGACATGCAGAAGTTCGGCGTTCGCTCGAACTGCATCGCGCCATTCGCCTGGAGCCGCATGATCAGCGCCATTCCGGGCAACACGCCGGAAGAAGCGGCCCGCGTGGAACGGCTGCGCCAGATGACGCCCGCCAAGATCGCCCCGCTCACCGTGTGCCTGGCCAGCGACGCCGCGCGCGACGTCAGCGGCCAGATCTTCGCGGTGCGCAACAACGAGATCTTCCTGATGAGCCAGCCGCGCCCGATCCGCTCGGTGCACCGCTCCGAAGGCTGGACGCCCAGCACCGTGCTCAGCCACGCGCTGCCCGCGCTGCGCGCGTCGTTCTACCCGCTCGACCTCAGCTCGGATGTGTTCAGCTGGGAACCGGTCTGACCGGCCCGCACGCTGATGGCTGCCACACTCCACCGCCAACGCCTCGGACCCATCCTCCAGCTCACGCTGGACAACCCGGGCCTGCGCAATGCGCTCGAACCCGCGCTCTACGGCCCGCTGTGCGAGGCCATCGGCAGCGCGCGCCGCGAGCAAGCACGTGCCATCGTCCTGCACGGCGCAGGCGACACCTTCAGCGCCGGCGGCAATCTGCAGCGCCTGCTGGAAGCGCGGCAGCGCCCACTCGAAACGCAGGCCGAATCACTGGACGGCATTCACCGCGTCGTGCAGGCGATCGCCGACAGCGAGCTGCCCGTGATCGCTGCGGTGGAAGGCGTGGCTGCCGGCGCCGGCCTGTCGCTGGTGCTGGGCTGTGACCTGGTCGTGGCGAGCGCCTCGGCGCGGTTCGCGATGTCGCATGTGCGCGTGGGCCTCTCGCCCGACGCAGGCGGCACGTGGTGGGCCGCGCACAACATGCCGCGCCAAGCCGCTGCCGAGATGCTGCTGGAAGGCGGCGCGTGGCCGGTATCGCGCATGCACGCGCTGGGCCTCGTCAACGAAGTCACCACCGACGGCCACGCACTCGAGGCCGCGTTGTCGCGCGCCGCCCAGTTCGAGCAACGCTCCCCCCACGCGGTGGCACGCATCAAGGCCTTGCTTCGGCAGGCCCGCAGCGGGTCGGACCTGATGGCGCAACTGCAGGCAGAGAAGGCATCCTTCCTGGATTGCCTCGCGCACGCAGACTCTGGCGAGGCAATCTCTGCATTCCTCGACAAGCGCGCACCGCGCTTCCACCCCACGGGAGACTGAGGTGATCAACAAGCTGATGACGTCGCCCGAAGCGGCGCTGCACGACGTGCCGGACGGCGCCACGGTCATGATCGGTGGCTTCGGCACGGCCGGGCTGCCGCTCGAACTGATCGATGCGCTGCTGGCGCAAGGCGCGCGCGAGCTGACGATCGTCAACAACAACGCCGGCAACGGCGACACCGGGCTCGCGGCCTTGCTGGCCGCCGGGCGCGTGCGCAAGATCATCTGCTCGTTCCCGCGGCAGGTGGACAGCCATCACTTCGACCGCCTGTACCGTGCCGGCAAGCTGGAGCTTGAACTGGTTCCGCAAGGCACCTTGGCTGAGCGCATCCGCGCGGCAGGCGCCGGCATCGGCGCCTTCTTCACGCCCACCGGCCACGGCACCATCCTCGCCGAAGGCAAGGAGACGCGCGTGATCAACGGCCGCCCGCAGGTGCTCGAACACGCGCTGCACGCCGACTACGCGCTCATCCGCGCCGAATGCGGCGACCGCTGGGGCAACCTGCTGTACCGCAAGACCGCGCGCAACTTCGGGCCCATCATGGCCACGGCAGCGCGCATCACGGTCGCCACGGTCCACCGCGTGGCCGAGCTGGGCGAGATCGACCCGGAAACGGTCGTGACGCCGGGCCTGTATGTGCAGCGTGTCGTGCCGGTCGCGCAGGTGCAGACCTCCGGCGCCGGATTTCGAAAGGAAGCCCCATGAAGCGCTGGTCACGTGAAGAGATGGCGCGCCTCGTCGCGCGCGACATCCCGGCCGGGTCGATGGTCAACCTGGGCATCGGCCTGCCCACCACCGTGGCGCGCCATGTGCCCCCCGAGCGCGAAGTGCTGCTGCACAGTGAGAACGGCGTGCTCGGCATCACGGCGCTGCCCGCCGGCGAAGCGCCGGACTACGACCTCATCAACGCCAGCAAGGAGCCGGTCTCGCTGCGCGCGGGCGGCTCGTACTTCCACCACGCAGACAGCTTCGCGATGATGCGCGGCGGCCACGTCGACATCTGCGTGCTCGGCGCGTTCCAGGTGTCGGTGCGCGGCGACCTCGCCAACTGGCACACCGGCGAAGCCGATGCGATCCCGGCCGTGGGCGGCGCGATGGACCTGGCCAGCGGCGCGCGGCGCACCTACGTGATGATGGAGCTGCTCACCAAGAGCGGGCAGAGCAAGATCGTCGAACGCTGCACCTACCCGCTGACCGGCGCCGAATGCGTCAGCCGCGTCTACACCGACCTCGCGGTCATCGAGGTCACACCGCAGGGCCTGGCGGTCCTCGACCGCGTGGAAGGCCTCACCTTGGCCGAACTCTCGGCGCTCGCCGGCGTGCCATTGCACGAGCGGCCTCCCCAAGCCAACACGCCATGATCAATGCCGCCATCGCACGCGGCTGGTCTTCGGGCGACGTGGCGCATCACTGCACGCCACGTGACGCCATCCTGTACGCACTCGGGCTGAACGCGGGCGCCAACGGCATCGACGACGCGGCGTTGCAATGCCTGTACGAAGCGCACGGCCCCGCGGTGCTGCCCACGATGGCCTGCGTGATGGCGTCACCCGGCTCGTGGATGCGCAGCGTGCCCGGCCTGGGTATCGACTTCGGGAAGCTGCTGCACGGCGAACAGTGTCTCGAAGTACACGCGCCGCTTCCCGCGGAGGGTGTCGTCATCGGCCGCAGCCGCGTCGTGCGCCTGGTGGACAAAGGCGTGGGCAAAGGGGCCTTGATGCATGTCGAGCGGCAACTGTTCGGCAGCGACGGCAGCACGCGCCTGGCCACCATCGAGCAAACCTTGTTCCTGCGCGGAGACGGCGGGTTCTCGGGCGGCGATGCCGCGTCCGACCCACCGGCACCAGCCCCCGAAGCCATGCCCGACCGCGAGCCCGACATGGTGCTGGAGCGCCCGACAAGCCTCACGCAAGCACTTCTCTACCGCCTCAGCGGCGACCTGAACCCGCTGCACGCCGACCCGGCGATCGCGCGCGCGGCCGGCTTTCACCGCCCGATCCTGCACGGGCTGGCGACGTTTGGCATGGCCGGATTGGCGGCAACCGATGCGGCGGCAGCGGGGCACCCCCACCGGGTACGCGCCCTGCGCGCGCGGTTCACCTCGCCGGTCTACCCGGGGGAACGCCTGCGTTTCAGCTTCTGGCGATGCAGCGACACGCGCTGGGCGTTCCGCTGCCATGGCGCGGAGTCAGGCCGCGCCGTGCTGGACCACGGCTGGCTCGGACTGGCCTCCACACCGTAGCGCGCCGGCTCAGCGCTTTCCCGCGGCGCGGGCAGCGCGGCGCGGCGGGCTTTCCTCTCGCGCCAGATCGGCCTTCACGGCGCCGGCCAATGCATCCAGCCCTGTGAACAACGCCTCCTTCTGGGCCTCGGTCAGAACCGACAGGAACGTGTTGTTGCATGCCATCGCCGCGCTCCACAGCTTGCGGTGCAACGCTTTGCCAGACGGCGTCAGCAGCAGGTTCACCTGCCGGCCGTCGTCGGTGGGCGTCTTCACCACATGGCCGAGTTCACACATGCGGCTGACCAAGCGGCTCGTCTGCCCGAAGTCGATCCCGGCATGCTTGGACAGCGCCTTCACGGAAAGCGGCGCATACGTGTGAACCAGCACGAGCACGCGCCACTCGGGGCCGGTGAGGTCAGAGACGGGGCCGAACCGCTTCAACTGCGCCCGCGAGAGCAGGCTGGACACCACGGAGAGCCGGTACGACAGCAACTGATGCAGGCCGGGCAGACCAGCATCGTGTTGAATCAAGTCCGAAACGACCGCCATGCAAGACTCCGATGAGAATGAGACGTCAATATACTTGATCGGTGCAAGTTACTTGGGAGATGGCACCCGCTCGTCCTTGGCTTGGGCCAGATGCTCCAGCAAGGCCGAGGCAAGACGGGGCAATGGCGACTGGCGCGCACTGACGATCTTGACCTGGCGGGGCGCCCAGGCATCCGTCAGATGCACGACCTTCAAGTGCATCGTCTGCTGATGCCGCAGCGCCGACGACTTGGGAATGATGCCCACCCCGGCGCCCGCTTCCACGAGCAGGCAGATGGACTCGAAGCTCGCCACTTGAATGCGAAACACGAGCTGCCGCCCCGCGGCACGCGCCAACGGCGGCAGAAAGCCCGCCAGCGCGCTGCCTTCGGGCAGGGAGATGTGCGGTTCATCCAGTGTCTCGACGAAGGGGATCGCATCGCGTTCAGCGAGCGCATGGCCATGCGGCACCACCAGCACCAGCTCATCACCGACGAAGTCGCGCACGTCGAGATCGGACGTGTCGACGCTGCCCGCCACCAGCCCGATGTCGGCCGACAACTCTCGCACGGCCATCACGATCTCCTCGCTGAGCCGCTCATGCAGATCGATGCTCACGCCGGGGTGGCTCGCCAGAAAGCCGGCCAAGGCGGCAGGGAGCGCCCCCGAGATCGACGTCGTGTTCGCAAAGATCCGCACATGGCCTTTCGCGCCGGCCGAGAACTCTTTGATCTCGGATCGCAGGTGATCGACCTCCATCAACACCCGCCGCGCGTGATGCAGCATGGCCTCCCCGGCCGGGTTCAGCTCCACGCCTTGCGGCCGCCTGTAGAGCAGCTTCGTGCCCACGCTGGCTTCGAGCTGCTTGATGCGCAGGCTCGCCGCGGCAAGCGACAGGCATGCGCGCTCCGCTCCGCGGCGCAAGTTGCGCTCTTCGGCAACGGTGACGAACAAGCGCAGGTCGGTCAGGTCGAAATGCACGGGGCGTGATGGGTGGGTATCCAAGCCTGAAGATTATGCTTGGGCAGGCCCACCGCCTGCACACCGAGGTGCTTGCGCGTCGAATGCGCGCACCGGCGAACGCAGTCAGGCCGCCGAAGGAAACAGGCGGCCCACTTTCGCCAGATCGGCCATTCGCCATGCCGTCGCCACCAGCGCGTCCATCTCCAGCGCCGAAGCCCCGTCGCCATACGCTGCAAGCTGGCGCGCCTTGTGTTCGAGTTCCTGGCGGCTGAGCGTGTTGCCGGGGTCGCCCTTGGGCTCATCGACCCGCGCACGCAGGGTGCGCCCATCGCGCGTGGTCACCGCCACTTTCCCGATCCAGCGCTTCGGGTATTCGCGGTCGACCTCCGCGTCCAGCACCATGCGCACGCGTTGGCGCACCTCCACCACGCGCGGGTCCTGGAAATGCGCATCGAATTCCCGCAGCCCCGCGCGGTCGAACACGGCAATCAAGCCCAGCACCGTGCCCATCGAGAACTTGCTCTGGTGCACGGTGGCAGGGTCTGTCACCGGCCCGAGCACATCCAGCGCGCCCTGGTGCACCTCGGCAACGACGTCCTGCAGATCCGCGAACTTCAGGCCGTGTTCGCGCATCAGCATCTGCAGGGCGTCGGCGGCCGGATGCGTGTGGCGGCACGAGGCGTGAAACTTGAACGAGGTCTCCGCCAAGGCCCAGCGCGTTCCCAGCCGGTCCGTCAACCGGCTCGGATCGGCGTGCGTCGACATGCCGGCTGCCATGCCCTGCGCGCCCTCCAGGATGCGCGAAGCGCCGGTGAAGCCACGCTCGGCCAGCATCGCCGACAGCATGCCGTCGAACGCGGCCTTGGCGGTGTGCAGTTGTTTGCTGTCCGCCGCGTCACGCAGAAATTCCCACAAGCCGGCCGCCTGCGTGCCGGCCGAACCAAAAGCATGCAGCATCTGCGCGGCATCGAGGCGCAGCAACCGCGCCGCGGCAGCCGCAGCAGCCACCGTACCGGCCGTGGCCGTCGTGTGGAAGATGCGGTAGTGCGAGCGCCCCAGGAACTCGCCCACGCGGATGCCGACCTCGTAGCCCGCCACTGCCGCCGTCAACAACTCTTTGCCCGACGTGCCCAGCGCCTGGGCCAGTGCGAGCACGGGCGGAAACACGACGGCAGCCGGATGGAACACCGAGCCATTGTGGACATCGTCCTGCTCCGCCACATGCGATGCCGCCGCATTCACCAACGCCGCGAACGCGGGTGAGCTGCTGCCTCGGTCGATCAGGATTTCGGCCGGGCCGTCGGCGGGCGCGATGGCGCGCGCAACTTCCAGAATGGCGCGCACGGGGCGTGCGCTGCGCCCAGCCAGCACGGAGCCGCACCAGTCGAGGAACAGGTCTTCCGCGCGCCGCACCACGGCATCGGGGATGTCGTCGAACTCAAGCTCGGACGCGAACGCCGCAAGCTGTTTCCCGGGACGATCGGTCATGCAAGAACTCCATCAGAAAAGTGCGCGGCGCACGGTGCCCGAGCCGGCGGCGGGAAGGGGCTGTTGATCGCGCCCCGCACGCGCATGGAAACCACCCCGCCTCACACCACGCCGTCTGCACGCAGTGCGCAGATCCGCTCTGCGTCGCAACCGAGTTCCTTGAGGATGCGTTCGGTGTGTTCGCCCAGGCCCGGCACGGGGTCCATGCGTGCGGCATAGCGGTTGTTCTCGACCGGCGGCCGCAGCGCGCGCATCGAGCCGGCAGGGGTTTCAACAGTCGCCCAGCGGCCCCGGGCTTCGAGCTGCGGGTGATCCCACAGCCCCTGCGGACCATGGATGCGGGCGGACGCGATGCCCGCGGCATCCAGCCTGCGCTCGGCCACCTCGACCGGGCAATCCGTCAGGCACGCCTGGATCATCGCGTCCAGCGCGTCGCGGTTCTCCACGCGCAAAGAGTTCGACGCGAAACGAGGATCCGCCGCCAAAGGCGCATCGTCCAGCACCTGTGCGCACAAGCGATGCCACTCGCGCTCGTTCTGAACGCCCAGCATCAGCAAAGCGCCGTTTGCGCAACGCACCGGCCCGTAGGGCGCGATGCTCGGATGGGAAGCCCCGGTTCGCACCGGCGGCGCCTGACCTGCGTGGCTGTAGTACATCGGATTGCCCATCCACTCGGCCAGGCCGTCCAGCATCGCCACCGCAACGTGCGACCCCTGGCCGGTGCGTTCGCGCAACAGCAAGGCATTCAAGATGCCGGAGTAGGCATACATCGCCGCGCTGACATCCGCGGCGGAAAAGCCGGCGCGCGCCATCGAACCGGCATCCCCGGTCGATGCCATCAATCCCGCCTCGGCCTGAACCATCAGGTCATAGGCTTTTTTGTCCCGATAGGGGCCGCCCTCGCCGTACCCGCTGATGTCACACACCACGAGACGCGGATGCCGCCGGCTGAGCGCCTCATACGACAGGCCGAGCCGGGCCGCCGCACCCGGCGCGAGGTTCTGCACGATGACGTCCGCGCCGGCGACCAGCCCGTCCAGCAACGGGCGGGCCTGCGGATGCTTCAGATCCAGGGTGAGGCTTTCCTTCGATCGATTGGCCCAAACGAAGTACGACGACTGCCCCATCACGCGCTCGTCGTAGCGGCGTGCGAAGTCGCCCTCCCCGGCACGCTCGATCTTGATCACGCGCGCGCCTTGGTCGGCAAGGTGGCGAGTGCACAGGGGCGCGGCAACAGCGTGTTCTAAGGAAAGAACGGTGATTCCGTCAAGAGGGAGAGTGATCATGGGCAAGCGAAAGATGCAGGCCCAGAATGCCCATGATACTTGACTCGCGCAATTTGTTTATGGCAAACAGGGCGTTCGCGATTCTTGTACTACCCGACGGCCACGAGATGGGCCACGATGTTGCACAAGCCGCGCATCACCACAACATTCCATTGGAGACATCATGCTGCGAACCCTCCTTTCCCTGCTCTGCTGCATCCCCCTGCTGGCCGGCGCACCTGCGCACGCCCAGTACCCCGACAAGCCCGTGCGCATCATCGTTCCATTCGGTGCGGGCGGCGGCATCGACGCTGCGGCACGGGCGCTTGCGAGAGGTCTGCAAAACGACCTCGGGCGCACCGTGTTCGTGGAGAACCGCCCCGGCGGCAACTCGGTGATCGGCGCCAATGCCGCCGTGATGTCACCGGCGGACGGCTACACCTTGCTGTTCACCTCAGGCTCCACCGTCTCGGTGCTGCCGCACATCACCAAGTCACTGCCGTTCGATCCACGCAAAGACCTCCTCCCGGTGGGCAAGGTCGCGAAGCTGCCTTTCGTGTTGCTGGTGCAGCAGAGCATGGGCGTGAACACGCTGCAAGAGTTCATCGCCAAGGCGAAGGCGGCGCCCGGGCAGTTGACCTATGCATCGGCCGGCAGCGGGACGGGCGCACACCTCGGTTTCGAGCTTCTCAAGAAAGACGCCAACATCGACGTCACGCACGTTCCCTACAAGGCCACATCCGAAGCCCTGCCTGACCTGCTGAGTGGGCGGGTGAGTTCCATGATGGCCGACCCGGCCACCGCGCACCGCGCGATCGAGCGCGGCACGGTCAAGGCCATTGCCGTCACCACCAAAGAGCGCGCCACCACGTTCCCCGACATCGGCTCCATCGCCGAGCAGGGCTTCCCGAATTTCGATCTGCAGCTCTGGTTCGGCGTCTTCGTGCCCAAAGGCACGCCAGAGCCCGTGATCTCGCGCTTGAATCAATCCCTGACGACCTTCATGCACTCCAAGGAAGGAATCGCGGAGTACGCCACCCTGGGCTATACCCCCGATCCGACCAGCGGCAAAGACCTCGAAGCCCTGGTTCAGCGCGAAAGCGTGCTCTGGTCTTCGTTGGCCAAGACCGGCGCATTGAAGATCGAATAGCGGCCCCAGTCGCCTTCCGCGGCCGCCGTCGTTCACGCAGGGGCCGGATGGCACACTCGCCGCGCCCGGCCACCGGCGCCCGCGTCCTGAAGGATGCGGGTGCGGAGCCGGGCGACCGCGTCGAAGCCCGTCAGAACGACACGCGCAAGCCAGCGCCGACGTAGCGGCCCATGTTGCCGCGCGCACCGTCGGGCCCGCGGTTGGTGATCTTCTGCGTGTCGAACACGTTGTCGGCCTTGGCGTAGACCTCCACGTCCTTCGACAGCGCGTAGGAGGTGGTCAGGTCCATCGTGAACAGCGCATCGGTTCTCAGGAACCGCGTATCCACGCCGGCGCGGCCGCATGTGTTGGTCGAGCAGGCACCCGCCGAGTAGTTGAGCGCCGCGTAGCTCTTCCAGCCGGCGGTTTCCCAGCCGATCTGCGCAGAGGCCATGTGCTTCGGCGCGTACTCCAGCACGTCGCCCCGCTGCACGCCGGTGGCGACGTCGGAGTCCTTGGTGTACTCCCCGTCGGTGTAGGTGTAGGCAAAACGCACCGGCACCCGCGCGCCCTGAGACCGGTAGAGATCCGCGAACAGGCCAAGCTCAAGCCCGTAGACCTTCTTGGAGCCCGTCTGCTGCGTACCTTCCGTCGCGCCACCGGGACAGGGGTTCGCCACGAGGCAGTTCCGCATGGCGTTGGTGTAGTCGCTGTAGAAGCCGATCGCGTCGACTCCGAAAGCGCCTTCGCGGTAGCGCACGCCGCCTTCGTAGTTGGTGCTTTCCTCGCCGCGCGTGCCGTTGGCCACCCCCGAGCCCGGTGGCGCAAAGCCTTGGTGGACGCCGCCCAGCAAGGTCCAGGCCGGCGTGAGCGCGTAGTTCACGCCCAGGCCCACGGTGGTCTTGCTGAGCGTGTTGCTGTTCAGGTCCGTCCGCGGCACGGCGATGTTGGCGTGGCTCTTGATGCTTTCATGGCGCAAGACCGGCAGCAGCTTGAGCTTGTCGATGGTGATCTCGTCGGCGATCCAAAAGGCCAGCGCCTTCGCTTCGCCTTCGGACAAGGCCGCCGCGCTGGTGGATTGGTACACCAGGCTGCCATTCACCTGGTTGTAGATGCTGTTGCCGATGCCGGTGCTGCCGCTCTCGGTGCCATCGTGATGCCAGCGCAAGCCGGTGGTCAGCTCATGCTGAATCGCGCCGGCGGCAAACGTGTTCAGCATCTCGAACTGCACGCCCTTGGCAAGAAAGTCCTGGTGGTTGTGGCCATAGCGCACGCCATTGGCATGCGTGGTGTCGGCCGTGCCGTTCAGGATGCTTTGCAGCAGCGCGGCATCCACGCCATTGCCGTTGACGGTATTGGCCACCGACCCGATGCCCACACCGTTGATCTGGTTGAGGCGGTTGTAGTGGCGCGAGGTGTCGCTCCAGTAGGCCGTCGTGGTCAGCAGCGTGCTGGGGTTCACTTCGATCTGGTAGCGCAGGCTGCCGGACTGGCGGCTGCGGTCCATGCGCTCCAGTTCGCTCAAGCCATAGCGGCGATTGGGGTTGGCGCGGAAATCAGCGTCCGCCAGGCCCAGGTAGCTCACGTCCGCATCTTCTTGCCCGCTGAACAGCTTGGCGTCCAGTTGCTGGCGATACGCCGCGCCCGGCGCGCTGCGCCAGCGCACCTTGACCAGGTACTCCGAAGCATCGCTGCCGCCCGTTCGCGAAGAGCGGTCGATCTCATGGAAGCCGTCTGTTTCGCGCTGATAGGTTTCCGCGAGGAAACCCCATTGGCCGATCGTCGCACCGTAGTTCGCGTGGATCTTGCGCGTGCCGAACTGCCCCACCTCGGTCTTCAGCGAGCCCGAGGGGCGGTTCGGAATGGCGGTGGACAACAGGTTGATCGCGCCCGAGGTGGTTTGCGGGCCATAGAGCAGCACTTCCGGCCCCTTCAACACTTCGATGCCCGACATGCGCCCCACCGTCGGGAAGTAGTAAGCCGACGTGTTCGCATACGGCGACATGGCGGCCGGAATGCCGTCTTCCATGATCGAGATGCGGCCGCTGCGCCCTGACCCCCCCGCGCGGATGCCGATGTTCGGGAACGTGCCCATGCCATCTTCTTCGCGCAGGTAGACCCCGGGCACGCTGCGCAAGACGCTGTTCACATTGGTCGCCTCGAACTTCTGCAGTTCTTGCCTGGACAAGACGTAAGCCGATCCCATCGTGCTTTGCGGGTCTTGCGGATTGGCGATGACGGTGACCTCCTTGAGGTAATGCGCCTCAGGCGCGGCCTGCTGAGCCGAAGCCAGCGTGGGAGCGCCCAGCACGCAACACAGCGCGGCGGCGCCGGCCACTGCCGTGGGGCGGCAACGAAACGACAGGGACGCAGCGCCGGGCGCAGCCATTGGCGGGGCAGGGTGACGGGAAGCCATGAGAGGGAATACTCCTGATCGTTATTCGTTCGAAAAGCGAATAGGAATCATATGTATTCATACCTGTCGAGAGCGTGAGAAGAAGATGACAAGTTCGTCATCTCGCCACGAGGTGCGCCGTCAAGCGGAGCCTGGCTCCGGCTCGCGCAAGCGGCGCTGCGTGGTGGCCAGCGCGCCCGGGATGTCCAGCCCGATCGCGTTGCCATCCGCGTGCGTCATCGCGAACACGTGCCCACCGTGCATGCGCGCCACGGCCTGAACGATGGCCAAGCCCAAGCCATGGCGTTCGCCCGCCTGGCCCCTCGCGCCCGCGGACGCGCGGAAGAAGCGGTCGAACATGCGCGCCGACACCTCCTTCGGCAAGGGTGCACCGGAGTTGAAGACCCACATGCGCACCCGCCCCGGCAGGGGCTCCAGGTGCAGTTCGATGCGGCACGCGCCGCTCGCGTACTGAATCGCGTTGGACAGCAGGTTCGCCATGGCACGCCGGATCAGCGCGGCATTGCAAACGGCCGAGGCGGCACCGTGCCGGCTGACCGTCAGCCCCGCCTCGTCGAGCAACACGCCGCAGTAGTCGATGGTGGCATCGGCCAGTTCACCCAGGTCCACGCGCTCGAGGCTTTGCGCGCGCTCACCCTGGTCGGCGCGCGCCAGGAAGAGCATGTCGTTGACCAAAGTCTTGAGCCGCTCCAGCTCTTCCAGGTTGGATGCCAGCGCTTCCCGGAGCTGGTCGATCGTGCGCGCCGGTCCCCGGAGCATGAGTTGGGTGCCGCTGATCAGCGTGGCCAGCGGCGAGCGCAACTCATGCGCCACGTCGGCACTGAAGCTTTCGGACTGCCGATAGGCCAGTTCGAGCTTGTCGAGCGTGGCATTGAACGCCTGCACCAGCTCAACCAGTTCCGAATCCACCCGGCCGGTGTCCAGCCGCCCGCCGTCCGCCATCCGGCTGGCCTCCCAAGACAACCGGTGCAGGCCGCGAACTCCCCAGCGCATGGTGAACGCAGACAGTGCAATCGCGGCGAGCACGCCGGCCACCGCCACGGCCAGCAATGTGTTGCGGTACTGCCGCAGCCGCTGCTCGCGCTTGTGCGTCGACACCGCCAGGCTCAGCTGCATCGAAGGATGGCCCTCGCGCGCGATCCGGATCTCGAGCGCCTCGACGGACACCCCGTCGATCACCGCAGCGCGAATCGGCGCGTCGGCCACGTCCTCCGCCGCGCCCGGCACCTCGTGCTCAGGCCCGAGAGAGCCCCGCATGTCCGGGTGGATCAACAGCAAGTCATGGAGGCGCCGCTGAAGTTCGCCCAGGTCGTCGCCGCCAGGGCTGGCCCGTGCGATGTGCTGCATCACCAGCGCATAGCGGCGCAGCTGGTCGCGGTCGACCTGGACCAGCCGCGCTTCGAGGCTTCTGTAGAGCATCGTGCCCAGGAAGAAGAACACCAGCGCGGCGGCCACCGCCTGTGCAATCGTCAGGCGCCAGCGCAGCGAGTGCCGCCAGCCGGTCACCCCGGCTCCCGCGCCCCGGCGCCAGGCAACGCCGGCCCCGGCTCCACGCGCTCGAGCATGTATCCCATGCCTCGCACGGTATGCAGCAGCTTTTCCTGGAAAGGCTGGTCGAGCTTGACGCGAAGGCGGCGTATTGCCACCTCGATCACATTCGTGTCGCTGTCGAAGTTGACGCCCCACAGCTGCTCGGCCAGCTCATGGCGGGACAGCACCTCTCCTTGCCGCCGCAACAACAATGCAAGCAAAGAGAACTCCTGGGCCGTGAGCGGGATCGGCCGCCCATCGCGGTAGACGCGGCGGCGAATGGGGTCAAGCTCCACGCCGGCCAGGCGCAGCTTCTGCAGCCGCCCGTCCGGCTCCCGCGGGCTGCTGCGCCTGAGCAACGCCTGCACGCGCGCCAGGAACTCCGAGAACGCGAAAGGCTTCACCAGATAGTCATCGGCCCCGCCACGCAAGCCGCGCACGCGATCTTCCACGCGGTCGCGCGCCGTCAACATCAACACCGGCGTGGCGCAGGTCCGCCGAAGCGCCGCCAGCACCTCGAACCCATCGATGCCGGGCAGCATCACATCGAGGACGATGAGGTCGTACCGCCCTTCGGTGGCGAGATGCAGGCCGTCGTCTCCACGGTGCGCCACGTCCACCACGTGGCCGCCGGCCTCCATGAGACCCTTTCGCAGATAGTCCGCCTGCTTCTTCTCATCTTCGACCACCAGAAGACGCATGATCTCCACCCCTCAGCGATCGTAGGCCGCGGCACGCTGGCGCACCAAGGTTTCGCGGCGGATGAACTCGGCCACGAAGACGTCTTCCGGGCGATGCCGCAGGTTGTAAGGCGAATCCCACTGAAGGATGCGCCCCTGGGACATCACCCCGATGCGATCGGCGATCGCGAACGCCTCGGCCTGGTTGTGCGTCACGAGGATGGCCGTGTGTCCCGTGGACCGCAGGATGTCGCGCACCTCGAACGCGAGGTGCTCGCGCGTGTCCACGTCCAGATTGGAGAATGGTTCGTCGAGCAACAGAAGATCGGGTGATGGCGCCAGGGCACGCGCCAGCGCGACGCGCTGCTGCTGCCCGCCCGAGAGTTCATGCGGAAAGCTGTCGCCCGCCCGCGCCAGGCCCACCATCTCCAACAGTTCCGCCACGCGCGCCTGGCGCTGCGTGCGCGCCATCCGGCGCAGGCCGAAGCCCACGTTCTGCTCCACATTCAGATGCGGGAACAGCGCGTAGTCCTGGAACATCAGCCCCACCCGCCGCAGCTCCGGCACGACTTGGTGCGCCGCCGACGAGAGCACACGCCCGTCGAGTGTGATGCGCCCCTCGCGCACCGGCTCGAAGCCGGCGATGGCGCGCAGTACGGTGGACTTGCCACAGCCCGAGGCGCCCAGCAGGCAGCCGATATGGCCACGCTCCAGGCTCAGGCAGAAATCCCGCACCACCTGGCGCAAACCGCGCGGCGTGTCGTAGGCCAGGTGAACGTGTTCCAGCGCCAGAACGATCGACATGTCTCAGTGCCCCATTCGCAAATCGGTGCGGGCCAGCAGGATCACCGGCAACAGGCCGGCCACCACGATGGCCAACGCGGCAACCGCCCCTTCCTCGTAGGTGCCACGCGCCGCTTCGGCGTACAGCCAGGTGGCCAGGGTGTCGAAGTTCAGCGGGCGCAACAGCAGCGTCACCGGCAACTCCTTCATGGTGTCGACGAACACCAGCAGCGCGCTGGCCGCCAGCGCAGGACGCAACAGAGGAAGGTGAACCCGTCGCAGCGTCCCCCCCGCAGACTCACCCAGCGAACGCGACGCCTGTTCCAGCGAGGGCGGGATGCGCACCAGGCCGGCCTCGATGCTGCCCGCCGGAATGGCCAGGAAACGAATCGCATACGCCACCACGAGCGCACTGGTGGTACCCATCAGCAACAAGCCCGAATGCCCGAGGATGAATCCGAGAACCTGGTCGAGCAGCAGCAACGGGGTGAGCAGCCCGATGGCCAGCACGGTTCCCGGAATCGCATACCCCAGGCTCGCAACGCGCACGCAGGCCCGGGCAGGGTTGAACCCCGCGCTGTCGCGCAGGCTGCGTCCCGCCCAGGCCACCACGAGCCCGCAGACGAGGGCCACGCCCGTGGCGACCAAGGCCACCACGAGCGTATTGCCCAGCGCCATCCAGAGTTGGTCGGACACACCGCCCACCAGATGCAGGCGCTTCAGGGTTTCGCTCACCAGGTACGCGGCAGGCACGGCGAAGCCCACCATCACCGGCACGGCACCCAGCGCCAACGCGCCCAGCGCGGCGCCACCATGCAGTACGCGAGGCTGCATCGGGCGCATGCGCTGCGTGTTGGCAAAGCGCTGGCGCCGCCGGCCATGCCGCTCCAGCAGGATCAATCCCACCACGATGAACAGCATCGCAAGCGCGATCTGCGCCGCTCCCCCCAGGTCAGAGCGCGTGACCCACGTGGTGTAGACCGAAACCGTCAACGTCTGCACACCCAGGAACTCGGACGCACCGATGTCATTGAGCGTCTCCAGCAGCGCCAGGCTCAACCCCACCGCCAGCGCCGGACGCGCCAGCGGCAAAGCCACCTCCATGAACACCTCGCGGCGCGTTGCGCCCAGTGTGCGGGCCGCCTCCAGCAAGCTCGCTGCCTGGCTCATGAACATCACGCGCGTGCTCAGGTACACATAGGGATAGAGCACGAACCCCAGCACCAGGATCGCCCCCTGCAATGAACGGAGATCCGGCAAGCGGAACTCGCGCGGGCTGTCGTATCCGAGGAGCGCTCGCAGCGCCGTTTGAATCGGCCCGATGGGATGCAGCAGATCGAGGTAGGCGAAAGCCACGATGTAGGTCGGCACCGCCAAAGGCAGCAGCAATGCCCAGGCCAGCACCCTGCGCCCCGGGAACTCGTACGCCGTCACCAGCCACGCGCTGCCGGTGCCGAGCGCGGCGGCCAGCGCCCCGACACCCGCCAGCAGCAGCAGCGTGTTCCACATCGCCTGCGGCAGCACGTACTGCATCAAGTGCGCCCAGTGCGTGAGGTCGGCGTTCAACGCGAACCACCCGAGCACCATCACCGGCACCAGCACGATGAAGGCGATCAGCATGGCCGACGACAGCGCGGCATGGCCGCGCCCCGTGATCCAGTTCAACAGCACGTGGCGCCTCCTGGCCCACGACGGCGCCCGGCTCGCGAATTACGCGGCAAGACGCTCAAAAGCCGTTGGCCGCCCGCAGGCGGCCATCGCCGGGACGACATGACGTGCTGCTCTTCTTGTGCCACACCTCAGTGGTCGAAGCCGACCTTGTCGACCAGTTCGCTTGCCTGCTTGCGGAACTTGGCAATTTCCGCGACGGAGAGGGCATCGATCCTCAACGGACCCATGCTCGCCATCACTGGATCTTGCTGGACGTTCTGACGAACGGGGTACTCGTAGTTCGCCCGCGCATAGATCGACTGTGCCGCCTCCGACGTCAGGTACTCGAGCAACTTGATCGCATTGCCCTTGTTCGGCGCATGCTTGGCCACCGCCGCGCCGGAGACGTTGACATGCGTGCCGCCACTTTTGGCAAACGTCGGGCGGATCGCCTTGATCGCATCGCCCCACTTGCGGTTGTCGCTGCCTGGCGCGGCATTTTTCATCTGGCCCACGTAGTAGGAGTTGGCAATGCCGATGTCGCAGATGCCGCCCAGAATGTCGCGCGCCACATCGCGATCGCCACCCGTGGCCTTGCGCGCCAGGTTGGCCTTCACGCCGCGCAGCCAGCGCTCGGCCTCGACCACGCCGTCATTGGCGATCTTCGCCGCGATCAGCGCGGTGTTGTAAGGGTGCTGACCCGCGCGAATGCACAGCTTGCCCTTCCACTTCGGGTCTGCCAGCTCTTCATAAGTGAACGCGGTCAGCGGAAGGTCTTTCTCCACGTAGAGCACGCGATCGCGCAGCGACAATGCGAACCACTGCCCCTGCGGGTCACGCAGGTTCGGCGGCAGCACCGACTCCAGCACCGGCGACTTCACCGCCTGCGTCACGCCGCCGGCGACCAGATCGACCAGATTGCCGATGTCCACCGTCATCAGCACGTCGGCCGGCGAACGGGCGCCCTCTGCCTTCACCCGCTCGAGCAGCCCGTCCTTGACGAACACGGTATTCACCTTCATCCCGCCGCTGTCCTTCACGAACGCATCGATCAAGGGCTGGATCAGCGCGGGCTCGCGCGTCGTGTAGAGATTGACCTCACCCGCCCCGGCCGCGACACCCGACAGCAGCACCCCCATGGAAAGGACACCCGCGCGCGCCACGATGCGGGCCGCGGAAGCAGAACGACTTTGCATAAAGAGCCCTGAAGAGTCTTGAAGATGGCAGCGCGCGTCGCCCCAGCGGCAAACGCCATGTCACACAGTTTAATGAATGAGTATCAGTCTCATTCATCATTGCCCCTCGCGCTCGCTATGTCTATCGTCACCTTTCTGTCAGGTTCTACCCCGGCCTCTTCCTCGTCACCGCGCACGAAGGCGCCGCGCCAGCAGGCCAAACACCACACCCCGGCCACCCGAGCCAGGCCGTCGTGCCAGCCACAAAGAGCGCGTTGATGCCGTCCCATTGGGCAGTGCGGGCAAACAGCCATGTGGGCTTCGGCAAGAAAGGAGATGCCCTTGACTGCGAGCACAAACGCTGGAGTAAAGAGAACAGGCGTTGCATGCTGATCCAACAACCACGAGAACATCCATGTGGTGCATTACCTCCGCACCATCAGAAGCAGCCGTTTCACTCAAGCACTCCAAACAGGTGAGTACATCGGCCCGGAAACATGAAGGTTAGCGATCTGATACAGCACCGATCACATCATGGTCCGCCATCCGATGATTCCCAGGCTGCAACATTCAATGTTCCGCGTCGGAACAGCGCCAACGGCGTCGCCAGCAAACCATGCTTGCTCTGCCCGCCTGCGACCCCTTTGTGCAGGGTGATCAATGGCGCACGCGACCGACCCAGTTTCATCAAGAGACGTTCGAAGTCGATCTGAAAAACAAAATTGCCCACGATGATGTGGGCATTTTTTTAAGGCCTGAGCCTGTATTCCTTGGTTGCGGGGGCTGGATTTGAACCAACGACCTTTGGGTTATGAGCCCAACGAGCTACCAGACTGCTCCACCCCGCGACTGAGCCGATGAGTATAGCACACCACCGCATCGAGATCCATCGAGCCTCACGTCACGCCATACCCGAAGCACATTCACCCCGTCTCAGGGTCGACAGCCTCAATGAAAGCCATTGCGGTTCCAGTTGATGAAGCCGGCAAATCGGCGACGACCCGAGATAGAGGCGTGGCGCATATTGGCGCCACATTGCCGCACCAACCTGAACTCGCGCACAAAGAAAAAGGGCCCGCTAGACGGGCCCCCTTGGCTTCGAAACGCCCGTGGGCGTTCGACTCAATCCACCGCTTCCGACGGCGCTTCGGCTGGGACTTCTGGCCGGTCGACGAGTTCGACGAACGCCATCGGTGCGTTGTCGCCCACGCGGAAGCCCATCTTCAGGATGCGGGTGTAGCCACCCGGGCGTGCCTTGTAGCGCGGGCCCAATTCGTTGAAGAGCTTGGTCACGATGTCGCGGTCACGGGTGCGGTCGAACGCCAAGCGGCGATTGGCCAGCGTCGGCTCTTTGGCGAGTGTGATCAGCGGCTCGACGACGCGGCGCAGTTCCTTGGCCTTGGGGACCGTGGTCTTGATCGCTTCGTGCTGCAGCAACGAATTGCACATGTTGCGCAGCATCGCCTGGCGATGCTCGCTGGTGCGGTTGAGTTTGCGGAGTCCGTGACGGTGGCGCATGGTGCTTTCCTTTCTGACTAACTTTGAATTCCGGCAGCCGTATCAGGTACTGCCAGTGCACTAGACCTAGCGAACACCGCGGAACCGGCTTTGCCGGGCCGCTGGTGTTGCCCCTCA